>JAXHVI010000112.1:0-21195 GCA_034189195.1 Thermodesulfobacteriota bacterium | reverse complement strand
ATGCCTGGCAATGCCACCGAAACACACAAAATGCGGTGATCAACTGGCGGTTCACAACCAAGGATGCCCGCATCAAACTTAAAAGGCTTTATCCAACATTGAATGCGTGACATGACACTAGCCCCAGCGGCTTAACGATAAAACAGAAGCGGAGAAGATTGCCGCGTCACTTCGCTCCTCGCAATGACGCATGTGTTGAGCCGGCGCCATGTTAACGGTGGCGGATTGATCTTGTCGGCATTTGCGCGATTTACAAAAACCCTTTGACATACCTTGCGTAACTGCTGATAATTATGACCATGACCGGAACGAAAAGGAAGTGGGAGCCATGAAAACATTTACCGCAATCATTCACCAGGAGGACGACCTTTATGTGGCCGCCTGCCCTGAGGTAGGAACCGCCAGCCAGGGGGCTGCCGTAGAGGAAGCCATCGAAAACCTGAAGGAAGCAACTGAGCTCTATCTTGAAGAGTTCCCCTTAAAGCCCTTTTCCCGTCCCTTCCTCACCACCTTTGAGATATCCACCGCCGCCCATGCCTGAACTGCCGAAAATATCCGGCAGCGCCATCAAACAGGCAGGCATCACCGACCAGGAATTCCTGGACACCTACAATCAGCGATAATATGCTTCAGAAGACAGACCTTCAACAAGTTGCCGGCGCCACCCTGGCGGTTGCCATGATTAACGTCGGCACGGGCAAGCTTCGCCTGGCCCGTGGCACCCGTCAAGGGCAGGCTGATCTTCAATGGGTGGCACGGGCCAGGCGAAGCTTGCCCGTGGATGCTTACGCTTTATCCGGTTTCAGCACCAGGGCGGTGCGGGTGGGAAGGTAGAGAAAGAGCCGGTGGGCCGTTTTGGTGTTGGGCATGGGAAGGGTGAGATGCTCCTGGTCCGGTGCCAGACGGTGGTGGCCGCCAAATGCCGCGTCATCGCTGTTTAGAATCATGGTGTATTTGCCGGCGGGCGCGTGAATGGCATAGTCAGCGTGGGACCGGGTGGGGTGAAAGTTGAACACAAACACCAGCCCGGCCCGGGAAAAGGCGATAATCTTGTCGTCATTGTGTTCGTAGAGCAGGTAGGGCCAGGGGTCGTCCAGCACGGAGAACCGCTTGATCAGGTCGATCATCTTCCGGTCAAAGGCCTGTAAGAATTGATATTTCAGGCCGGGGTCATCGACCAGGTGCCACTGGCGCCGGGCGTAGTGATAGGACCAGGCGTTTCCCGGCCGGGGAAAATCGATCCATTCGGGATGGCCGAACTCGTTGCCCATAAAGCTCTGGTAGCCGTGGCCGGCCGTGGTCAGCGTGATAAACCGCATCATTTTGTGAAGGGCCATGGCACGGTCCACGGTGGTGTCGGGATCATCCACGCACATGTGGTGGTACATGGCGGCTCCGGCCATGCGGAACATCAGGGTCTGGTCCCCCACCAGGGCCTGGTCGTGGGACTCGGCATAGCTGATCGATTTTTCGTCATAGCGGCGGTTGTTGAGTTCGTGCCACAGATGGCCCATGGGCCAGTCCTCGTCGGCGTATTCCTTGACCAGCCGGATCCAGTAATCCGGAATCCCCATGGCCAGCCGGAAATCAAAACCGATGCCCCCGGCCTCAATGGGCGTGGCCAGCCCCGGCATGCCGCTGATGTCTTCGGCAATGGTGATGGCGTCGGGCCGGACCTGGTGAATGACCCGATTGGCCAGGGACAGGCAGGCCAGGGCGTCTTCGTCCACGTTGTCGTTAAAATAGTCGTCATACCCGGTAAAGGCCTTTTCCAGTCCATGGTCCAGGTAGAGCATGCTGGTGATGCCGTCAAACCGGAACCCGTCAAACCGGTATTCCTCCAGCCAGAAGCGGCAATTGGACAGCAGGAACCGCAGCACCGGCTCCTTGCCGTAATCAAAACAGCGGGAGTCCCAGGCCGTGTGAAGCCCCCGGGGGCCGTCGTGAAAATACTGGTGCAGGGTCCCGTCAAACCGGCTCAACCCTTCAACTTCGTTGGAAACCGCATGGGAATGGACGATGTCCATGATCACCCGCAGGCCGGCGCCGTGGGCCGTGTCCACCAGTTGCTTGAGGTCTTCAGGCGTACCGAAACGGGACGAGACCGCGAAAAAGTTTGAGACATGGTAGCCGAAGGAGCCGTAATAGGGGTGCTCCTGAATGGCCATGAGCTGCAACGTGTTGTAACCCGAGTCAATGACCCGGGGCAGCACCTTTTCGCTAAACTCGGCAAAGGTGCCCACCTTGCCCTCCTGCTGGGCCATGCCCACGTGGGCTTCATAGATCAGTGTCGGCTGGGAACTGAGATCCGGTGACGCGTGACGCCATTCATAGGCCGGCGCTTCCCAGACCTGGGCGTTGAAGATCAGGGTGTGCGGGTCCTGGACCACCCGGCGGGCATAAGAGGGAATGCGGTCTCCCTGGCCGCCCTCCCACTGGACCAGGAGCCGGAAAAGCTGTCCATGGGAAAGGGTGTTGCCGGGCAGGCGCAGTTCCCACAAGCCGTTGTCTCTGACGCGGGTCAGGGAAAAATCCTTTGATGGCTGCCAGCCGTTGATCTCGCCGATAAGAAAAATGGCCGTGGCATTGGGGGCCCACTCCCGGAACACCCAGCCGTTCTCTTCCCGGTGCAGCCCGAAATAGTCGTGGTCGGTTGCGCTGTCGGCCAGCCGGCCCTGCGGACCGGCCAGTTTTTTTTCAAGAGCCAGCACACGGCCCAGCCGCCGTTCGAGAATCGGGGCATAGGGCGTCAGAAGGGCGTCCCTTTCCAGCAGCCGTTTCACAAGGGCAGCCACCGTGTCGGGCTGTGTCTTGTCGAAGGCCGGTGGTGTGAAATCCATGGGCAAAGTTCCGGTGGTGCCGTTTCAGAATTCAGGGTTGATAAAGGGCCGGTGAAGCATTCGTTCGTAAAGGTCGATATAATGCCTGGCCGTGACTGAATGGTTGAACGCGGCCAGGCTTTCTTTCATGATCCGGGCAATCTGCGCTTCCCTTGTTTCAGGGGGCAGGTTGAAAAAGTCAACAGCCCGGTCCATGGCCCAGGAAAGGCCCTGGGGATCAAAGGTCTCGAACAGGATACCGTTGCCGGTGTCGCGGCTGATGTCCAGTTGGGTGATGGTGTCGTGAATACCACCCGTGTCACGGGCCACGGGCAGCGAACCGTACAGGGCGCCGATCATCTGGGGCAGGCCGCAGGGCTCAAAGGCCGATGGCATGAGGACAAAATCAGACGCCCCGTATGCTATATGGGACAGCCGTTCGTCAAAGTCACATACCGCCACCCGGTCCCCCAGGTTGAAATCCCACACGATCTGCTTGAGATACGGCTGGAACTCGCCGTTGGCCACGAACACGATCTGCAGGGGCATGTGCCAGTAACGGGAGACCACGTCATAGAGAATATGGGCCATGAGCGGGCTGCCCTTCTGAATCCTGTCCAGCCGGGAGGGCCAGAAGAAAAGCGGGGCATCAGGGCTTTCGACCAGCCCCAGCAATTGTTGAAGATGCTTTTTGTTGGCCGCCTTTCCCTCCATCACGGTCTTGGGGCCGTAGGGAACAGCCAGGTAAGGGTCCTCGGTGGGATGAAAGGAGGGGTCCGGGCTGTTTAAGATGCCGGCGGCGCATTCGGCCGCCCACTTGTTGGTCAGCTCTTGCCGCAGCGGCTCTTCCACAAAGGGGTGATGGCCATCCACCACCTCTTTTAAAAAGGTGGGGCTTACGGTGTTGACAAAATGGGATGCAAACACGCCGGACACCAGAAAATCCACGGGATTGGTCTCCCGGGTCTCTTCGTAGTTGTGGGGCGGCCGTGTGAAAAACAGATGGCGCCAGAAAGAGGCGGCGTCAATACCCCGGTCTTCAATGTCGGCCAGGGTTTTTTTTACGGTGTAGATGTTGTGCAGGGTAAACAGGCAGGGAATCTCCAGCTCGCGGGCCATGGCCGGAATCAGGCCGGTCATCCAGTCGTTGCAGTGAATCAGGTCGGGCTGAACCTTGGGCACGATGTTGTTGATCACCTCCCGCTGAAAGGCCAGGGAAATTTTGATGTTTTCCCAGGAGTAGTTGGAGTAGACCGCGTTCATGTAGAAAAAGGCCCGGTCTTCGGCCAGGTGAATGCGTTCCTGGGGCACCTTTTTTTTGATGGTTTTAAACTCTTTGTTTAAAATAGGATCAGCCTCGTGGGAAAAAAGGCTGCGGTAGTCGGGCAGGGCCACGTGAACATCGCCGCCCTGCTCAAACAGGGCCGACACCAGGGCCGCCGACACATCGGCCAGCCCCCCGGCCTTGGCCGACAGGTGGTTGGCGGTGTTGCCCATGCCTTCGGGCAGGTAGGTGACCTCCGGCGTCACAATCAGCACGCGGGGGGGTTTTCGAATGCGGGACATGCGTTGTTACCTGTACCTCCGTTTGGTTCCATCGTAAATTTTTATGACATCTTCGGGCTAGGCCCAGGTAATTAATCCGGGGGTAAATCTGATGTAGTTATCGGCACGGGGCATGGCCCGGACCGTGAACCCGAACCGGCCGGCGGACCGGCAGGTCAGGGCGCATTCATAGCGAAAGGCCCCTCCGCCCAGGCCTTCTTTTACGGCCATGGCCTGGGTCTTTCCGCCGGTGATCGCGTCCACGTCCTTGAGGGGGCCGTAGTAGAGCTCGACATCCACCTCTTCCGGGGTCAGGGTGCCCAGGTGGACCACCACCGAGATGACCAGGGACTGGCCGATGCGGAAGGACCCGGCGGTCTGCCGTTCCGGTGTCTCAATGGAAATGGTGTGCCAGTTGTTGCGCAGCCTGTCGTGTGTCTCGTTGAGTTGCCGCGCCCTTGCGGCCCCGTTTTCCGTGAGTTCGTAGTAGCGCTCCATGGCCGGGGTGTAGAACCGGGTGTTGTACCGGTTGACCATTTTATGGGCGCAAAACCCTTCCAGGGCCATGCGCATGGAGGCCTTCATCATGGCCAGCCACCGCTCGGGCACGCCGCCGCTTTCCCGGTCGTAGAAACAGGGGATCACGTCGTTTTCCAAAACATTGTACAGGGCCTGACTTTCCACGGTGTCCTGGTAGTTATGATCGTCATACTCTTCGCCGTTGCCGATGGCCCAGCCCACATCCGGGGTGTAGCCCTCGCACCACCAGCCGTCCAGGATGCTGACGTTGAGGACCCCGTTGGCAGCGGCCTTCATGCCGGATGTGCCGCAGGCCTCCATGGGCCGCCGCGGCGTGTTGAGCCACACATCGGCGCCCTGTACCAGGTGCCGGGCAATGTTGATGTCGTAGTTTTCCAAAAACAGGATTTTGTGGCGGTAGAGCGGGTGCCGGGCGAAATGGACCAGCTGCTGGATCAGCCGCTTGCCTTCGTCGTCCCTGGGATGGGCCTTGCCGGCAAAGATGAACTGCACCGGGCACTCCTCGGATTTCAATATGGCCTCAAACCGGTTCATGTCCCGCAGCAGCAGAGTGGCCCGTTTGTAGGAGGCAAACCGCCGGGCAAAGGCAATGGTCAGCACCCCGTCATCCAACACCGATTCCGCCTCTTTCATCACCGATTTTGGCGCGTTGCGGCGGCCGTACTGCTGCGCCATCCATTTTCTGCACGACCGGATCAGACGGGTGCGGCTCATTTCGTGGGCCCGCCACAGCTCTTCATCGTAAATATCGACGATGCGGCCGGACAGCTCGCTGTTCCAAGCCTTAAGCGCCCAGTCCCGTCCCAGGTAGCGCTGGTAGAGCAGGGCGTTTTCAATGGAGATCCACGAGGGAATATGCACCCCGTTGGTGATGTGGGAAATGGGGGTCTCCTCTTCGGGCAGCCGGGGCCATACATGGGCCCACATGCGCCGGGCCACCCGGCCGTGAAGTTCGCTGACGCCGTTCAAGTCCTGGGTCAGGTGGAGCCCCAGCACGAACATGGAAAAGGGCCGGTAGGGATCGGTTCCCTCGACCTGGCCCCATCGCACCAGTTCGTCGGCGGAGATACCCAGGACGGTTTCATAGGGCACCATGTAGGGCCGCACCATGTTCGGCGGAAATTCGTCGTAGCCCGCCGGCACCGGTGTGTGGGTGGTAAACACGGTGGTGCGGGCGTTGATCTCGATGGCGGTTTTCAGGTCCACCTGGTGCTGGGCCCGAATCTGGGCCAGGCGTTCAATAGTGGAAAAGGAGCAGTGGCCTTCGTTCATGTGGCACACCACCGGCGTGTATCCCATGGCCTTCAAGGCCCGCATTCCGCCGATGCCGAGAATCACCTCCTGGGCCAGGCGGACCTTGCCCGTGGACCGGTAGAGCCGGGAATTGATCTCCCGAATGGCCGGGGGGTTCTCCTTGATGTTGGTGTCCAGCAGAAACAAAGAAACACGGCCCACGGCTATTTTCCAGATGGCCAGCTGAATGATGCCGTCCGGCCCCATGATGGAGATGCGCAGTTCGTTGTCCGACGGGTCTTTTACCCGTTCCACCGGAAGGTGGTAAAGATTGGTGGCCGGATACTCCTCCTGCTGCCATCCGTCGTGGTTCAGGTACTGGTGGAAATACCCCTTGGTGTAGAACAATCCCACGCCGACAATGGGAAGCCCCAGGTCCGAGGAGGCCTTCAGATGATCCCCGGCCAGGATGCCCAGGCCCCCGGCAAACAGGGGCAGGCTCTCGTGAATGCCGAACTCCATGGAGAAATAGGCGATGACCTCTTTTTCCCCCCGGGGCCGGGGGCCGGCGTCGGCGAAGGGCTGCATTACGTCATGCGTGAACTTTTCCCTTACCTCCGCCATGTTGGTCAGGAAACTGGTGTCTTTAGCCAGCCTGTCGAGCTGGTTCTGATCAATCATGGTGAAGAAAATAATGGGGTTGCGGCCCGACTCTTCCCACAGCTTGGGATTGATGCGGCGGAAAAGATCAATGACCTCAAGGTTCCAGCACCACCACAGGTTTCTGACCAGCACCTCAAGAAACTTGAGCTGCTCGGGAACTTTTGGAAAAACTTGAAATGTTTGAAGAAAATTCATGAGCGGGGTCCTCGCCACAGAAGATTACACAACAACCACGGAATTTTCACAGTTTCCGTATTCACTACGCACATATTTATCAGCTTCCCAGTCATTTTCCCATACTTTTTCGTCCATCAGGTAACGAAACTGGTACTCTTTGCCGGTCTTCAGGTTGAGCGTCAATGTGAAGTCGCCGTTTTTCAGTTTTTTCATGGGGGAGTCGGTCACGCTCCAGTGATTAAAATCGCCGGCGATGTTGACGGTCTTTGCTCCCATGGCCGCCTTTCCAGGCACCCGAAAGGTCACCTTGCACTCTTTTTTACCTTTGAGGTACTGTTTTTTCATGCTCATTTCTCCCTCCTTAAAAACGGGTTGATATTCGCCCCTGTTCCCGGCGAAAGCCGGTGACAGGTCCGGTTCATAGTGAATAGCAAAATCGGTGCCAAAGCCATACGAAGTATTGTGCAGTGTTCGGGTGATGGTTCGTTTAAAGCATTGTAAAAAAAGTATTAGACGGAGTTTTAAACATTTCCCGGGATCGGAAACAGCACCGTGCCAGAAAAAACAAGAGTGATAAAAAATTTTACACAGTGAACATATCCTTGTCAGGCAGACCGTGAAAAACCGGAACAAACTCCTGCAAAGCGACATAACCCCATTTGTAGAACCCATCCTACAACCGGAAAAATTTTTTATCAAGGGTTACGGCTGCTGCTGTAAAAGCCGCCGGACGCGAAGCCATTCGGATGCTCCCCAGGCCTGGGCGTCGCACCCCCGGTGGGTGTGGGGCCAGTCGCCGTCGACGATTTCCGGAAAGTGGCCCACGCATCCGGAGCGCAGCAGTTCCAGGCTGCCGGTCATCAAAGCCCGGGCTGTTTTCTTTCCCGGCTGTCCGTACACCATGGCCCAAGCCTCGCAGTAGGCGGGAAAGGGCCAGGTCCAGGCCGTGCCGTTGTGGTAGGCGGGCTTGCGGCCGGTGTCTTCGTCGCCGGTGTAACGGCCCTGGTAGGGGTAAAAAGGATCGTTGAGCCGCCTTCCGTGGTAAACAATTTCCAGGGGCCGGGCCACCGGCGCATCGGCCAGGCTGCGAATGGCGCCGGGCACCAGCAGCACCTGGCAGGCATCCAGAATGGAGGCGGCAAGGGCCGTGTCCGAAATCGCGCCCAGGGTAATGGCAAAAAGCTGGTTGGGCCGAAGGGCGTCGTCGGGCGCGGCGGTTTCCGCTGGCTCCCCGGCCTGAGCGTGAAGGCAGTCGGCAAGATACCCCTGGGGCAGCACAAATTTTTGAGTGATGGCCTCTTTTACCCGGCCTGCCAGGTCTTTCCAGTTGTTGCGGCCTGACGGGTCGATGGCGGCCAGAAAGGTCAGGCCCGCGTGCCACAGGGCCTGAATTTCAACGCAGTACCCCTGCCGGGGCGTGCAGGCCGGAAAATCGGTGTCCATCCAGGTAAAATGGGCCGGGCTGTAAACAAGGCCGGAGGCCGGATCCACGCGGATGCCGTTGGGGGTGCCCCTGACATAGGCCTCGCCGATGGAGACCAGCACCTCGGCCAGGGTCCGGTCCCCGCAGGGTTCGGAAAGAACGTTTTTGTCCGGATGGCGGTGGACCAGGTCGGCGCAGGCCGTGATAAACCACAGGGGCGCGTCCGACGTGTCCCGGTTGCCGGCATTGTCGCCGGCGATCATGTTGGGCAGGGTGCCGCGCTCTTCAAACCGGCCGAACTGCTTTAATACGGCCAGGGCCTCGCCGGTCATGTCCGCGGCAATCAGGCCCCGGGTAAAGATCAGGGAGTCCCGGCCCCAGTCCAGAAACCAGGGATACCCGGCGATAACCGACAGAAAAGGCGTGCGGCGCACCACGTAGGCGTCAAGGGCGGCCCGCGCCAGGGTTTGTGCGGGAACATCGGAGGCAGCAGGTTTATGGGCCGGCAGGACAGGCGCACCGGCCGTCTCTCCAACCGCTGCTTCCGCGGATGCGGTCAGGCGGGCGCTTTGTCCGCCTTCAAAAGGAACAAAGATATAGCCCGGGCTGAACAGGTCGGACGACGGGTCCATGCCCCGGTCGGCCTCCAGGGGCCGGTGGACCATGTAGTACCACTCGGGCTCGGGCACAAAGGTGCCGCCCGCAACTGTCAGGGTCAGGCGCCGTTCCGGGGCCGGGGCAAAGACAAACCCGTCGGCCAGGGCCGTGATCGCGGCGGGCCAGGCATGCTCCGGCCCGGCAAAAGCCTTGGTGGTTTCGTGAAAGCTCCGGTCCTCGATGTCGGGCCGCAGGATCAGGCGAACCGGCGACGTGTCGGCCAGTTTTTCCGGGTGGTCGCCGGCGGGCAGGCGGTCAAAGGTGATATCGGTGCGGTTTTCACCCGGCGCCATGGCAACGGTGACCACCAGGTCGATGTTCTGGCCCTGGCCCACCGGCACCTTGAAGGCCCAGATTCCGCGGTTTTCCTGACAGGCAAACGTATCCAGGCAGTCAAAGCAGATCTCCTGGGAGTAGCCCTGGAATACGACCCAGGCCCGGCACCGGGCAAACAGAATGCGCCGGTCTTCGGGAAAATCGGGATTCAGGTTGGCCCCCAGCAGGGCGTCGTACTTGCTGGCCAGCCTTCCCCACCACGCGTGGGCCCGGCACATGCCGCCCCGGCCGTTGGTGGACAGCAGCAGGTGGTCGCCGCCGGCCAGGTCGGTGCGGGTGAAAGTTGTTGAAACCCGGGGATCAGGCGCATCGCCCAGAAAAAGCAGGTGACCTTCGGCATGGCGGTTTTCCTGTTTTTCATACACCACCAGGTGAATCGTCCGCCGGGCCGGCGTTGCGGGTTCCGGCCACGGCGCAAACAGGGCAAAAAAGGTGCCGTTCGCCGCCGGCAGGCTCTCTTCACACCCAACGGTTTTCCGGCCGGCCGGCCCGGCCTCCATCACCGTGGCGCAAAACGGGTCCGGGGCCGAAACCAGCAGGAAATGGCCGGGCGGCACCATCACCTCCCGCCGGGTGTCAGCGGGCCACTGCCAGCGCGCCACCCGGGGTTCATCGCTGTGCGGGTTCAGAAGGCGGCAGCAGGCCGCCGGGTCTTTGGCCAGTTGCCGGTCCAGGCCGGCCAGGTCCAGGCCGGCCACGTTGACCGTGTTGTAATAATGGCAAAAGATATCCAGGACCTTGGCCCGCAGCCGCTGATCCAGAATTTTCGGCGGAATAAAAGAGAGGTCGTCCGGTTGCTGCAGCAGGTGCAGGTCGCTGTCGTCGGTGGTCAGGCACACCACCTGGCCCGGCTCCAGGTCGCAGGCATGCCGGGAGCCGTCCACGGTCACCGCAAAGGGGGCTTGGGTTAAAAGGTCGATATAATCCAGGCCGGTAAATTCCGGCGGCGCGGCCCACGCGCAGGGTGTGGGGTGCCGGTCGTCCAGGTTGGCCGCCACTATCAGTGCCCTGCCCGACGGCAGGTGGCGGCGCAGCAGGACCAGATGGTTGCCCGGCCCCTGGCCGATCAGGTGCATCTCCACCTTTTCGAAAAAGGCCGGATGGGTGCGCAGCAGAATGGTGAGCCGCCGGATATGGCCGGTCTGGTTTTCCGGGTTACCCCAGTTCAGGGACGAGGCGTCATGCACATCGATTTTGACCGTGGCCAGCCACTCCACGCCGTTGGCAAAACCAAACCCTCCGTGATGCGAGGTCAGGGCGCACAGGGCCGTGCGCATTTTTGCCCACACAACGGACCGGGCCGCCAGCCGGTTGTTGTCGTGGGTTTCGGCAAAGTGAACGGCCAGGCCGTCTGTATGGGAGATGTCGATGGTTTCCGGCAGGTAGTGTTCGATCTGTGCCCGGTCGTAGTTCTGGAACAGCTCCGAGTAGGCCCAGTTGAAGTCGGCCCGGTTGAGCAGGTCCCGGGTCACTGATATCTTGCCGCCCAAACCTTCTAAAAAAAAGATGGTGTCCGGGTACTGGTCCCGCACCGCGGCAATGATATAGGTCCAGGCCGGCACCGGAATCATGTATCCGGCGTCGCACCGGAACCCGTCCACACCCCGGCGGCACCAGGTGAGAAAAACGTCGGCAATGTACTGCCACAGATCCTTTTTCGAATAGTCCAGGCTGGTCAGGTCGCTCCAGGTGACGCCCCAGGCCCCGGGCACCTGGATTTTACCGTCATGGTCCCGCTTGAGCCATTCGGGATGGGTCTCGTGCAGGGTGGCGGCCCATCCGGTGTGGTTGACCGCGATGTCAAGAATCAGCTTCGCGTAGCGGGCGTGAATGGCGTCCACCAGTTCGGCAAACTGCTCCAGGGGCGTGGCCTTTGGGTCAAACACGGCCAGGGCCGGATCCACCCCGGTAAAGCTCAAGGCCGCATAGGGGCTGCCGAACCGGCCCATGCGGCCGTAGGTGGTGGGCGTGGGGTGAATGGGCAGCAGGTGAATCACCCGGCATCCCAGCATGCCGGTGATAAAGTCCAGGTGGCGGATCAGGTCCCGGAAGGTGCCGGATTTGGGAATCACGGTATAGTCTTTTTTGTCCAGCAGTTCGACGCAGGCCGCGTCGCGCGGGTCCGGCAGCCCGGCCCCGCTCTTGTTGGGGCCGAACTGGCGCACAAAGGCGTTGTAGATGATGTTGGCGCAGCAGGTACCGGCCGGCCCCACGTTGATCTCCGTGTTAGGGCCTTCCGGCCATGCCGGAATCGTCTCACCGGCACCCATGAAAAAGCACTTGGCCTCAAAATGGCCCACCTCGGCCAGGGGCAGCGTGATGGAAAACCGGGTGCCGGTCTCCCTGGTCATAAGAATATCAAACCACTCCTTGCCAAGGGGCGGGATATCGGCTTCCACCGCGTCGATCACGGCCCGCCGCACCATGGCGCCGTGGCCGATGTTGGTGCGGATCCAGGCCGCGCCCTCGGCCGGTTCAGACAGCTCCAGCACAAAGGTCACGGTGTCGCCCCGGAACCGCAGCATGCGGGAGCCGGGAGCCGGCTGCTGATAAAGATGGCGTGTGTCGGTCATGGCGGAGCCGGTGCCTTTCATGGGGCATAAAAACGATTTTGGCCTATTCTACAGGCACCAAAGGGGGTATGGCTATAACTTTTTACAAATTCAACAATCTTATTCCTGAATTTTGCACGTAACTTCCCGCAAACCGCCTTTCGGCCGAATAAAAATTAATCGACGGTAGACATTCTCGCCTGTCGGTTCACCTTTCGGTCACCTTCAAGCCGCGCCCATTAAGCATCCGGGCGGCGGCAGGAGGTGCGGGGCGTGGTGCGCGGGGTTACGGTGATGGACGATTGTGCCCACCATCCCACGGCCGTGGCCGCGACCATTGCCGGGGTTCGGCCGTTTTACCCGGAGGGACGGCTGATCGCGGTGTTTGAACCCCGGACCAGCACCGGCATGCGCAACGTGTTCCAGCAGGATTACGCAAAGGCCTTTGACCTGGCGGACATGGTGTGTGTCAGCCGGGTGCCCCTGCCGGAAAAGGTGCCCGGGGGCATGCGGTTTTCTTCACAGCAGCCGGCCGATGACCTGATTAAAAGGGGCAAGGAGGCGTACCGTTTTGACGGGGCCGACGCCATCGTGGATTTTCTAAAGGACAGGTCCGCTGCCGGGGATGTGGTGCTGGTGATGTCCAACACGGGTTTGACAATATTCATGAGAAGCTGCTGAAAGGGCTTTAGCCAGGGAAAGCAATTTTGAACGCACTCTGTGTCATTGCAAGCGAAGCAAAGCAGTCTTTGCCGTATGCGATGGAGATTGCCTCGTCGCGTTGCTCCTCCGCAATGACGTTTAAAACAAACACGGGCAAGCTGTCGCCTGGCCCGTGGCACCCATCAGAGGCCGTTCGTTGATACCGTTCTGCTGAATGCCCTTACGGGCACACTACAAACCTGAATGTTTTAAGCCCGGCCCGTCTCCATAACAACGCCCCCGCCCATTGCGGCGCCGTCGAGCCGGGTAATGACGGGTACGGGAGGGCCGTGCGGGACATGAAAGTTTCTTGAAGCGCGATCTGCCGTTTGAGTACCGTTGCTTGATAAAAAAAACGATATACCCTATTGTCAGATATTCAAATATCGACCGGCCCTGGGGGCGGTCATGTCGACAATGAGTGAAAACACCCGCGCAGGTGGCAAGGACCATTCCCGGTGAACCAGACAGCAGACAAAGACGGCCTCACGGTCATCTCCACCCACATCAACGCCGACTTTGACGCCATTGCGTCGGTGCTGGCGGCCCAGAAGCTCTATCCCGGCTCCATCGTGGTGCTGCCCGGCTCCAGCGAAAAGAACCTGCGCAACTTTTTCATCAACTCCATGGCCTACCTGTTCAACATGGGCGACATCGGCCAGATCGACGGATCAAAGGTCTCCCGGCTGGTGCTGGTGGACACCAGCCAGAAGGACCGCATCGGAAAAACGGCCGACCTGCTGGCCAACCCGGGCCTGGAGGTCCATGTCTACGACCACCATCCGGCCGCCGACGGCGACGTGACCGCCGACCTTCGGGTATACGAGGCCACCGGCGCCACGGTGTCGATTCTGGCCCGCATGCTGAAGGAACAGGATATTCCCATCTCCCCGGACGAGGCCACGGTGATGTGCCTGGGCATCTATGAGGACACCGGCAGCTTCACCTTTACCTCCACCACGCCCAAGGATTTCAGCGCCGCCGCCTTTTTTCTTGAAAAAGGGGCCAGCATCAACACCATCGCCAACATCGTCTCCCGGGAGATGACCCCGGAGCAGGTGGGCATCTTAAACAACATGATCAACAACTCCCGGACCCACAAGATCAACGGCATGGACGTAACCCTTGCCTCCATCTACACCGAGGAGTATGTGCCGGACTTTGCCTTCCTGGTTCACAAGATGCAGAAGATGAAGGGCATCAACGTGTTGTTCGCCCTGGCCCAGATGGGCAACAAGGTCTATATCGTGGGCCGCTCCAAGGCGGACGAGGTGAACGCCGGCCAGATTCTCAACCCCTTTGGCGGCGGCGGCCACCCCTTTGCCGCCTCGGCCGGCATCAAGCACATGACCCTGCCCCAGGTGGAGCAGGAGCTGCTGGCCATCCTGCGCATGCAGGTCCGAAAAACCACCCTGGCAAGAGAGATCATGTCCACACCGGTAATTGCGGCCACCCCGGACATCTCCTGCCGGGCCGCCGGGGAGCTTTTGACCCGCTACAACATCAACGCCCTGCTGGTCACCGAAGAGCCGGAGGCCAGGGGCCGGCTGCTGGGATTCATCACGCGCCAGGTGATAGAAAAGATCCTCTATCACAAGCTGGAGGAGGCACCGGTAAGCGAATACATAAACACCGACCTCTCCCTGGCCGGGCCCGACGACGAGCTGGCCGATATTCAGCGCAAGATCATTGAAAACAGCCAGCGCCTGCTGCCGGTGGTGGAAAACGGGGCCGTCATCGGCGTGATCACCCGCACCGACCTGCTCAACACCCTGGTCTACCAGCGGGAGGCGGGCAACCAGCGACAGCCGGCCCCCACCCAGATTCAGGCCCATCCCAAGACCCGGGACATCAAACGGATGATGAACGAGCGGCTGACGCCCCCTGTTCTGGACATTCTCAAAAGCGCGGGCGACACCGCGGCGGAGCTGGGGTACAGCGCCTACGTGGTGGGCGGATTCGTGCGGGACCTGTTTCTTTCCCGGTCCACCGAGGATGTGGACATCGTGATCGAAGGCGACGGCATCGCCTTTGCCAGGGAGTTTGCCGGTCGAATGAAGGCCCGGGTCCACTACTACAGGAAATTCGGCACCGCGGTGATCACCTTTGCCGACGGTTCCAAGATCGACGTGGCCTCGGCCCGGCTGGAGTATTACCAGTTTCCCGCGGCCCTGCCCACGGTGGAGATGAGCTCCATCAAGCTGGATCTGTTCCGCCGGGATTTTACCATCAACACCCTGGCCGTCTGCCTGAACCCGGACAAGTTCGGCCTGCTGGTGGACTTTTTCTCGGCCCAGCGGGACATCAAGGAAAAGACCATCCGCGTGCTGCACAGCTTAAGCTTTGTGGAAGACCCCACCCGCATCTTCCGGGCCGTGCGGTTTGAGCAGCGGTTCGGGTTTACCATCGGCAAAATGACCGAGGGGCTGATCAAAAACGCGGTAAAAATGGATTTCTTCCGGCGCCTGAGTGGCCACCGGGTCTTTGGCGAGCTGCGGCAGATCCTGGAAGAGGATGATCCGGTGCCGGCCATTGAGCGGCTGGCCGAGTTCAATCTGCTGGTCTCCCTGCACGAGGCACTGAAAATCGACAAGAAGACCGTGGCCGCGCTGCACGCCACCCGGGAGGCGGTGTCGTGGTACGACCTGCTGTTCGTGGACAAGCCCTACATGAAGTGGATGGTCTACCTCATGGTCCTGATGCGGGGCATGGACCAGCCCATCACCGGGAATCTGTGCGACCGGCTGGAACTGCCGCCCCGCCACCGGGAGCTGGCCGACGCCGGCCGGCGCGAGGCAGACACCTTTCTCCACTGGATTCAGCGCAATCCGGGGATAAAAAACAGCGAGCTTTACCAGCGGCTGTTCGGCTTCAGGGTGGAGCAGATGCTGTACGTCATGTCCGTGACCGACAGCGACACCGTGAAAAAACACATCTCCCACTACATCCTCACCCTTCAGCATGTTGCGCCCCTGATCAAGGGCAAGGACTTAAACGAGATCGGCATCGCCCCGGGCCCGCTCTACAGCGAAATCTTAAGAAAGATCCTTTACGCCCGGCTGGATGAAAAGGTCCGCACCCGCGAGGACGAGCTGGAATTTGCCATGCGCTACGCAAATGACCCCGACGGCTGGTGGAAACGCCGATGATTCTAATCAAATCGTGCTCGTGCTCGTGACCGTGACCGTGACCGAAATAAACCGGTCATGTTTTGATCGATTACGAGTAAGAGCACGAGCGCGAATAAGAGTAAGAGTAAGATAAGGATTTAAAACTATTATGTTTGAAACGATCAACCGGATTGTGATCATGGTCCTGCCTGTTCTGTTTGCCGTGGGCGTTCACGAGGCGGCCCACGGGTTTGCCGCCTGGAAAATGGGCGACGACACCGCTGCCCGGGCCGGCCGCATCACCTTAAATCCCCTTCGCCACATCGACATTGCGGGGTCCATCATTCTGCCCCTGATGCTGGTGCTTGCCAGTGCCCCTTTTGTGTTCGGCTATGCCAGGCCTGTGCCCATCAATCCGGGCCTGTTCCGGGAATACAAAAAAGGGGTGATTGTGGTCTCCCTGGCCGGGATCTGCGCCAACCTGGTCTGCCTGGCCGCCTCGGGCATCCTGTTCCGCCTGGTGCTGGCCGGTGCCCGGGCCTGGGCCCCGGCCGGGTCCCCGGCCGCCATGGTGGCCTCGCAACTCCTGCTGCTGCTCTGGTTTTCCGTGCTGATCAACGCGGTGCTGGCCGTGTTCAACATGATTCCCCTTCCGCCCCTGGACGGCAGCCGGGTGATCACCGTGTTCCTGCCGGTTGGCCTTCAAAAACGGGTTGCATCCATGGAACGCTTCGGTATAATGATCCTTCTGTTTTTATTTATTATTAAGGCGGATGTGGTGTTCAGCGTCATCAACGCCCTGATCACCCCGCTGGTCGTCCTGGCCCTGGGCCGGAACGGGGTTGCCCTGATGGCCACGGGATTCTGACGCAGCAACGGCATACGGAGCGGCAATGAGCGGAAAAAAAAGGATATTAAGCGGCATGCGGCCCACAGGCCCGCTGCACCTGGGCAACCTGCACGGCGCCCTCAACCAGTGGGTGGCCCTTCAGGACGAATACGAATGTTTCTATTTTGTGGCCGACTGGCACGCGCTGACCAGCAACTACGAAGACCCGGTGGGGCTTGACGAATTTACCCTGGAGATGGCCGCGGACTGGCTTTCCGCCGGCCTGTCGCCGGAAAAGAGCACCCTGTTTGTCCAGTCCCATGTCAAGGAGCATGCCGAACTGTTTCTGATTCTTTCCATGATCACGCCCCTGTCCTGGCTGGAGCGCAACCCCACCTACAAGGACCAGATGGCCCAGCTGGCGGGAAAAGATGTCTCCACTTTCGGGTTTCTGGGCTATCCGGTGTTGCAGGCCGCGGACATCATCATGTACCTGGCCGACGCGGTGCCGGTGGGGGAAGACCAGATTCCCCACGTGGAGATCACCCGGGAGATCGCCCGGCGGTTCAACCACCTCTACGGCCCGGTGTTCCGGGAACCCCAGGCCCTGCTGACAAAGGCCACGGCCCGCATCCTGGGCATCGACCGCCGCAAGATGAGCAAGAGCTACGACAACGCCATCTACCTGGGCGACCCCCCGGAAACCATTGCCGAACGCACCAGCCGCATGATCACCGACCCCCAGCGGGCCAGAAAAAGCGACCCCGGCGACCCCGGCGTGTGCAACGTGTTCGAGTTTCACAGGCTTTACACCGACCCCGGCCGGGTCAAAGAGATTGATGCCGGGTGCCGGTCGGCGGCCCTGGGATGCGTGGAATGCAAGAAGAACCTGGCTGTTTCCCTGGCCGAGGGCCTTGCCCCCATCCGCGAAAAACGGGCCCATTACATGGAGCGGCCCGACCGGGTGAAACAGATTCTGGCCGACGGCACGGACCGGGCCCGGGCCGTGGCCCGGCAGACCATGGAAGCGGTGCGGGCCGGGGTACGGCTGTGATCGAAACGGTTTCGGAAAAAAGGCGGGCCATGCGGCAGGACGACACCTACAAGGTCAAGACCGACATCTTTGAAGGCCCCATGGACCTGCTGGTGCACCTCATCAAGAAAAACGAGGTGAGCATCTACGACATTCCCATTGCCGACATCACCCGCCAGTTTCTGGAATACATCGAGTGGCTGAAGCTGATGAACATCGACGTGGCCGGCGATTTTCTCTACATGGCCGCCATTCTCACCAACATCAAGTCCCGCACCCTGCTCCCCTCCCACAACGGGCCGGACGATGACGAAGACCCGCGCATGGAGATCACCCGGGCACTTGAAGAGTACATGCAGATCAAAAACGCGGCCGAGACCTTGAGCAGCCGGGACATTCTGAATGAAGACACCTTTGTGCGGCCCACCGACCGAAAGGCCCTGGCCGCCGAGGCCGACGACGGCATGATCGTGGTGGGCCTGTTTGAACTGATCGACGCGTTTCAGAACATCCTGGACCGGCTGCCGGCATCCACCACCCTCTCTTTGTCCACAGAAGTCATCTCCATCAAGGAACGCATCTCACAGATCGTGGACATTCTCGAAAAAAACCGGTCCGTCACCTTTGACCAGCTGTTTGAGGAAAACTATACCAAAAGTGATATCGTGGTCACCTTTCTGGCCCTGCTTGAAATGGTGAAACTGAGCATTGTCGCTGTGCGGCAGCATACGCACAACGGCGTGATAAGGCTGTTTTACCAATGAACCCCACCGAACTGAAAAACATCATTGAAAGTCTGCTGTTCGTCACCGACACGCCGCTGAGCCCATCGGCCATCAAAAAAGTGATCACGGACGGCGACATGGGTGACATTCGCCAGGCCCTGGCCGAGCTGAAGGCGGAGTACGAGGCCCGGCAGGGCGGCTTTGTCCTGAGCGAGGTGGCCGAAGGCTACCAGTTCCGCACCCGGAGCGCTTACAAGGAGTGGATCAAGCGCATGTTCAAACCGCCGCCCACCCGGCTGGGCAAGGCGGCCCTGGAGACCCTGGCCATCATTGCCTATCACCAGCCGGTGATCCGGGCCGACGTGGAAAAAATCCGGGGGGTGGACTCCGGCGCCATCCTGCGCACCCTGCTGGAGCGCAAGCTGATCCGCATCCTGGGGAAAAAGGAGATTCCCGGACGGCCCCTGATCTATGCCACCACCCAGCGCTTTTTAGAGGTGTTCAACCTGCGCAGCCTGCGGGACATGCCCACCCTCAAGGAGATTCAGGACTTTGCCCGAAGCGCCGACGGCGAAACGGAACCGCCCCTGGTGGAGACCGACATTGACGGATTAGAGGAACCGGTTTCAGACAGTGAAGAAAACGAGTCGGCGGAAAATGACACACCGCCGGACGAGGTTCTGACAGACACACCCACGGCAGACCAGACCCCGCCGGACGACGCCCCGGCGGCGGCTTTGGCTGCCCCGAACCGGGAAACCGGTATCCCGGAACCGGCGGACGCGTCGGAGGAAGCGGTCAAAACACAGTCGGACGCTCCTGAAGCGGTAAAAAACGACCCGCCGGATTCGACACCGGCCGGGGAAAAAGAAAACAGCGATTTTGAAAATGATGCTTGACCTTGGAGCAACTATTATTTATTTATAGGGGAACGCCGGGCGGCGGTAAACATTCAGCTCCCGGCCAAAGGACCCGGACCGGGAAAAAATCGGGGCCTTGACAGATGGGCGGTTAACTCAGCGGGAGAGTGCCACCTTCACACGGTGGAAGCCACTGGTTCAAATCCAGTACCGCCCACCACCACCTTCCCCGGGCCAGCTGGAAACCATCGGCCTCCTGGACAGGAGAAACGCACATGCTGGAATCCAAATACCTGAAAGACAATATTCAGAACATTCAGAAGTTGATGAGCATCCCTGCGTTAAAGCACTTTGAAACACGCAACCTGGCCAAAATCCTGCGGCTGAGCAAGATTCGGGAGTATGACGACGGCGAGTTGATCATCAAGGAAGGGGACGTGGATCCCTGGCTCTACTTCCTGCTCACCGGCAGGGTGATCATCAAAAAACGGGGTATCGAAATCACCCGGATCAATTCTGTCGGCGAGATCTTCGGCGAGATGCGAATCATCGACGATGAAGGCCGGTCCGCCGATGTCTATGCCGACGGCCACACGATCTGCCTGGCGGTGAACACCTCGGCCCACAAGCATTACCCGTCCGGCACCAGCACCGACAAGGAAGAGACCTTAGACTTTATCCTGCTGCTTTACCGGATCTTCGCCGAGTACATGAGCGCCCGGCTGCGGCTCACCAACACCGAACTGATCAAGGCCAAGATGGAGGCGGGCAAGCTTCGAAAAAAGCTTCAGGGAAAATAGCCGATGATTTCCTGCCGCCACAATCTGTTATGACACCCCGATTGCCGCACGAAAAAAAGACCGTCTCCTTTTCCAGAGAGGCGGTCAATGTTTTTTTTCACATTCTCACCCGGTGCAACCTCCACTGCGCCCACTGTTACATCAATCCCGGCCAGCACGGCGCCGATACACTGCCCCTGGAGACCATCTGCCGGTGGCTGGAGGCGTTCTCCCCGGCCACGCGCAGGGCCAACCTTATTCTCCTTGGCGGAGAGCCCACCCTGCACCCGGACCTGGCCGAAGCCGCGGCCCATGCCCGGAAAATCGGCTATGATTCGATCACCATCGACACCAACGGCTACCTGTTCAACGATATACTTGATAAAACCACCCCCGACACCATTGACTACATCAGCTTTTCCTTAGACGGTGCCACACCGGAAACCAACAACGCCATTCGGGGAAAAGGCAGCTACGAGGCCTGCCTGGACGGGATTCAAAAGGCCAATGCCAGAGGGTTTGCCACCAGCCTGATTTACACGGTCAGCACGGCCAACCTGCACGAGCTTGCCGCCATGCCCGACCTGGCGGGCCGGCTGGGGATTACCAGAATGTTTATCCAGGTGCTGGGCATTCGCGGCAAATCAGCAGGAAACAAGGCCGCCCGGGACATGGGCCAGGTATCACGGGAACAATGGCGGGAAAATGTACCGGCGGCGGCCATGGCGATTGCCGATCACGGCATTATTGTCACCTACCCGAAAGTGTTTTTGGACGAGGCCGAAGTGTTTGAATGCGCGGGCCGGGTGGCGGACAACTACTTTATCTTTCCCAACGGCCGGGTCTACCGGTGCCCCCTGTGCGAGGACTTTCCCATGCACAGCCTGGCCTTTGAAAACAACCGGCTGATCGAAACCCCGCGTATCAACGAGGCCGACCTGTTTGAGCTGGACATTGCCGAAGGGTGCGTGATGAACCGGCTGGTGCAGCCGGGCAATCTCTCCTGGCGGCCCGACGGCCGGCCGGAATACCGCATCGCCTGCTGCATGTTAAAAGAAGAGGTGCGACCCTGACCAGTGCGTCATCTTTGCCCTGCATGTGGGCCGAAGCACTGCTCCAGGGCCACAGCTCTGGAGACTTGACCAGCTTTGCCCGGACAGGATTGTTCTCAATATATCGCACACAGGCCAGCAGGTACTGCTCATCCATGAT
>JAXHVI010000111.1:0-45678 GCA_034189195.1 Thermodesulfobacteriota bacterium | reverse complement strand
TCGCCAAGCAGACGATCAACGGCATTGCCAATGCATTGATCGCCTGCTTGGCGAGCAGAAACAGGGCGTTGCCCATCGGAAGACCGGAGATGAACCGGAAGCAGACAAACCCCAGGGGAAGGCCCACGCAGAGCCAGTAAACAGTGTCGGCCGTGACCAGGGACCATCGGCGGCGGGTAAAAAGCCAGCCCGCCACCGCCACCTCGGCGGTCATGGTGACCATGGCCCAGGGGTGGTTCCAGGCCAGCCAGGTGTAGGCCGAGATAACAGCCCCGGCCGCGAGGCCCGGAATCCAGCCAAAAACCTGAAGGGCCAGCATGGCAAAGAGGCTGCCGAATATAAAATGGGCGTTGAGAATGGAAACCGGAAAGGCGTTGCCGGCCAGGCCGGCGCACACCAGCACGCAAAACAGCGGAACCGCGTACCGGGGTTTTATGCTCATGACAGGTGGATGGTAGATCATACACGTTCTCCTGGCGGTATGGCGCGGCGGCAAGGGTTGATGTGATGTTCCGTGCGGTTGTGGGGTCATGCTTCCGGAATCCTGTATTTTTCAGCAAGACCTGCTTTTTTCAGCAGGGCGTTGATCTCTTTTTTCAGCTCAACCATGACCATTTCGCGGTCCACAACAGTGTCGTGGAACCGCTGAAGTGCATCCATTTTTTCAAGCAGCGCTTTTTCCGCCTGCTTGCGCTCCGTGATGTCGCGCACAATGATAATGGTTTTTTTCACGCCGTCCGGATCGGTGAAAACCGTGGAAGAGATATCCGCCGAAAACAGTGTCCCGTCGGCCCGTCGCATGGTCAGCTCCCCATGTGCCCTGCCGGTGCGGGCGCGGATGCGCAGGCCCTTTTCCAGGTTCGGGTCGGTAGTGTCCACCAGGTCTTCTCTCCGCAGACGGGTAAGTTCTTCAACGGACCGGCCGAACATGGCGCAGGCCGACGGATTGGCGTCAAGAATGGCGCCGTCCGGCGAGGTGAACAGCAGGGCGTCCATGGAGTTGTCAAAAATCGACCGGTAGTGAAGCTCGCTTTTGCGCAAGGACTCTTCCATCTCTTTCTGCTCGGTGATATCCCGGGCCGTGGACAACGCGCCCATCACATTACCGTTTGTGTCCTTGATCACGCGGCACCACCAGGCCAGCAGGCGGGCCTGGCCGTCTTTGCGTCTTTGCAGGCTTTCAACATAGATCACGTTTTCATCGCCGTGGAAAAGGGTGTCCACCTTTTGATAGGTCTCCTGCTCTCCTGCAAAGTAGTCGGCAGCCGGCCTGCCGATCACGTCGTTTCCGAAAAACGCGACACCTGCCGGGTTGGCCCAGGTGTAAATTTTGTCGGCATTGACCTCCATGATGATGTCCGGCGCCGCTTCCAGAATGGCCCGATGCCGTTCCGACACAGCGGCCAGTTCGGCGGTGCGGTGCGCCACGGTTCTGCGCAGCAACCATGTCCCGAGCAGGCTGGCCAGCAGAATCAACAGCAGGGGGACAAGAATAACGGCCGCGTATTTAAAAACGGCAGGCGCGTCAATGGCCTGTTTTTTGTAAATACCCAGCCACTTTTCCTGAATGCGGCGGTATTCGCCGTTCTTATCCAGGATTTTCAGCCCTTCGCTGAATTGGGCCAGGACCGCCTTGTGGCCGTTGGGCGCGGCATAACAGTAGTCCAGGGGGAGGAATTCCTGCCGCCCCAGATCAAGATTCTTCCATCCCTGTTTTTCAATCAGGTAGAGGGATGTGATTCGAATCGCAAGGCCGCAGTCGTGCTTTCCCTCAGCCAGCTCGCGAAGCACATCCGCCTGCGATTCAACAAGCGAGAGCTGGCCTTCAAGGCCCTTGCCCGCAAGAAAGTCATGGGCCGCGTCATGGCGCTGCACCACGATGCGTTTGCCCGCCAGGTCGTCGAGCGTTGCCGGCGGATCGCCTTCGCCTTTGCGCACAACACTGACGTAATGATGCACTGTGTGGGCCTGGGTGAAGTCGAATGTCAAATCCCGTTCAGGCAGGTAAAACATACCCTGAAGGACATCAATCCTGCCCTCCTCCAGGTCCTGAACGATTTTGGCCCAGGGACCCAGACGGATTTCGATGTCCAGCCCCATTTCCCGGGCGACGGCCCGGGAAAGATCCACATTGTATCCGGCCGGCCGCCCGTTTTCATCTATGTATTCAAAGGGCGGGTACTGGTGATCCCCGCCGACCACAATGCGGCGGCCGGCCGGCAGCTCCAGGGCCGCAAACCATTTGGCGTGAAGATGCCGGTAGGTGCCGTCGGCCATGACCAGGGCCAGCCCCTCGTTGAGCAAAGCCAGGGTCTGCCGGTCCCCTTCCCGCACGGCAAAACAGAAATCCTGGCGAAACCCCTCAACCGGCTGGTTGATGATGCGAAGGCCGGTCAGGCCGGTCTCCTGAAGCAGGCGCAGGGCCACCAGCCGCTGAATCACCACGGCATCGGCACGACCCTGGGAAAGATCGCGCAGGGCCTCTTCAAAAGTCGTGGTGGAGTGAATGTTGATGCCCCGGTCTTTTCGCCGGAGAAACTCCTCGGCGTTGTCACCCTTCATCACGGCCACGGTTCGGCCGCCAAGGTCGGCCAGTCCCTGAATGCCGGTTGTCTCTTTTCGCACCACAATGGCGCCGTGAAGGGACATGTAGGGCACTGTGAAATCAAACAGAAGCTCCCGTTCCGGGGTTCGGCCCACCAGGGGCAGGGCGTCGACCTCGCCGGTTTCCAGCCATCTTCTCACTTCAGGCCACGGGCCGGTACGAAAGACCGCCTCCCGGCCCATGGCACCCAGGGCCGCCTGCATCAGCTCCACGGAAAAGCCCCTGGCCCGGCCCTGGTCATCCACGATGGAAAAAGGCGGGTAGTTGATCTCGGCGGCGGAGCGGATGGGGGGGCTTACGGTTTCGGCGGCAACGGGCTTGTCGCAAAAGGTCGTAAAAAGGAGAAGGCCGGCAACGGCGAGGAAAAATGATGAATGATGAATGATGAATGATGAATGTTTACGAAGCATCATCATTGCTTTCTCCCGGATTTGATGGTTTTGACGCTTGCAACGAGAAGGGCGGTCGGCTCGTCCGCCTCCTTTTTCAGGTCGGAAAGCCGTTCGGTTTTGACGATGCCCGAATCCGACAGCAGTTCAAGCCAATACAGGGTCTCCTCGATCTTCTGCAATGCGCCTTCGGTTTTACTGATCATTTCCGCATTCGAACGGCTTCGTTTGCCTTTCCGTCAATGGCCCCCACGGACGTTCCGGACCGCAGAACCTGTTTGCCGATCACCCGGGCCTCGGTGCGTCGTGGCAGGGATGCGTAAGCCGGATATTCCGCAGCGCAAACAGCCTGGTCCTGTCCAGTATGTTTATCATTATTTTCCCGGTTGTTTTTTCATCATTCATCATTCCCCCAGCGCTTCCCTCACCCTGTCCGCCAGGTCCTGGTTGGAAAAAGGCTTCTGAATAAAGTGCACAGCGGCTTCCAGCATGCCCCGCCGGCCGATGATATCGGCCGTGTAACCGGACATGAAAAGCACCCGAAGATTGGGATAACGCGCCTTCAGGGTTTCCGCCAGGTCCCGGCCGCCTGCCTCCGGCATGATCACATCGGTGATTAAAAGGTCAATGACGCCCGGGTGTTCGTTTGCCACGGTTATGGCCCGGCCCGGACCGATGGCCGTCAGCACGTCATACCCCAGCCGCTCCAGTACTCTTTGAACAAGCTTCAGCACTGAGGTCTCGTCTTCCACCACCAGCACGGTTTTGCCGCGGGGGGCAGGGGGATTTATCGTTTCGCCGGATGAAGCCGTTTCCGGTGGATTCGCATGGCGGGGAAGGTAGAGGGTAAACACCGTGCCCTGTCCGGGCCGGCCGGCCGCATAGATAAACCCGTTGTTCTGTTTGATGATACCGTACACCGTGGCCAGGCCAAGGCCGGCACCTTCGCCCACGGCCTTGGTGGTGAAAAACGGCTCAAACAGGTTGTCCAGGGTCTCTTTGTCCATGCCCCTGCCGGTGTCGGAAACAGAGAGCCGCACGTATTCACCGGGCACCAGGCCGGGACAGTCCACGCAGTCCGGCGGGCCGAGCCGGACATTGTTTGTTTCGATCTCAACCCGGCCCACTCCGTCGATGGCGTCCCGGGCGTTGTCCAGGAGGCTGGCCATCACCTGGTCGATCTGGGAGGGGTCCATTCGGACCGGCCACAGGTCCGGACCGGGATGCCAGGCCATGTCGACATCCTCGCCGAGAAGCCGTTGCAGCACCTTGAGCCTGTCCCCCATGGTGGCGTTCAGATCCAGCACCCGGGGGCGGGTCGTCTGCTTGCGGGCAAAGGCCAGAAGCTGACGGGTGATCTCGGCGGAGCGGCGGGCCGCGCTCAGAATTTCGCTGAGGGTTTCGTAAACCGGATCATTCGGCCCTGTCTCGTCCAGGGCCAGTTCCGCGTGACCCACGATAACATTGAGCATGTTGTTAAAATCATGGGCCACGCCCCCGGCCAGGCGGCCCACGGCCTCCATTTTCCGCGCCTGGATCAACTGGGCCGACAGTTTTTCCTTCTCGGCCTCGGCCTGTTTGCGTTCAGTGATGTCGAGCATGATGCCCACAAGTCCGTCCACCCGGCCGTCCGAATCCTGGAACGCGGATTTATAGAACACCACGTCCCGGGCCGTGCCGTCCGGACCCGCGTACTGGTACTCGTACTGCTGCTTTCCACCGGCTTGCAGCAGTTCCACATCCTTGTCCTGATACGTTGCACTGTATGATTCAGGCCAGATGTCATGGGACCGTTTGCCGCGGATCTCCGCCTCGGTTTTGCCTGTTATGGCTTCAAAGGCCGGGTTGCATCCCAGGTAAAGGCCTTTTGCGTCCTTGAAACACACCGGGGCCGGTATGGCGTGAAGCAGCGTTTGCAGCAGACGGCGTTGCCTTTCGGCCTTCGTTGCCGCCTGTTCGGCCTGCTGCCGGCTTCGGGCAAGTTCGTTCCGGTGGTCCAGGGCCCGGCGACGGGAGAGAGCCAGGGCGAAACTTAAGGCCAGGGACGCCATCAGGGCCGCGGTCAGCAACGACGGCCAAGCCGCCGCGGCCAGAACGGCCCGGCGCCAGTGGCGGGCGTCCACATCCATTCCGAAAACAGCGATCCGGCCACCGTTGTCCGGGTCGTGCAGCGGCACCAGGGCGGAAACCCAGGTGCCCCACCGGTCCGTTTCAGGGCCTTCCACGATACCGGTTCCCGTGGCAAAAACGCGCAGCAGTTCGGCGGACGCCTCTTCATAGGGCTGTCCCGGAGGGGAAAGATTTTGTGAGCCGGGGGGCTCGTTGTCTGCCAGAAAAAACAGGCCCCCATCCGGCCGCTGTCCCAGAAGATAGACAAATCGGGCTCGGCCATGGGCGTGATGGACGGCACCCAGCTGTTTTTTGATCTCCCGGTAGGCGGGGGCCTCAAGATCGGCGTCGGTGCCGGAAAGGGCCATGACCTTTTCCAGGTCCAGTGCGCCGGCCACCAGCCGCGCCTGTTGAAGCAGGTCGGCGCGCATGGTGCGGTCGGCGTGGCTCACCGTCTGCCAGATGAGCACGCCCCCGGCCACCAGCAGCAGGGCCAGAACCCCGGCCAGGCCGGACAAAAGGCCTCGCTTTCCAAAGGGGCTTTCGGGGCGTGCGGCAACAGGGGCGGGTGTGTCGGTGGTCATGGGGCCTCCCTGTTTGAGTGGCGTCTAAATATGCGGGCGGTTGAAATATTTAAATATACTAGCACAGTAACGGCACATTGCCAACATCGTTTTGTTGAAACGGCAGGGGTTTGCGTCTTGACCCAAAAGCGCTTGTGAAGTATCATGTCATATTCTAAGAACATCGGCTCGTGCCTTTTGCAACCGTGCGCCTGACAAGGAGACTGGCATGTCGTTTTACCGGAAAGAGGACGAAAAGCTGAGGATGTTCATGGAGCACACCAGCTCGCTGGTCGCGATTCTGGATCAAAACGGAAATTACGAGTATGCCAGTCCCTCCCATAAACGGCTGCTGGGTTATTTGCCGGAAGCACTTTTGGGCACCTCGGGTTTCGGCATCGTCTATCCCGAGGATGCCGAACGGATGGCAAAGATACTGGCCGACGGCGTGTCCGGCAGTATGGACAGGGTGTACGGCATGGAGTACCGGGCACTGGACAAAGAGGGCCGGGTTCATTATCTGAAAGGAAATTTTGACTCCATTCGGGACAACCGGGGCAACCTGCAAAACATCGTCTTTGTGGGTGATGATGTTACTGATCTTCGGCGATCGGCGGCGGAGCTGGACAGGGAAAAAGAAAAGCTCCGGGGCCTGATGGAAGGCTCTCCGTTGGGCATTTTTGTTCGCGAAAAAGACGATACGATCTCTTATGTCAACGCAACCTTTGCCGCGCTTTTCGGGTATACCCAAAAAGAGATGGCCACCGGGGATGACTGGTTTCAACTGGCCTACCCCAGCCTGGAGCACCGGCAGCAGATTCTCGAAACCTGGCGGGCGGACCAGAAAACCGTGAGCCCCGGCGGCAGTTCGCCCACCCGCAAGCATGTGGTGACGTGCAGAGACGGCACGGAAAAGACCGTGCTGATCTTTTTCATGGTGCTGCAAGCCGGGGAGCAGCTGGTGGTCTGCCAGGACATCACCCGGCAGGAGTCTCTGGAAGCCCAGTTTCTGCACGCCCAGAAAATGGAGAGCATCGGCCGCCTGGCCAGCGGCATCGCCCATGATTTTAACAACCTTTTGACCACCATCATCGGCAACGCCGATTTTGCCCTGATGGACTTAAAGCAGGACAACGACCTTCATGACGTGATCCGGGAGATCAAGGATGCCGCGGACAGGGCCGCCAACCTGACCCGGCAGCTGCTGGCCTTCAGCCGCCGACAGCGCCGCCACCCGGAGGTGCTGAGCCTCAACAGCAAGATTCAGGATACGGAAAAGATGATTCGTCGCCTGATCGGCGAAAACATTGAGCTGGAACTGGATCTGGCGCCGGACGCGGCCCGGGTGGAGATGGATCCCGGCCAGCTGGACCAGGTGATCATGAACCTGGTGGTCAATGCCAGGGACGCCATGCCCGATGGGGGAAAGCTGACGATCCAGACCGCCAGGGCGGATCTGAGCGGGGACGACCCGGTCAGCCCGGTGGAGCTCATTCCCGGAGCCTATGTGCTGTTGAGCATGACCGATACAGGCACGGGAATTTCCCGGGAAGTTCAGGACCAGATCTTTGAACCGTTTTTTACCACCAAGGAAAAGGGCAAGGGCACCGGCCTGGGTCTGTCAACGGTTTACGGCATTGTCAAGCAGAACGGCGGCAACACCTTGATTTACAGCGAATACGGCAAGGGCACCACCGTGAAGATTTTTCTTCCGGTGCACGAGCGGCCTTCCGACAGCACCGGAAAGCCCGCGGGCAGGGGGACGCGCCTTCACGGCACCGAGACCATCCTGCTGACCGAGGACGAGGAAAAGGTCAGAAAGATTGTGGCGCGCATGCTGATGCGGTATGGCTACACCGTGATGGAAGCCGGCGACGGCCGGGAGGCACAGCGCCTTTTCCGGGCCGCTCACCAGCCCGTGAAACTGCTGCTCACCGACATGATCATGCCGGGCATGAACGGCCTGGATCTGGCTGTCTCCCTGCGCGGCGTCCAGCCGGATCTCAAGGTGCTCTGCATGTCCGGTTACACGGACACCGCCCTTTTCGAAGGCGTGAAAGACGAAGGGTTTGATTTCATCCACAAGCCGTTTACACCCACGACCCTGGCCGCCAAGGTCCGGGAACTGCTGGATGAAGAACAGGGGTAACAGACAGGGGGGGGAGATGGCCGATATTCTGACAGACAAAGAAGATCAGACATGAAAGCACGGCTCATCGACCAGCCCCCTCAGATACGGCAATTTCTCAAAGAGCCGGGAATTGCAACAATCGCAACGGCAGAGCTAAACCGCCTGCTGGCGACACTTCTGCCCGGCGTGGTTCACGAAATCAACAACCCCGTGGGCTTTGTCACCGCCAATCTTTCCACCATGGAAGGGTATATGCAGCGCATCGGTGAACTGGCCGACCATTTTAAACTTCTCACTGCCCTGCTGGAGTCCCGTCCCGATCTCACAGTTGAAGAAAAAGAGAGCCTGGATATCTGTAAGGCCTTAGCAGCGGACGTTGATTTAGAAACAGCCCTTTCCGATGTTCCGGCCCTTCTTGCCGAGTGCCGGGACGGAATGCGGCGGATTCAGGAACTGGCCGGCGCGTTGCGGGAGACGGCCCTGTCCGGCGAGGAAGCGCAGGTCGGCTGCGATCTCCATGCATGCATGGAAACGGCGCTTCGTGTGATATGGAACGAACTGAAATATACGATAACGGTTGACCGGCAATACGGAGAACCGCTGTTTCTTGGGGCCGTTCCTTCACAGCCCCTGGTACAGGGGTTTCTGATGCTGCTGGCCCACGCGATTGACTGCATGGGAGGAGAAGGGGCGATATCCATTCAGACAGCATTTGAAAACGAAACGGCCCTTGTCCGGATTTTCTGTTCCAGCCAGAAGTTTCAGGAGAATCGGTGCGGCGATGGTCCGGCGGCGGCAAGACATTTTTTCGGCAAAGGCAAGGCAACCCTGACTGTTGTGGTGGACGGGCCGGGACGGAACGTTTCTTACACGGTGACAATTCCCGCTGATGCCGGCGGGAGCGATGAATAGCGATTGACAAGAGAGGGGGTCGGTAAAATGGAAAAAAACAACCGCCTGTTGCTGGTGGATGATGAAGAGAGAATTCTGGAGAGTTTGCGGCGCCTGCTGAAAAAAGAGGGATATGAGATCTTCACTGCAACGTCGGGCCGTGAGGGGCTTGATATCCTTCAGCGGGAAACCGTCGGCGTGGTGGTTTCCGACATGATGATGCCGGAGATGGACGGCATCGAGTTTCTGGCCCAGGCGTCCACACTCAGCAGCGATACGCTACAGGTTCTGCTCACAGGCCATGCCAAGCTGGAGACGGCCCTGGACGCCATCAACCGGCTGGGGGTTTTCAGCTTTATTGTCAAGCCCTGGAACAATTATGTGCTGGTTAACGACCTGCGCCGGGCCTTTGATACCTATAACCTGGTTGCGGAAAACAGGCACCTTTTTCAGTTGACCGAGCAGAAGAACCATGAGCTCAAGGAGGCCAACGAATCCCTGGAGGAGCGGGTGAAGCACCGGACCCAGCTGTTGCAGGAGGCCATTGAGGAGAGCATTCTGATGCTGGCCCGGGCCGCCGAGGCCAAGGATGATGATGCGGAAGGCCATATTCACCGTGTCTACAGCATGGTCTTTGACCTCTGTAAAGAGTTGGGGGTGCCGGACGACAAGACGGGCCAGATCGCACTTTTCAGCATGGTGCACGATATCGGCAAGCTGAAGATCAGCGATGACATACTGCGCAAAAAGGACCTTTCCGAAGCGGAAGCCGTGATACGGAAATCTCATGTTACGGCCGGAGAAGAGATGCTGGGCGTCAAGCCGTTTTACAAAATCGCCCGGGAGATCGCCAGAAGCCATCATGAAAACTGGGACGGCACCGGTTATCCCGACGGGTTGAAGGAAACAGAGATCCCTCTGGCTGCCCGGATTGTGGCACTGGTGGATACCGTTGATGCCCTGACCCATAAGGAGCCGTACAAGAATGCATGGGACAAGAAACGCGTGTTGCAGGAAATCAAAAAACTGGCCGGCACCCGGTTTGACCCCCGGATCGTGGAAGCCTTTGTTTCCCTGCAGCAGAAGCGATCAGGCCGAAAAGCACAGGTGAAGGATTCCGCATAACAGGAAGAAACGGACCGTGCATTCCTGCCGGCACCTACGACCGATGCAAGAGGGAGACCTTATGGACCTGACGCGAAAACGGCTTATTTTTATGATTCGGCTGCTGGTCATCATCAGCCTTTCCTACCTGATGCTGCTGGCCCCCGGCGCCGGCGCCGCCACCCCCTTGGTATACGGCTTCATCGGTCTTTACCTGTTTTCCAACCTGGTTATCTCCCAGCTGCCGGCGCCCTTTTTTGAGCGGCCCCTTCTTTTTTACGGCATTGTGCTGTTTGACAGCATCATGGTGGTGGCCGGCATCTATGTGGCCGGCATGGCCAGCACCGACCTTTACCTGATTTTTTTCCTGATTGTCTGCCTGGCCACCCTGGGATCGGATTTAAGAAACCTCATTGTTGCCGGCTTTCTGTTCGTGTTTGTTTACGGATGGCTGCTGTACCAGGAGGGGCTTCTGCAGGGGCCGGAGGCCGTCAGCTACACCCTGCGGCTTCCCTTTATCCTGGTGATCACCCTGTTTCTGGGATACATCGTCGACTTGCAGACCAAGGACAGGGACCGGCAGATCAAGGCGTCGGAGGCCCGCTACCGCAACTTTATTGAAAATCTTCCCGTGGGCAGCTACCAGCAGACAACAGGGGAAAACAGCCGTTTTCTGATGATGAACCGGGCCTTTTTGCGCATGTTCGGTTTCAGGGGAAAACCCGACGCATGGCACCCGGCGGCACTGCCCTACGCGGATGCCGACCAGGAAAAAGAAATTGTTGCCACCCTTGAGGCCAAAGGCAATGTGGATGGTATGGCCGTGGATCTGCGTCGAAAAAACGGGACGGTGTTTAACGCCCGTGTCTGGGCACGTCGCTACCGGATCGACGCCGGGGAGATCGTGGAGGGCATTGTTGTTGATGAAACCGGCCTGCGGCAGGCGGAGGCGGCCCTGCGGGAGAGCGAGGAGCGGCTCAAGGTGACGGTGGCCGCCTCCTTTGATCTGATCTACGAGTGGCAGGTGGGAGGCGACCGACTGCAATGGTTCGGCGACATTGAGCAGAAACTGGGCTATGGCCCCGGAGAGGCGGGCGATACCCTGGCGGCATGGGAGGCCCTGATTCACCCGGAGGATCTGCAGAATTTCCGCGAGATGGTGGAACTGCGCGGTTCCAACACACAACCGCTTTTGAGGGAATACCGGATACGGCATAAAAGCGGAGAGTGGCGGTACTGGAGTGATCACAGCGTTCCCCTGCTGAACGGAGAGGGCCGGCCCTGGAAGTGGATCGGGGCCTGCACGGATGTCACCCGGCATAAAGCCATGGAGGCCCAGCTTCAGCAGGCCCAGAAGATGGAGGCCATCGGTGTGCTGGCCGGGGGCGTGGCCCACAACTTTAACAACATTCTGATGAGCATCCAGGGATATGTGTCGGCCATGCTGATGGACCGGCAGCCCCGGGATTCCGATTACGAGCACCTGGTCGATATCGACCGGTCGGTGAAGAAGGCAAGCGCCCTGACCCGCAATCTTCTGGGGTATGCCCGTGGCGGCACCTATGATGTGCAGCCCACCGACTTAAACGAGTTGATTCAGAACGAAGACAGAATGTTCGGCGACGCCAAGAAGGAGATCGTTCTGAATGAGCGGTTCCAGAAGGATATCTGGCCGGTGGACGTGGACCAGGGCCAGGTTCAGCAGGTGCTGATGAACCTTTACATCAATGCCGTTCAGGCCATGCCGGAAACAGGCGGCACCCTTCACGTGGGCACGGAAAATGTCATGCTCAATGAAGAGGATGTCCGGGGACATGACGTGCTGCCCGGACCTTATGTAAAGGTGGTGGTGCAAGATGATGGGTGTGGCATGGACAAGGCCACCATGGAAAAGATTTTTGACCCCTTTTTTACCACCAAGAAGACCGGGGTGGGCACCGGCCTGGGGCTTTCATCGGTCTACGGCATTGTAAAGAGCCATGGCGGCATGGTTCGCGTCACCAGCGAAAAAGGGCGGGGCACCTCGTTTTTCATTTTCCTTCCGGCCATGATCCGTGGGCAGTTGAAAAAAGAAAAAGAGGCGACCGCGCCGGCCATAAAGGGCGGGGCAGAGGCCATTCTTGTGGTGGATGACGAAGAGATGGTGATCAAGGCCTGTTCGCGCATGCTCAAAAGGCTGGGGTATAATGTGGTGGCGGTCCAGAGTGGTGAGGCGGCGGTGTCCCTCTACCGGCAACATCATCAGGAAATCGCCCTGGTCCTGCTGGACATGCTGATGCCGGGTATGGGCGGCGGCGAAACATATGATAAGCTGAAGCAGATCAATCCCCATGTAAAGGTGCTGCTGTCCAGCGGGTTCAGCCTGAACAACCACGCCCGGGAGATTCTGGCCAAAGGGTGCAGCGGGTTTATTCAGAAGCCCTATGATACGGCCGCGATCTCTTTAAAATTGCGTGAAATCCTGGATCAGCAGGAGGAGACCGGAACCTGAAAGGAGGGGATGTCGCCGGATGCGGCCCCGTCCAGAAACACCACCGGCCCGTCGCCCAGGTCTCCCACATAGAGCTTGCCCGCCAGCTTTTCCGAATCATGGACCATCTCGGCCAGGCCGCCGTAGTTGAGTTCGCCCGTGTCGCCGGCCTCTGTTTCATGGCCGGCGACAATGGAGATGGGGTTGAACCGGTCGTTCCTGCTGAAGACCGGCGGTCTTTTCCTTGGTGGTGTCCGCGGCCAGGGTCAGGAGCCATTCGCCCGTGATTCTGCCTTTGGCAAAGAAGGCGATAGGCCCGTCCTCGTAAATCTCGTCATTCACATTTTACAACGATAATCTGGTCCGGGTCTTGTACCACATTGCCGATGACAGCAGCATGAGACACACCTGCTTTGTGAAGGGCCGTGACCATCTCTGCTGCCTGGTTGCCGGCCACGCTGATCAGAAGACCTCCCGAGGTCTGGGGATCGAACAGGATGTCGGCTACAGCCGGATTTACCGACTGCCGGATTTGCACCATGGGGGCGCGAAACTCCCTGTTTTTGTAGGCACCCCCTGGTATCAGGCCCATGGCCGCATACTCCGGGGCCTGGGCAATGACCGGTATTTGTTCTGAAAAAAGATGGACCGAGGCCCCGGACCCGCACACCATTTCAGCCAGGTGGCCCAGCAGGCCGAACCCGGTGACATCGGTGCAGGCATGAACGGTAAAACCGGCCATCACTTCTGCGGCGGCCCGGTTCAGGGTGGCCATCTGTTCGGTGACGGCCCGTATCAGGTCATCCGAGACCATGCCCGCCTTGATGGCGGTGTTGACAATGCCGGTGCCCAGGGGCTTGGTCAGCACCAGGCCGTCGCCGGGCACAAGGGTTTTTTTGGTTTTCACCCGGTCCGGGGCAATGGTGCCGGTCACGGACAGGCCGTAGACCAGCTCTTTGCCGGTGATGGTGTGGCCCCCGACCAGGGCCGTGTTTGCCTCCCGGAGCGTGTCCATGCCGCCCTCGATAACACGGCGCAAAACGGCAAGGTCCATGGTCTTGTCGGGAAACACCACGATGTTCATGGCGGTTTTGGGCACCCCGCCCATGGCATAGACGTCGCTTAAGGCATTGGCCGCGGCGATCCGGCCAAAGTCGTAGGGGTCGTCCACAATGGGGGTGAAAAAGTCCACGGTCTGAACCAGGGCAAGGCCGTCGGTGATTTTATACACACCGGCGTCGTCGGCCCGGGCAAGCCCCACCAGAACATTTTTGTCCGCGGGAAAGGTCATGCCGCAAAGTGCCTGCTCCAGGTCCCCCGGAGCCAGCTTGGAGGCTCAACCGGCCCCTGCCACGGTCTGGGTGAGGCGTATGGGTTTGGTGTCGTTCATGGATAATTCCTGTCCGGTCGTTTTGGTGTTGATGGCAAGTTTGTTTTTTAAATCTCATTGATAAGAGACCGGGGATTCAAGGATTCAGGGGGCCAAGTGTTTGTCTGTGAATTTCTGCCCCGTATATTTGTGGGCGAACGATTTTATCAACGGCATGAATCGCCGACCCTCGCTGTGATGTGTGCTGTTTTCCACTCGACCCCTTGAACCCTCGAATCCTTGAACCCTTTTAACGCAAAACTTTTTCCAGTGCCCTTGGTATCGCCGCAACCAGGTCCGCCACCTGGGTGGCCGGCGTGGCATGGGCGTAAACCCCGGCCCACCGGTTGGCCTTGGCCCCGGTGATCCCGGCTTTTTCCGGAAAAAACCCGGCGCAGCACAGCACCGACACCAGGCCGGTCAGGGTGTCACCTGTGCCGCCCACCGCCTCCATGGCCGCCACTGAAGGCCGGTCCACTGTGTGCAGAACCGTACCGTTTTTTACAATATAGTCGGTTTGGCCCTTTACCACAAGGTGGGTGGCGGCATTGGCGTGATCATAGGCCCGGGCGATCAGGTCGGGTGTTTTGTTGTCCGTGTGCAGAATAAAGCCCCGGGTGTAAAAAGGGTGAGGGGCCGCCTCGTCGGCCAGAAAGGCCAGCTCTCCGGCGTCCGGGGTAAAGATGTCGTAGCTTTCGGCCTGGCCGCTCATCTTGGCCGCGTACATGAACCCCGCGTCGGCGATCAGCAGGGGCCGGCATGCCAGCGCGTCTGCGGCAAACAGCACCCGGTTGTGCCAGTCCACATCGGGCTGAAGATAGTGAAAGGTGAGCACGGAAATATCAAAGTCGGCTAAATGCCGCTCCAGAAACTGATAAATCTCCCGGCTGCCGTGGCCCCGGCCGATGTCGCCGGCCAGAAAGGCGTAAACTTTCGGTCCGGCCAGAACTTCCGCGGCCCTGGCAGCGGCAGCCAGCAGGGCCGGGGTGCCCCGATGAACGGGAACGGTTCGGCCGCCGATGGACAGCTGGTCTTCGCAAAGGCTTACCGGCCCGTGGGTCAGGGGGAAACTTATGTCCGGTACGGTTCCGACGACAGTTAACATGTTCGACGAATCTCCTCATACGCCAGGTCCAGGGCATATCCGCACAGGGTGCTGCCCAGGTCCCGGGGCCGGGGGGCCGCGTCCAGGGGTTTGCCCACCATTCGCCCGGCCAGAAACGGCACATCCGGGCAGCCGCCGCCGGAGATATTGACAATGGCCCGGCTTTTTTTCTCAATGGTGATCTTCATGTTGGCGGCCCGCACCATGAGGAAGTCGCCATAGTCGGTGGTCTGAAAAAGGCTGACCGGTTCGAGCAGGGGCGCGGTCACCGGCACCACGGACAGGGGTGTGATGCCGGCTGTTTCAAGGTCTCGAAGGATGTCCAGTTCTTCGATAAGCGGAAATTCGATGACAAGGTCGCAGCCGGTGCGGATTTCCGGGGGCGGCCCCATGACCCGCACCGGCCTGCCCGCTTTTTTCAGAATTTTTTCCGCGGTGATCACGTCCCCGGTGTGGTCAAACACCAGAATACCCCGGTCAGCACCGGTCGAAGCCGTCTGTTGGGCAGCGCGTTTTGTCTTTTTAAACAAAGAGAGCATTCTTATTTGTCTTATGGAAAACCTAATTCACCGCAAAGACGCAAAGGTCGCAAAGAAAAAATCAACGCTGCGCGTTAAGACTAAGGGGAACCTCGAACCATTCAATTGCATCGCCTTTGCGTCTTTGCGGTGCAAACACAAAAACAAAAGCAAAATCTGCTAAAACGTTTATTTAAACAAAATGTTACGGTAATTTTTTGTTTATGGTGATGCAATACCCCTCCCCGTCCGGCGCCACATCCACCACCGTGCAGCCCTGGCTGGTGGCGGCCCGGGAGACATTTTCTTTAGAGGTGTCGGTGTCCACCAGCACCACGATCCGGTTCTCAGCCCCGTTTTTGATTTCATTCAGGGTCAGGATTACCGGCTGAGGGCAGGAGAGTCCTCTTGCGTCAACAGTTGCAGCCATTTTATCGCCTCCTTTATGCAATTTTTTTTCTCATGGTAAACCCGATAAACAGGCAGACGGCAAACCCCACAACCACCGCGGCAACGCCGTGGGGACCAAGACCGGCGGGCGAACTGGCCAGGCCGAAATTATGGGCAAAGGCGGCGCCCACGATCATGCCCATCACAAAAACAGCGGCATCGCCGTCCCCTTCACCGGCCAGAAAAAGCTGGCGGCCCGGGCATCCGCCGGCCAGGGCAAAGGCAAGGCCGGCCAGGGCCATGCCCAGAAAGTTCCAGACATGCAGGGTGTGGGCCACGGGCTGACCGGCAAACCCGGCAGTAAACTGGCCCATCACCAGGTTGACGCCAAAGGCTGTCACCAGCAGGGCGAGAAAGCCGCCCAGCAGGTGGGTCTGGCCGAAAAGCACGGTGTCCCGAATGGCGCCCATGGTGCAGAACCGGCTTCGCTGGGCCAGAAACCCCACGCCCAGGCCGATAACCAGGGAGATGTAAAGGGGCGCGTGGGCTGCGCCCGGGCCCTTGACGCTGTAAAACAGGACCCCGCTCTGGGCCTGGCCGGCAACCTGGGGAAAGATCAGCATCAGGGCGAAAAAGCCCAGCATCACCAGGGGCAGTAAAAACCCGGCGCTGGTGTGGGTTTTGTGGGACCGGCCCAGGTTGTATCCGCTTTTGAGAAACCGGGTGCCGATCCAGATGCCGAAGGTCAGGCCCAGCAGGCCCAAAACGGCGTTGCCGTCGCCGCCGGCCAGCCGCAGCACGGCCCGCCACGGGCAGCCCAGAAACACCAGTGCCCCGATCATGGCAAACACGCCCAGCATAAACCGCGTAAACGGGGCCGACCCGGACCGGGGCCGGAACTCTTTAAACAGCCATGCCGCCACCAGCGATCCCAGCACAAAGCCGATGATTTCGGGCCGCATGTACTGGACCACCGCTGCCCGGTGAAGGCCCAGCCCGCCGGCAATGTCCCGCTCAAAGCAGGCTACGCAGATTCCCATGTTTCCGGGGTTTCCCAGCTTCTGAAGCAGCGGCGCCAGCACGCCGATCACCGCGCCCACGCCGATCACCCCCCAGCGGGTGGAAAACCAGTTTTTCTGTTGCATGCATCCTCCTTCTGATGGTGGTTTATGACAGCCTGCACAGGGGCACAGACAGTCCGTCATTTTTTCATAGAGACCGTCGATATGTAAAATAGATAATCTAAATGAATATCAAAGCGTATATTGAGGACGTCGATGGGAAGAAGACGCAACTTCAAATTTTATCGGGATCGCTATCGGGATCGAAATCGGACCAGCAGCGCTTGACCCGGCTCGGCTGTTGATGGGCGCCCGTGCCACCCGTCGCACGCGTCATTGCGCCGAAGCGAAGCAATCCGGGCCGATCACCGCGTCATTGCGAGCGCAGCGAAGCAATCTTGTTCAGAAGCGGAGGAGATTGTTTTGTCGCTTTCGCTCCTCGATAAAATAAGAAAGACGGTCTCCTTTGAGGCACAGTCTCAATGTGCTAGTGGTAAGATTTGTTGCAGTCAATGACGGCTGCGTAAGCGTCCATGCCGGGCAATGACGCTCGGGTATGTGTCAAAACTGGAGAATAAAACAGCAGAACAGCGGCGGCTTCACAGGATGACAAGGCGGGGCAGGGGCTTGATAAAGTTCTGGCGCAGGCTGTAGGTGTAGGCTCCCTGTGCCGGAATCAGCAGGATGTCGCCTTCTGCGATACTCTTGCCGAAGTAGCCAAATCCCCACACGTCATGGGGGGTGCACAGGGCGCCAAGGATCAGGCAGGGTTGTTCGCTCGTGTCCGGCCGGGAGAGGTTTAACACCGGAAAATAGTCGGTTTCAAACCGCTCCCACCCGATGGCATTGGTGCCGGCGTCGGTCACCACCAGGTCGCCGGCCTTTCTGTCGACCACCCGCATCAAAAGCTGCATGGCCGGATGGCAGACCCACCGGCCCGGCTCCATGCAGATGCGCACATCCGTCACGGGAAAAATATGACGGCGCACCGCCTCGCCGATGGCATCGGCAAAATCGGTGATGGGCCGGGCAGCCAGCCGGTAGTGGGGCCGCACACGGGAAAAGGATGTTTTCGGGTCGGCGGGGGCCCCATCCGGGTGATGAAGCCATTCGCCTTGTTCCGGCCAGAAGCCGCCGCCGATGTCGATAAACCTAAGCTGCCGGTTAAAATCTTCCGGCATTTGGGCCAGCACCGCGCCCATGCGTTCGATAAACGCTACATGGGCGTCCGGGGAAAGGTTCCAGCTGGTGTGAAACTGCAACCCCGCCAGGTTGACATGGCCGCATTTTATTGAGGCCTCATAAAAATCGGCCAGGCGTTCGGGCAGAATGCCGAACTTGCGCCACAGCCCGTCAGGCGTGGTGGTCAGCCGCACCCCGGCCAAAACGGTTGCTTGCGCGGCAGCGGCCACTGCCTCCAGCCGCTCCATCTCGCCGAGGCTGTCGATCAGTACCGTGACCCGGTCGTGGTTTGCAACGGCCAGGGCCAGTTCTTCGGCGGTTTTCCCCGGGCCGCTGAAAACAATGGTTTCGGCGTCTGTGGCCAGTGCCATGGCCAGTTCCTCACCACTGGACACGTCCAGGCCGAAGCCGCAGGAAACCAGGGTTTTTGCCACCTCCGGGCAGTTGTTGCTTTTAACGGCGAAAAAAAAGCCGGGGTCGGTCAGCTTTGCGCAAAAGGCGCTCTGAAAGGCCTGTGCCTGCCGCACCAGCATGTCCGGCTCCAGCACATACAGGGGCGAGCCGTGGGCAGCGGCAAGGTCCAGATACGCCTGGCGCCGGTCCAGATAGGGCTGTACAAAGGCGGCCAGTTCGTCGGGCGGCAGCAGCAGCGAGGCGTCAATGTCAGAGTGTGTTGTCATGGGAAAATCTCCACGATCAGGCGGTTTAACAGGGCCTGGCATTCTTCGGCCGGGCCGGCCGGATTTTTAAGGGCAAAGATGGCGCTTCCCAGCAGAAACGAATCATAATCATCCGGCGGCAGCACAATGGGGTGGCCGGGCCGGCGCAGGCCGGTCACCTCCCGAACCCCGGGGGCGGCGGCAACCCGCGACCAGTCGATACTTGTCAACACCCCGGCCTGACGCGCGTGGAACCGAAGCCCGGCCATGGGAACCGGCGCCGGGTCAAAGGCCGCGGGCAGGGGCCGGTGCTGAGCCAGGTCCAGGTCCAGCAGAAGGGTGTCAATGCCCAGGCCATGGCGGATCAGGCCCGGCAGGCAGTCGCCGCCGGGCCGGGGGGTAATCTCCAGAAAGGCCGGCCGGCCGTCTTCAAGCACAAAATCGGCCATGCACAGGGCCCGGTCAATGCCCAGTGCCCCGGCCCCGGCGGCCAGGTGCCGGGCCAGCGCATGGTTTTCAAGCCCCGGCAGGCGGTTGATCAGCACATAAGCCATGGCGGTGCCAAAGGCAATGTCCGGCGCGACGATCTTTTTTGTCAGCCGCACGATCACGGCCCGGTCCCCCTCCACCAGAAAGTCGCAGCTGAATTCCGGGCCGGTCAGCCATGTTTCGGCAACAACCGCCGCGCTGTTATCGGGCGTGTGATAGAGGCGGGTGTGGGCCCGGCGCAACAGCCCCTCTTTGACAAGACCAAAGGCCCGGCCGCAGGCCTCTTTCGTGTCGCAGCAGAACACCAGCTCACTGCCCGCGCCGGATACCGGCTTGATCACGCAGGTGCCGTGGGCTTCAAAAAAGGCCACGGCATCGGCTTTGGAAAAAACCGGGGCAAACGCCGGGCACATAACCCCTTTTTCCCGCCACAGACGTTTGGATACGGATTTGTCCCGGCAGGCGGCCACCGCCGCGGGCGACACAAAGTCAAGGCCAAGCTGTTGCGCAAGAACGGCGGCAACCGGCAGAGACTCGCAGTCAAAGCAGGCCACGCCGTCAATGGCAATGCCCCGCTGCCGGGTATGGGTCGACAGGGCTTCAAGGAGAGGCCCCGGCTGCTCCAGGTCGCCGCACACCTCCTCGTCCGGGCCGGGTGCCGGCTCTTTTGCCTTTTGCCGGAGCACCGGGTCGGTCAAAAACAGGGCCCGGCCGGGCGCGGCGCGTCGAATCCAGTCGACATAGTCGGGGGATGTGCCCACCACCAGTACGCGGGTATCGGTTGACACAATCAGTTCCTGTTTGGGATCATTGTTGTCCCAAAACGGTTTTGGTCATGACCGGACGGATCTCCTGCTGTTTATCCAAATCCCTGTCCTCATCCCTATCGGTATCGAATTGTCGTTACAGCGGCTCGCCGGCCGTGTCCGGCAGGCAAAGCCGGTAAAGGGGCCGTTCGGTCAGGCGGAACCGCGATTTCCAGGAAAAGTCGCCGCAGAGAAAGTCCACCGATGTCAGCCGTTTTTCGCAGGCCCATTTTATGTGATGAAAATTGATCAGCTTGGCCACGCCGGTAAACTCCGGGTCTGTGCCACCGGCCATCACCGTGTAGGTGTTGTTCCACACGGCCCCCACATCCACGGCCGCCAGCCGGCCCCCGATTTTAACCGACGTGATGCGCAGCATGCCCTGTTTTTTAAAAAAGTCGAGCAGGTCGACAAAGGCGGCCAGAAACCGGGGGTCGTGAAAATAGGACAAAGAGCCGAAGGCGGCAAGGTTCATCTCCATCATGGGGCCGATGTCGGCCGGGTCGTTGTGGTGAAACAAGACCCCCCGGGCCTCAAGCCGGGCCATCTCCTGGTCCAGTTTTTTTCTCGATTTTCCGGAAAAGCACTGCCGGTAGCGCTCAAAGGAAAAATCGTGGGCCGGCGGATAAAAAAGGTAGCCGGTCTCATCCACACGGGACGGTGAGTTCCATGACGGCAGAAAATCGGCATCAAGATACCGGATTTTAATTTTGCCATCTACGGCGTTTATCACGGATTCAACGGGAAAGGATTCCCACCCGATGATTTTGTTCTGCTCGATCCAGGTTTTGCCCTGCCAGGTCTCACCGGGAAAATGGCCGAAACAGCCCGCCTCATCGATCCAGGAGAGGGCCAGAAGAAAAGGGCGGCGGGTCTCCGCCGCCTCCCTGGTGACAAAAAAAGAGGGCCGGTCAAAGTGCCGGGCAAAACAGGCCCGCACCGGCCAGAGGTCAAAAACGCACTGCTGCGGCCAGAGGCGCTCCCACACATCCCGGCAGGCCTCAGGATCAGAAATGACACGCACTCCGTTCATGGATTTGCCCGTATATTTCACGAGTTGATTTGGCCGCAGATGCAAGGCGCGGCATGCGAAGCTGTAGTCAATCTACCGCGAGTATGCCGCAACACAGCAGATGCGGCCAAGGCGGCTCGCCCGAAGGGTGGAATTTTTCGACATAAAATTGGCGTAAAACACCTCAAGCCGATCACGACAGTTTGTGCATTCAAAAACTATCTGTGTTTGAGGTAAATACCCATCAAGGTCGAAAAATTTCATGAAATATGCGGGTCAGTGGCGCATGGTGACATTGATCGCGCTGTGGGTGCCGCCGAAGTAGTTCTGGGCAAAGCGCCGGACCGTTTCCGGGTCATAGGCCTTGCAGCTGAACACGTCCAGGTACACGGCATTGGTCAGGTTGGCAAAATGGCCCGAAATCAGGGAGGTCTCGATCAGCTGCACCATGGAGTAGCCGGCCACGCGCTCATCCTCACCAAAATGGACCACCTGGGTTTCGCCGAACCGCCGCATCTCGATCAGGTCGCACAGCTCCACCACGAACCGGCGAATGGCGTCGGCGTCCCGAATGGTGTCCGGATTGCAGTTGTAGATATCAATGGCCGAAGCAATGCCCCATACCTGCTGGGTCTCGACTGCTTTGGGGGATGACGCGACGGGTTCAAAAGCCTCCTGCCGTTTCAGTGCCAGTGCGCTCATGGGCTGTGTCTCCTTGTAATATATGTGAAAGGTTGTCTGCTCTGTGCAGGGCGGAAACGCCCCTGTTTTTTGCCGACCATGTCTTTAAGAAGCATAAAGCACTTTTTGTGCCAAAAAATTTATTTATTTTAGACATCTGAAATCAAATAACTTTTTCAAGTCCTTCCAAAAAGAGGGATAGAAATCGAAAAAAAACAGGCATTCTGTTACCGTTTTGCTTTGTTTTAAGCATAAAAAAGCTTAAATTGTACCGTCATGATTAAACCGCCTGCGGGCCGGGGTGGCTGTTTTATTCGCTATATCATATCAATCTAAAATGAAAAGGGATTTTTTGAGCCAGCCTGTTTTTTGGGCTTGACTGTTTATCTGTGCGGGTTTATGGTGGAATAAATTCGGCAATTAAATTCTTTTTTTAAGGAACCAACATGCTTATTCGTCTGGTGCTGGCCATCAAGAACCGCAACCTTCAGACCTACATGGACAAGCAGTTTCAGCAGTTTGATGATGTTCAGGTGGAGACCTGCGGGGATGCGAAAAATCCCTGGCAGCGGGTGATCCGCAGCTGCGGCGACATCATCGTGGTCAGCGCCTCCTTTATACCGGCCCAGATCGAATCCAGCATTGCCATGCTGAACGAATTGCCCGAAACCCCCACCACGGTGGTCCTGCACAACAGCGATTCTTCCGAGGAGCATGCCCAGCTGGTGGGGGCCGGGGCCGACGTGGTGCTGTATGACGGCATCTCCAGAAAAAGCCTGATCGAGGCCATTGAGTCCACTTTAGAGTCCCGGCGCCAGCTGATTCAGAAGACCCGTCTCACGGCCCGGGGCCAGGCCTCGCCCAAGCTGGGGGATTTTATCTCCCAGAGCCAGAGCATGCAGGTGCTGATGGAGGATGTGTGGAAGGTGATTCCCAGCAATGCCCCGCTTCTGATCCTGGGCGAAACCGGGGTGGGCAAGGAGCATCTGGCCCGGGCCATCCACGCGGAAAGCCCCCGGTCGGCCGGACCCTTTACCGCGGTGAACGCGGCGGCCCTTCAGGAGCAGCTTCTGGAAAGCGAACTGTTCGGCCACGAAGAGGGGGCCTTTACCGGCGCGATCCGGTCCCGGCGGGGGGCCTTTGAAATGGCCCACGGCGGCACCATTTTTTTAGATGAAATCGGCGAAATGCCGCTTCACCTTCAGGCCAAGCTGCTGCGGGTCTTGCAGGATTACGAGATTCGGCCGGTGGGCAGCGAACGCTCCACCTGGGTGGACATTCGGGTGATCGCCGCCACCAACCAGGACCTGGCCCTGGCAGTGGAAAAGCAGACCTTTCGAAAAGACCTGTTTTACCGGCTGGGTGTGATCACCCTGACCATTCCGCCGCTGTCGGACCGCAAGGAGGATATTCCCGGCATGGTCCACCGGTTCATCGAACATTACCAGCTCAAGATCGGCAAGGAGATCCGGGGGGTCACCGAGGCGGCCATGGCGGCCCTGTGCCAGTACGAGTGGCCGGGCAACGTGCGGGAGCTGATGAACGTGATTGAGCGGGCCATTCTGCTCTGCCCGCAGGAGATCATAGGCATCGAGGACCTGCCCTATATCTTTCATTCCCCGGCTGTGCTTTCAAAGGACCCCATGGCCCAGGAGGGTCTGAATCCGGCCGCGTGGAAGGGCAAGACCCTGCCCCAGGTGCGCCAGGAGGTGATGGACCGGGTGGAGCAGGCCTACCTTCAGATGGTGTTGAGGGAGACCCGGGGCCGGGTGGGCGAGGCGGCCCGAATGGCGGGCATTCATACCCGGGCCCTTTACAACAAGATGCAGCGCCTGGACATTGACAAAAACCGGTTCAAGGCGGCCGGAAAAGAGGAGGAGAAACTTCTGTAAGGGCTTTGTAAAAATTCCAATACCAGCATGGCGTTATTTTCCCCCCAGGGCGCCTTTCATCGGTAAACATCTTTTCGATGACCGACCGTAACAATCCATACAGTCAATTCATTTTCCTGTATTGAATAAACGATGCGGTATCGTCCCTGGCGCAGGCGGTACCGCTCCTGTCCGGTCGGTTTTTCGCAACCCGGCGGACGGGGATTCTTTTCCAGGGATTTGATGTGCTCAAAAATTCTTGCGACATCTTTTTTGGGAATGCCGGAAAGGTCCTTTTCCACGGATTTTCTGAAAAACACTTTATATCCGGCCATCTTTCCTGAGCCTCTTCACCATTTCATCATAGCTGAGCAGCGGCTCACCGGCCCGGTTCTCAAATGCGGCAAGATCTTCGGCATCTTCGGCAAGCGCCTCTTTAACAGCCGAATTGACAAGATCCGAAATGGTGCGGGAAGTCTCCAGCGCCTTTATTTTAAGGGCTTTATGGACAACTTCATCCAGATAGATGGTAGCGCGCTTAACAGTTGTTTCCATAATGTCACCTCCAGTTCTTGAGGGCAGTATAGCGTCAGAACGTCTAAACGTCAAAATGTTTATCAGTGTACTTTTCCTGGCGGCAAGAAAAGTACTGAAAAAATCACGCCGCAGGCGTGACTGCGCCGCAAGGGGCGGGGGCGTTCCTTTGTCGCATGTTCGGATAAGCGACTACTCCCCATTTTTCCTTGTGCTACGCACACCGGCAGGCAGGCTGCCGGAGCCACCCGCGTTATGGCGCATAATCAATACGGGCGTTCGCATAAAGAGACGCCCTGTTTGTAGTGTGCCCGTAAGGGCATTGCACATGGTCAGTTGCAAACGCCTGACGGCGTCACTACAAAACAAACAGGGAGGCATGAAAGGTTTTAATTCGTGATAAGAAATGTTTCGCGCGGGTGGCAAGGGGGACGATTAAGATTGCGAGCACGAGCACGTGCACGTCGTGCACGAGCAGGATTAACAGGGAAGAGGGGGGTCAGGATTCGATTTTGAACAGGCGGCGAACAATGTCGAGGTACCGGGCTTTGTCTTTTTTCTCTTCCACCTGTTTTAAAAAGGTGGTGGGGTCGTGGAGCAGTTTGCTGACAATGGCATCGGTCATTTTGTGGATGGTGTCCTGCTCTTCCGGCGGCAGGTGCTTTAAGGTGGAGGCCAGGGTTTTTCTGGCCTCGCCATGGGCCATCTCGGAGAGCTTGTCCCTCAGGGCCACGATGGTGGGCACCACATCCAGGCTTTCGTACCAGGTGCGAAAGGTGATCACCGCTTCATCTACGATCCGCTCGGCCCGGATCGCCTCGTGTCGGCGCTGGCTGATGTTTTCGTCGATTACCGCCTGCAGGTCGTCAATATCGTAGACATAGGCGTTTTCCACCCGGTTGACGGCCGGGTCGATGTTCCGGGGAACGGCAATGTCGATAAAAAAGATCGGGTTGTTGCGCCGGCCCCGCATCACCTGGCGGACCTGGTCCTTTGTCACCACAACGTCCGGGGCCCCGGTGGAGCTGACCACGATGTCCACGGTAGCCAGCATGTCCGGAATTTCGGGAAAGCTCACGGCCCGGCCCTGGTAGCGCCGGGCCAGCTCCACGGCCCGCTCAAAGGTCCGGTTGGCCACAAAAATGGTTTTGACCCGGTGGCCGGCAAAATGCTCCACCGCCAGCTCGGCCATCTCACCGGCACCGATCAGCAGCACGCTTTTGTCCTCAAGAACGCCGAATATCTTTTTGGCCAGTTCAACGGCGGCATAGCTTACCGACACCGCGCTGTCGCCGATGCCGGTTTCGCTTCTCACCCGCTTGGCCACCAGAAAGGTTTTGTGAATCAGCCGGTTTAGAATCACGCCCGAGGTTTTGCGCTCCACGGCCAGGCGATAGGCATCCTTGACCTGGCCGAAGATCTGGGGCTCTCCCATGATCATGGAGTCCAGCCCGGAGGCCACGCGAAAGATGTGGCGCACCGCCGCGTCGGCCGCGTGCAGGTAAAGATAGGGCGCCAGTTGCTCCGGCAACAGGCCCTTGCGCCGGGCCAGGCAGTCGATGGCGGACTTTCGGGCCGCGGCCGGGTCGTCGGTGGTAAGAAGCAGCTCGGTGCGGTTGCAGGTGGAGATCAGGATCAGCTCCAGGATGGCGGGCTCGGCAACCATGGCATCCAGGGCTTCGGGCACCTCCTGGGGTGAAAACGAGACCTTTTCCCGCACCTCCACCGGCGCGGTCTGATGGTTGATCCCGGTCAGCAGAATGGTGTTGGGGGAAACGGCTTTATAAGCCGGGCGGCGGTTTGTGATGTCGTTCATATTTTTGTGAAAACGCCGTGGTGGCCCTCCAGCAGAAAATTAACCCCGAGAAAGGTGAACACCACCACGCAGAATCCGATAATGGCCATGGTGGCGGCCCGGCGGCCCCGCCACCCCGCCACCAGCCGTTCGTGAAGCAGGGCCGCGTAAACCAGCCAGGTGATGCCGGACCACACCTCTTTGGGGTCCCATCGCCAGAAAACGCCCCACGCCAGGCCGGCATATACCACGCCGGTGATCAGGCCGATGGTGAGCAGGGTGAACCCCACCACCAGGCAGGCGTATCCGGCCGAATCCAGGCGGTCCAGAGAGGGCAGTCGCCGGTAAAAAAAGCCCCGTTTTTTCTGTTTGATGGCCCGCTCCTGGATCAGGTAGAAGATGCCGGCCCCGCAGGCAAGGGCAAAGGCCGCGTCTCCCACAAACACCGTAACGATGTGAACGATCAGCCAGGCATTGTTGGCCCAGATGTGAATATCGGCAATGGGCGGGGCGGAGCGCTCCGGCAGCAGCAGGGCCGCCAGCAGGGTGATCAGCACCAGGGGCGCCACATAGATGCCGAAAAAATTGAGGTTCAGTCGCCACTGAAACAGCACGAACAGCCCGGCCAGGGACCAGGCCGCCAGGGAGAGGGTGTGGGACAGGGTAAAGGCCGGCAGGTGGCCCAGAACAATGATCTGGGCAGCCTGGACCATGCCGTGGGCCAGAAAACCGGCCAGCAGCAGGCCGAATCCGTAGCGGTAGATGCTGTCTTTCTGGGAAAAGAGAAACACAAAATAGGCGGCCGTGCTCAGGGTGTAAAGCAGGACAGCCGTTGTGGCGGCAAGAGAAATCATCATGGGTGTTGCCCCCCTGAACACTTCATATATGGAACTTTCTGAACCATTTTTCCCAAATCGAAATCGTACATCTTCATTTGCACCGCAAAGGCGCAAAGAGCGCAAAGGGGTGTTTTTCTTGCTTCGCGGCGCAGGGTTTGCTGTTTAGCGGGTTTTCTCTGCGTCCTTTGCGTCTCTGCGGTGAGTTTTTAGTTTTGAAGATTTTCTATATCTCAACGCCTAACGCTTTTGCGGAAAACCCGGGGCCAAGGGTTTTGCTCAAAAGGGCGTCAATCTCCTTATCCCTTTTTTCCCGGATCATGTCCAGCAGCCCGGCTGCAATCAGTTCCTCAAACAGTCCCTTGTGGGCCTCGGGCGCGTGTTCTTCGGCCAGTAGCTCTTTTCGAACGGCCCCCATCAGGGAAAGAAACACGGCATACTCGGCGCCGAACCGCCGCTCCATCTCTTTTCGCAGGTGCTTGGCAAAGGCCGGGCTTTTGCCGGAGGTGGAAACCGAGATCTGCAGGTCCCCCTGCTGCACCACGGCCGGCAGAATGAAGTTGCAGGCATCCGGCACATCAGCGATGTTGCACAGCATGTTTTTTCTGTCGGCGTCTTTGCTGACCCGGAAGTTCAGTTCCGTGTCACTGGTGGCGCCGATCACCAGAAACATGCCCTCCAGATCGGAGGGCTGATAGGCCCGCAGGAAAAGGGTGACCACGCCTTCGTCAGCCAGCCGCAAAATGGCGTCATTGGCGGCCAGGGTCACCACCGTGACTTTTGCCCCGCAGGCCAGCAGGGGTTTCACCTTGCGGGCCGCCACGCCGCCGCCGCCCACCACCAGGCAGTGTTTGCCCTCTATCTTCAGGCATACCGGATAGTAATTCATGGCACCTCGATTCGCATCAGGTCTTCGGCCACCTGCACGGTGCCGTCATAGGCGGACCGGCACTGGCTGACGATGTCCACCGTGTCGCACATCGGATAGATGTGGGTCAGCACCAGGCGCCTGACACCGGCCTTTTGGGCCATTTCGCCGGCCAGGGAGGGGGTCAGGTGGCCGTCTGCCTTCCATCCGTCTGGCAACGCTGATTCACATATCATCAGATCCGCGTTTTTTGCAAGTGTTATCAGGCTGTCGCTTACGTCGGTGTCGCCGGAGTAGACAACGGACACGCCGCCGGCCTCCAGGCGGAAGGCAATGCTTTCCGGCCGGTGGGGCACCGGCCGTGTGGTCAGAAAAAACCCGTCATGGTTCCGGGTGTCCGGGCCGGTGGTGTCAAATTCTTCGATCACCAGCAGGTCGTCGGCCCATTCAATCCACTCGCCATAGACCCCTTTAAAGGCCTCGTAAAATCCGGCAAAGCCGGTGCCGCCGGCCATGACCATGGGATGCGTCCGCCGGGGGCCGGGGGCATATTTGCCGGCAAACAGAAAGGTGGCCATCTCGCCGGTGTGGTCCGGATGAAAGTGGGAAAAGAACAGGTGTGTCACCTCGTGGATTCCGACCCCCGCCTCCAGCAGCCGCCGCATGGTGCCCGGCCCGCAGTCCAGCACCATCCTGGTGTCGGCGGTTTCCACCAGCACGGCGCAGGCGCTTCGCGTAAGCGAGGGCACGCAGGTGCCGGAGCCCAGGATCGTTACCCTTATCTTTCCGGTTTTCGGGGCAGGGGTCATGAGCGTCTCCTGTCGCTATGAACAAACCGGGCAGGCGTTTGTCGCATGACGGCCGGTTTTTTTTCTCTCACTGCCGGCATGAATCCGGGCAGCCGGGCCTCGGGCAGGTCCCACCAGCAGGAGCCGCCCACCACCAGGTTTGTCCGGCCCAAAAGGGCGGTCATCTGAACAGCGGCGAGTTTCATGGTATTTTTTGCCACTCAATCGGTTGACATAAAAAGCGGAACAGAGACGATCCGATATCGTAAGGCCTGTTTATCCTATCAGCGGTTTTTTGTAAAGCCGCCGGGCAGAGCGGGGCCGGTCAAAAAGGGGGGTCCGGGCTTGCGGTTTTTTTTATGATCGCCTAGACTCCCACTTTATTTGTTTGATAACCGTAGCCAGGGATTCAATGATGACGCGTTTAACAAAAGTTTCGGGCCGGTGGGTACTGGCCGCGGCCTGCCTCTGCCTGGCGGTTGCCGGGTGCGACGGCTCGCGCCACAAAACCTTTTCCGGAAAAACCATGGGCACCGAGTACCATGTCACGGTGGTGACCGGCATGCTGTCCCGCACCGCGCCGTTGCAGAAAATGGTCGAGGCCCGGCTGGCCGACATCAACGCCGCCATGTCCACCTATATGGACACCAGCGAGATCTCCCGGTTCAACAACGAAGTCGGCCAGGACCAGCCCTTTGCCGTGTCCGAAGATTTTTTAAAGGTGGCTGCCGAAGGCATGGCCCTGTTTCGGCTGACCAATGGGGCCTGGGACGGGTCGGTCTGGCCCCTGATGATCCTGTGGGGGTTTGACCGGCCGGAGCAGCAGCGTTTTGTGCCGGATCCGGCCGAGATCGACCAGGTGCTGACCTGCGTGGGATACGATTGGCTCCGGATCGATGAGGCAAACCGCCTGGTGAAAAAAACACCCTGCCTGTTTCTGGACTTTGCCTCCATTGCCAAGGGCTATGGCGTGGATGCCGCGGCCGAAGTGCTTGGAAAAGCCGGCATTGACAATTTTATTGTTGAGATCGGGGGCGAAGTATATGCCGCCGGTGTACGGGAAAACGGCGAGCCATGGCGTATCGGTATCAACACGCCTGAGCCGGGAGCTCCGGTGGACCGGGTGCGCCAGGTGGTGAGCCTGTCCGGCCGGGCCATGGCCACCAGTGGCGACTACCGGAACTATTTTGTGATCGACGGCCGGACCTACAGCCATGTGCTGGACCCCCGGACCGGTTATCCCGTGGCCAACGGTGTGGTCAGCGCCACGGTGGTGGCCGACACCTGCACCTTTGCCGACGGCCTGGCCACGGCCCTGATGGTGATGGGGGCTGAACAGGGAACGGCGCTGGTAAACACCCTGGACAACGTGGAGAGCTGCATCACGGTCCGCCGGGCCGACGGCACGTACGAGGATTTTCGATCCACCGGATTTGTGGCGCGATAAAAACTGCAACACACCAGGAGAATAAAATGATAACCGACTATACGTTTTACCTTGTGGAAAAAAAACCGCCGGTGGCATGGGTCTACCTGAACCGGCCGGAAAAGAAAAACGCCATGAACCCGCCGGCATGGGAAGAGACCCTGCCCATTTTCGAGGATCTGGACGGAGATGACGACATCCGGTGTGTGGTGGTGGCCGGCAAGGGCGATGCCTTTTCCGCGGGCATTGACCTGATGGCCATGGCCGGGAAGATGCCCGAGTTGGCCGACGTGCACCAGCGGGGCGGGGTCAAGCGAAGCCTGCTCAAAAAGATCTACCGGTTGCAGGACACCATGAGCTGCATTGAATGGTGCCGCAAGCCCGTGATTGCCGCCATTCACGGCTATTGCGTGGGCGCGGGCCTGGACATGGCCACGGCCTGCGACATCCGGCTGTGCAGCCAGGACGCGGTCTTTTCCCTGCGCGAGGCGGCCGTGGGGTTTGTGGCCGATGTGGGGGTCCTGCAGCGCATTCCCCATATCGTGGGCCAGGGCGTGACCCGGGAGCTGGCCTATACCGCCAAAAACATCGACGCGGCCCGGGCAAAAGAGGTGCTGCTGGTCAATGCCGTGTTCGATGACCGGGAGGCCCTGTTTGCCGGTGCCCAGGCCATGGCTGAAGAGATTTCAGAAAAATCGCCCCTGGCGGTGCAGTCCTCCAAGGATGTGCTCAACTACGGCATCGGCAAGTCCGTGGTCGACGGCCTGACCTACGTGGCCGCCATGAGCGCCAACGTGATTCCTTCCGAAGACCTGTACGAGGCCATTGCCGCGTTTGCAGAAAAGCGAAAGCCAAAGTTTTCGGGAAAATAACATGAAGGTACACCTCACCAGCCTTGGCTGCGCCAAGAACCAGGTGGACAGCGAGCTCCTGCTGGGGGCTTTTGCCGCCGAAGGGCTTACTGTCTGCGATGATCCGGCAGGGGCCGATGTGCTGGTGGTCAATACCTGCGCCTTTATCGAGGAGGCGGTCAACGAGGCGGTGGATACCATTCTGGATCTGGCCCGGTATAAAAGCGAGGGGTCCTGCCGTCGCCTGATCGTTTGCGGCTGCCTGCCGGAGCGGTTTGGAGAAGATCTGGCCGGGGCCCTGCCCGAGGCAGACTTTTTTTTCGGCACCGGGGCCTACCACCGGGTGATTGAGGCCGTGGCCGGCAAAGAGAGTGCACTTTCCCGGTGCACCCTGCCGCCGCCGGACGCGGTGCCCATGCAGACCGCCGCTGACCGGAGAATCTGCGCCAGGCCCCACACCGTTTATGTAAAGATCGCCGAGGGGTGCGACCGGCGCTGCACCTACTGCATCATTCCCCGGCTGCGGGGCCGCCAGCGGAGCCGGCCCCCGGCCGACATCACGGCCGAGGCCCGGGGCCTGGTGGCCGCCGGGGCAAAGGAGATCGTACTGGTGGCCCAGGAGACCACGGCTTATGGTGCCGACCTTTCCCCTTCGGTACCGCTGTCCGTGTTGCTGGCCGGGCTTTCCGATGCCGTGGGCGATACCTGGGTCCGGGTGCTTTACATGCACCCCGACACCATGGACCCGGACCTGATTGGCGTGATGGCCCAGCGGGACAACATCTGTTCCTATTTTGACGTGCCGGTGCAGCACGCCAGCGACCGGATATTGAAGCGGATGGGCCGGCGCCACACCGCCGCCGACCTGCACCGGCTGTTTGACGACATTCGACGGGCGGCTCCGGACGCGGTGCTGCGCACCACGGTCATGGTGGGGTTTCCCGGCGAGAAGCCCGCGGATTTTGAAAAACTGCTTGATTTTATCACCGGCGTCGCGTTTGATCATCTGGGCGCGTTTATCTATTCGGATGACGAGGCCCTGGCCTCCCATGGACTGGACGGCCACGTGTCGGCAAAAACGGCCCGGCGCCGGTACGATCGGGTGATGACGGCCCAGATCGATATATCGGCCCGGCGCCTGGCAAAAAGGGTCGGCAGCCGCGAACCGGTGCTGGTGGAGGAAAAAACAGAGGACGGCCTGTTTCTCGGCCGGGCCTGGTTTCAGGCCCCGGAGGTGGACGGCGACATCTGTTTTTCCGGTGCCGGCGATTATGCCGCGGGCGACCGGGTGTTTGTGCACATAACCGGCGCGTCCGCGTATGACCTGACAGGAGAAGCACAATGAGCGAGAAGCTGCGGGACTACATCTTTTCCCGTGTGGGGAACGACCTGGAGGCCATTGAAACGGCCCTGGCCGATAACCTGACCCCGTATATTGACAAGGTGCGCGAGATCGCCGGCCATATCCTGTTTACCGGGGGCAAGCGGGTCCGGCCCCTGCTGATGGTGCTCTGCGCCCGGCTGTGCCGATACGAAGGGAGTGACGACAAGCGGGTTTCCGTGATGTTTGAGTATCTTCACACCGCCACCCTGCTTCACGACGACATCGTGGACGGCGCGGCCATGCGCCGGGGCAGTCCGGCGGCCCATGTTGTGTGGGATCCGGCTTCGGCGGTGCTGGTGGGGGACTTTCTGCTGGCCCGGTCCGCCTCCATTGCCGTGGACACCGGCAGAATCGAGCTGATGAAAATTCTGGCCGATATTCTCGAAGACATGTCCCAGGGCGAGATTCACCAGCTGGCCCGAAAGGGCAACATGAACCTTTCCGAAGCGGAGTACCGGACCATCATTCTGCACAAGACCGCGGTGCTGATGGAAGGGTCCTGCCGCTCCGGCGCCATTCTGGCCGGGGCTTCGGATGTCCATGCCCGTGCGCTGGCGGATTACGGCCGGAATCTGGGGCTGGCCTTTCAGATGATCGATGACCTGCTGGACTATACGGCGGACACTCAGGCGCTGGGCAAGGCGGTGGGCGCCGACCTGCGGGAGGGCAAATTCACCCTGCCCCTGATCCATGCCCTTGGCCGGGCCGATGCCGACGATGCTGAAACCATAAAGCGAATCATGGGCAACCCCGATGTGACCGACGCGGCCTTTGAAACCCTGAAGCGGCTGCTGGAGACCTACGACGGCATCGGCTATACCCGGCGGTGCGCCGAGGCCCATATTCGGGAGGCCCGGTCGGCCCTGGATATGTTTGAACCGTCGGAAACAAGGACCCTGCTGGAAAAGCTGGCGGATTATACCATTTTGCGGCGTACCTAGGCGCCGTCCATGCCCGGTGGCGGGCGCGGGAAAACACATAACAAACAAGGTGCAAGAACATGAAAAATCGGTGTGTCGTGTCTGTGTCGTGCCTGGTGGCCGTGTGTGGCATGGCTGTTGCGGGCCTGTTTTTTTCTCCGGTTTTGGCAAGGTCTGCCGCCGTCGGTGACAGTGCCGTGACCGTGAATGTGGTGGGCACCGGCGTTGAGACGCAGGATACGGATGCGGCCGCGGCCAAGCGGGAGGCCATTGACAACGGTCTTTCTTTGGCCGTGGACGAGGCGATGCGCCGGGTGGTGACCCAGGATGTTCTGGCGGCCAATTTTGCCGACCTGGACGCGGCGGCCCGGGCGGTTGAAGGCCAGGCCATCCTGACCTACCAGGTGCTGGCCGATGCCCGGCGAAAGGATGTGTGCCGGGTCCTGGTCCGGGCCTCGGTGTCAACGGACCAGGTGCGGCGGCAGGTGCTGCGGACCGGTGTGCTGCCGGACAGGGAGAATATGCCGGGTGTAATGCTGCTTCTGCTGGATGCCGACAATGAAGGCCCGGCTGTGGCTGCCAACCAGGCCATGATTGACAGCCTTTTAAAAAGGGGGTTTCGGCCGGTGGCCGGATCAGAAAGCCTGCTGGCCGGGGAATCGGGCCAGGCCGGGGCGGACATGACGCCGGCCCGGTTCGTGGCGCTGGGCCGGGAAATGGGAGTGGATTTCGTGGTGACCGGCCATGTGGCGGCCGCACCGCCGGTGCGCACCGGCAGGGAGTCAAAAACCGGATGGCAGGGCACGATCAATGCCCGGGTGGTGAGCACGGACACGGGCCGGGAGGTGTTCTCCCTGGCCACCGAAGTGATGCCGCCCGATGAAGAGACCTTCTTTTTTGACAAGGCCATGGTGCAGACCGCGGCCGGGGCAAGGGCCGCGGCCGAGCTGTCGCCCGCCATGGCCGTGGCCTGGGACCGGCAGCAGGTCCAGACCCGGAGTTTTGATGTCACGGTGCGGGGCGTGGGCTACCTTGCCCAGCTGGGGTCGTTCCGGTCGGCCGTGGAGTCCCTTGCCCCTGTCAAGCGGGTCCAGATACGGGAAATGAAGATTGACGAGGCCCTGGTGGTGGTTCAGGCCATGGGCGGGGCCGAGGCCCTGGCCGACGCCATTGGCGCGATCCGGGCCGACGGGTTTTATGTTCAGGTGCTGGATGTGACCGAGAATCGCATGACCGTTGAAATTATTTCAGACGGCCACTAACCCGGATATTTCATGACATATCCGGGTGAGTGAGTGAACGACTTGCATATGTTTCAGCGCAGTCGATGGTTTTGAAAGGGACCCTCGCCCCTTGAATCCTTTGCATCCACTAAATTGGCGAAGCCACAAAAATACAAATCGTCACGACCGATGAGGGAGATCATGAACCAGGACAACGCAATACACGAGGCGGCAAAAGTGCTGGCCGGCGCCTCCAGGGCCGCGGTCTTTTCCGGGGCCGGGGTTTCCGCGGAAAGCGGTATTCCCACGTTCCGCGATCCCGGCGGCGTTTGGGACCGGCTCAACCCGGCCGAGGTGGGAGACACGCAAGGCCTGCTGGCCTCCCTGGAAAAGAATCCTGAAAAGCTGGTGGCCATGTTCATGGAGCTTCTGGCCGTGTTTGACACCGCAGCCCCCAACCCCGGCCACCGGGCCCTTTTCGACCTGGAGCGCATGGGCATTCTTCAGGCCGTCATTACCCAGAACATCGACAACCTGCACCAGGAGGCGGGCAACACCCAGGTGATTGAGATGCACGGCAACGGGTTCCGGTTCCGGTGTCTTTCGTGCCGTGCCCGCCGGTCCCATGAACGCCACGCCCTGATTCGCCAGGTAAAAGAGCGGCTTGCCGCCCTGATCGATTTTTCACCGGCGTCGATTTTTGCCGCCATGCCCGAGTGCGACCTGTGCGGGTCGGGAATGCGGCCCGACGTGGTGATGTTCGGTGAAACCGTGATGGAGGTGGAAAACGCCTTTGCCGCGGCCCGCGCCTGCGACGTGATGCTGGCCCTGGGAACGTCCGGGGTGGTTACGCCTGCGGCCCGGATTCCGGCCGAGGCCAAGGCTTCCGGCGCAAAGGTGATCGTGATCAACCCCAATGAAAACGGTTTTACCCGGGTGTGTGATATCTATATTCCCATGAAAACCGGCCAGGCCCTTCCCCGCATCGTGGAGCAGGTCAAAAAGATTCGGTCCGGGTCATAACCCCCGCTCATTCAAGCCGAAATTGCTATCGAATCGGATTACGATCAGGAGCAAGAGAATCAGGCCTCGGCCTGTTTGCAGTGTGCCCGCAAGGCATCATATGCGGCCGGTTGCCAAACGCCTGACGGCGTCACTACAAACGGGCCGGGGCATCATTGTCAGAGGGCGCGGCGGAAAACGGCGCCTGCTGTCTTGCTCCGACACGGGCGGTAGATTGACTACAGCTTCATGTCCCGCGCCTTTCAGTGGGGCTCCTCCCGGAACGCCTCCCGTGCCCTGCTCTGGACCCGGTTCAACCGGTAGTAGTATCCCTGTTGCGCCATGAGCTGGTCGTGGGTGCCGGACTCCACGATCCGGCCCCTGTGCAGCACCAGAATGGTGTCCGCGTCCCGAATGGTGGAGAGCCGGTGGGCGATGATGAACGCGGCCCGGCCCTTTGCCAGGTTGGCCAGGGCCTGCTTGATATGCTGTTCGGTTTCCAGGTCGATGTAGGAGGTGGCCTCGTCAAACAGGATCAGGTCCGGATCGTTGGCAAAGGCCCGGGCAATGGAGACCAGCTGCCGCTGGCCGCTGGAAAACAGGGCGCCCTTGTGGGTGAGCACCGTGTCCACGCCCTTTTCCAGGCCGGCCACCAGGGATGCGCAGTGGGCCTGTTCCAGAATGGCGGCCAGCGCGTTATCGGAAACCGCATTGCTGCCGAACACGATGTTGTCCCGCAGGGTGCCGGAAAAGAGAAAGGGATCCTGCATCACGTACCCGATTTTCGACCGAATGGCCGAGGTGGAAAAGTTTTGAATGTCGGCGCCGTTTACCGTGATGGCGCCGGACCGGGGCTCGTAGAACCGCAGAATCAGGTTGGCGATGGAGGTCTTTCCCGCGCCGGTGGGGCCCACAATGGCCACGGTGCGGCCCTTTTCCACGGTAAAAGAGATGTTTTCCAGAACGGGCTCGTTTTCCACGTAGGAAAAGCAGACGTTTTCAAACGACAGGGTTCGAATATGAAAATCGTCCCCCGGTTCATCGGTCGTGGTGCCGGCGCCGGGCCGGTTAACCCGCTCGTCGGTGTCAAGCACCTGGAAGATCCGTTCCGCCGACGACATGGCGTTCTGGGTGATGTTGTATTTTTCAGCGATGTCCCGAATGGGCCGGAAAAACATCTTGATGTAGGAGATAAAGGCGGCCAGAACGCCGATGGTCAGGGTATCGGACAGCACGCCCCGGCCCCCGGCGTAGATCACAACGGCCAGGGCCACGGTGCCCAGCATCTCAATGGCCGGCATGAACACCGCCACAACATGAATCTGCTGCATGCCGGCCCGGTAGTATTCACGGTTGGCCCGGTCAAATTTCTCAAAATTGGGTGCCTCCTGGGAAAAGAGCCGGATCACGGCAATGCCTTCAATGGTTTCTGAAATCCGGGCGTTGATCTCGGCGATCTTCACGCGCATGGCGCGAAAGGGCCTTCGGGCCGCGCCGGCAAAATAGACGGCAGCCATTATCACCAGGGGCAGCACGGTAAAACAGGCCAGGGCCAGGCGAGGGGAAAGAAGGGCCATCACAACGGCAATGCCGATCACCAGGAACATGTCTTTGAAAAAAAAAGTCAGCACCGAGGTAAACATCTCGTGCATGTTCTGAATGTCGTTGGTGGACCGGGTCACCAGCCGGCCCACCGGGTTTTTCGAGAAAAACTCGATGCTCTGGTCCTGAATGTGGGAAAACACCTTTATTCTCAGGCTGTGCATGATCCGCTGGCCCGCGTATTCCATGAGCATCACCTGGGCAAAATTGAGCACAAACATGGCCACGGCCACTCCCAGAACCAGCAGGGCCGCCAGGGCCAGGCGGCGAATGTCGTCCTTTCGCAGCAGGACAAGATCGGCCCTGTCCAGCTTTTTCAGGTGCTCCATGGAAATGCGGGCGGTCCGGCCATCGTCCCCGGCAAACAGGCCGGGGTACCGGTTCACCACCTTCTTTTTTGCCGGGTCGGACAGGTCCACCGTCAGGTAGCGCCCCTTTTCAACCGGTCCGGCATCGGCCCCGGACACCACGGCACCGGGCACCATGTAAGAATCGATGGCCACCTTAGTGATATAGGGAATGGAAAGATCGAGCAGGGTCACCAGCATCACCACGCCAACGGCCAGGGCCAGCCACCCGGCCTGGGGCCGGATAAAGGGCAGCAGCCGGACCATCAGGGCCGTGTCCCGGCGTTTGCCCAGGGCGGCTTCGGCAAAACGGTCTTTTCCGGAACGGGCAGGCGGTGTCATGGTGCCTCCTCTTCCAGCCGCTGCAGGGCCCAGGACCGCGCGTAGTAGTCACTGGTCGCCATCAGCTGCCCATGGGTGCCTTCAGCGGTGATGCGGCCGTTTTCAAGGACGATCACATGGTCGGCCAGCCGGGCAAGGGACAGCCGGTGAGAAACAAACACCGCGGTCCGGGTCCGGGCCGCGGACGAAAGGGCCGAAAGAATATGGCCGGCGGTTTCCGTGTCCACCTGGCTCACCGGATCGTCCAGGATCATCACCGGGGCCGCGTGGTACAGGGCACGGGCCAGGGCCACCCGCTGTTTCTGGCCCCCGGACAGGATCACGCCCTTTTCTCCCACAATGGTGTCAAACCCGTCGGAAAACAGGAAAACGGTCTCCAGAAGCCCGGCGTTCCGGCAGGCATCAACCAGCTTCGGGTCATCGTCGGCCACGGTGTCGTCAAAGGCGATGTTCTCCCGAATGGTGCCGGAAAAGAGAAACGGCTCCTGGGGCATGAAAGCCACCGCGGCCCGCAGGTCGGCGATGCGAATGGTTTTCAGGTCCATGCCGTCCATGGCCACGGTGCCGGTGTCCGGGTCGTATAGCCGGGCCATCAGGTTCACCAGGGTGGTCTTGCCGCTTCCCGGCGGGCCCACGATGCACAGGGTTTTTCCGGCGGGCAGGTCAAGGTGAATATCGGAAAGCACCGGTTTGCCGCCGGGTTTATAGGCAAAGGAGACATTATGAAAAGAGATGCCTCCGCCGGGGTGCGGCATCGGGCGGGCATCAGGGGCCTCCTGAATTTCAGGGGACGCGGCCAGCACCTGGTTGATCCGGTCCAGGGAGGCCCGGCCCCGCTGCATCAGGTTGGCCACCCACCCCATGGCCATCATGGGCCAGGTGATCAGGGTCAGGTAGCTGAGAAACGCCACAAAATCACCGATGGTGATTCGGGCGGCAATGGTCTGGCGGCCGCCCACGTAAAGGACAATGGCGATACTGATGTTGGTGAACAGCAGCATCAGCGGGAAAAATGTGCCCGTGACACGGGTCAGGTCCAGATTTTTGCGAATATAGTCCTCGGAAATGCTGGAAAACCGCTCCACCTCCGCGTTTTTCCGGTCAAAGGCCTTGATCACCCGAATGCCGGCAAACCGTTCCCGGGTGACTTCGGTCATGTCTGAAAAAGCGGCCTGCACCGCCAGGTACATTCGGTGCATGCGGCGGCTGAAAAACCGGGTGAGAATAACGATCATGGGCATGGGCAGCAGGCTGTAGAGGGTCAGTTCCACGTTGATGTACGCCATGAAGCCGATGGCGGCGATACCCAGGAAGACGGCGTCGATCAGGGCCACCAGGCCCAGGCCCATGGCCATGCGGATATTATTGATATCGTTGGTGACCCTGGCCATGAGGTCCCCGGTGGACGTGACATTGAAGTAGGCGGCGTCCAGGGTCTGGAGGTGGCCGGCCAGCCGGGCCCGCAGGTCCCTTTCAACCGTGCGGGAGGTGCCGATGAGGCAGCGGCGCCACACGTACCGGAACACCGCGATGACCAGGGCCATGGCCAGCAGAAGGGCCGCGCACCCGGCCAGGGACCGCGGGTCCGCGGCCATCAGGGTCAGGTCGTCCACGGCCCGCTTGACCACCCGGGGGATCAGCAGCTGAAAGGCGTCCACCAGCACCAGGCTGACCAGCCCGGCCAGCAGTTCCCACCGGTTGTCAACAAGAAACTCCTTCGCGCGCGCTTCAGCCACCTGCCATCACACTTTCTGCTTAAAAAATATGGAATAAATATGGTTGCGTAAAGAGTCTAAATCCAGACGGCCTCGTCAAAAACTTAAATAATACTATGGCACCGGAAGATGCGCAAGCACCGGGAACCGGGAAAAACAGGTCGGCGTCGGTCATGATGCCGCCGGCAACCAAGAAAACCGGCCGATATTTCCCTTGACAGGAATTGCCCGCAAGTGGTATTCGAGGTCTGTTCTTTTGTCGGGGCGTAGCGCAGCCTGGTAGCGCACTTGCATGGGGTGCAAGGGGCCGCAGGTTCAAATCCTGCCGCCCCGACCAGAACATCCTTCATCCTTTTCTTTGCCTGTCCAAAGAAAAGGATGCAAAAGAAAAGACCCCCTGCCGCTTGACCTCTGGCTCGCCACGCCACAGGCGTGGTTTCCCTCGCTCAAACGATTTTTTGGCGCAAAAAATGAACTCGTCCCGCTTTCAGCGGGACTCAGACAGCATTTTCGCTTTTCCCGAAAACCCGTTTTCACTGCGGCTGCGCTGCAACGGGCCGACCCGCCATTAATACCCGGTCGGCGTCACTCCGCCTTTCGTTTGTCTTATGCCTCGGCGTTCATGCCAGAAACCGGACGGCAACGGGTCATCAGGTTCAACTTCCCGTGAATAGTCAGGTCTGCACAAATGATCACGGGCAAGCCTGCGGTTTGTCCGTGACATCCATCAGAGTTCAACATTTTCGTTACGGGCCGGGCATTTAACGTACGACACCCGCCCATTGCAGCGCAGCCGAGCGCGGATGGGCTTTTCGGAAACAGCGGGCAGGCAGGGTAGGGGCGGCCGGCGGCCGCCCGACTGATGGGCAACCACCGGTTGCCCCTACATAATTGCCCGTGACACCCATTTGATTTCGATCCAGATCCCGATAACGATCGGGATCTGATTTCCCGTCTCCAGATTCAGTCAGCAACGGCGACCTGATTGAAAAACATATCTACTTTCTGGCCAAGCCCTTTTCCATTCGGGAACTGGCTGAAAAGGTCAGGGGGGCGCTCTTGTGAGCCATACCCCCTTTTTATTTCTTCTCCAGCCTTACCCCCACGGCATTGGCATGGGCGTCGAGCCCCTCCACGGCGGCGATGCGCATCACGTCATCGGCCTCTGACAGAAAGGCCGCCTTGGAATAGGAGACAATGCTGGTCCTTTTTAAAAAATGGGCGGTGGACAGGGCCGAGGCAAACCGGGCGCATCCCGATGTGGGCAGGGTGTGGTTGGGCCCGGCCACGTAATCGCCGATGGGTTCCGGGGTGTAAGTGCCCAGAAAAACGGCGCCGGCGTTGCGGATACGGTCCAGGTCTTTTTTCGGATTTTTCGTGTGCAGCTCCAGGTGTTCCGGCGCGAACCGGTTGGACAGGGCAAAGGCCTCTTTTTTGCTTTTCACCACAAACACGGCCCCGTAAGCGGCAAGGGCTTTCCTGGCGATCTGCCAGCGGCGAATGCCGGTTGTCTGGCGCCTGACCTCGTCGGAAACGGCGCGGGCCACCTTCATGGAGGTGGTCACCAGCACCGCGGCGGACAGGGTGTCATGCTCGGCCTGGGAAAGCAGGTCCGCGGCGATATACCGGGGATCGGCGCTGCCGTCGGCCACCACCAGGATTTCACTGGGGCCGGCCACCATGTCGATGCCCACGGTACCGGCAACGATTTTTTTTGCCAGGGCCACGTAAATGTTGCCCGGCCCGGCGATCATGTCCACCCGGGTAATGGTTTTCGTGCCGTGGGCCAGGGCCGCGATGGCCCAGGCGCCGCCCACCTTGTAAATCTCATGGACCCCCACTTTTTTTGCCGCCACCAGCAGGTGGGGGTTGACCGTGCCGTCCTGCCGGGGCGGGGTCACCATCACAATGCGCCGCACCCCGGCGGTTTTCGCTGGAATGGCCCCCATAATCACGGTGGAAACCAGGGGGGTCCGGCCCCCGGTGGCGCCGGGCACGTAAATACCGGCCGAGTCCACCGGCGTGACCTTTTTTCCCACCACCACCCCCGGCCGCGGCTCGGCGGTCCATGTTTTTTCCAGGCCCATGGCGTGAAATTCGCTCACCTGGCCAATGGCCCGGTTGATGGCCTTAACAAAAGAACGGTCTACTTCCTTTGCGGCACCGGCCACTTCCGCTGCCGTGACCCGGAACCCGGCGGCTTTAAGCTTCGGGGCGTCAAATTTCCGGGTATAGCGCTCCAGGGCTTTGTCCCCGTTTTTTTTCACGTCCGCGACAATGGCCGCCACCTGGTGGAGCTGTTCCGGCGTATAGTCCAGGCCCCGGTTGATGATGCGGTCCAGCCGCCGGTCCGCTTCCGGCGTTCCAGCGGTATAAATTTTCATAATCTTTCCTGTTCTCAAATGGATGGGATCAAATTACCATTGACATCTTTTGGTAAATCGGGTTAAGTCATCTCTTTGTCGGATTATACCAGAAAAACAGTTTGTGTAAACGGAGGTTTGCAACATGTCGAAACGGATTTACAATTTCAACCCCGGACCGGCGGCCCTGCCCTTGAGCGTGCTGGAAGAGATACAGGCCACTTTTCTTGACTTTGCCGGCACCGGCATGTCCATCACCGAGGTCAGCCACCGGTCCAAACCCTTTGACGCCATCATCAACGATGCCGTGACCCGCGTGAAACGGCTGCTGGGCATCGGCGACGACTTTAAGGTGCTGTTTGTTCAGGGCGGCGCCAGCATGCAGTTTGCCATGGTGCCCATGAACCTGCTTTCCGGCGGCACGTCCGCCGACTATGTGAACACCGGCACCTGGTCCACCAAGGCCATCAAGGAGGCAAAGATCCTCGGCAAAACCGTGAATGTGGCGGCCTCGTCCGAAGACCGGAACTTTGCCTATATTCCAAAGGAACTCGCCCTTGATCCGAATGCCGCCTATGTGCACATCACCTCCAACAACACCATCAAGGGCACCCAGTGGGCCGATTTTCCAGACACAAAGGGCGTGCCCATTGTCAGCGACATGTCTTCCGACATTCTGAGCCGGCCCCTTGACATGAGCAAATTCGGCCTGATCTATGCCGGGGCACAGAAAAACATCGGCCCTGCCGGCGTCTGCATGGTCATTGCGAGAAACGACATGCTGGAAAAGGCCAACACCGGCCTGCCCTCCATGCTGGCCTACAAGACCTATGCCGATTCCAATTCCCTGTACAACACCCCGCCCTGCTTTACCATCTACGCCATTGACCTGGTGCTCAAGTGGCTGGAAGAGACCATCGGCGGTCTGGAAAAGATGGATGCCATCAACCGGAAAAAGGCGGCCCTGCTCTATGACCTGTTTGACGCCAGCAGCTTTTACAACGGCACGGCCGACACCGACAGCCGGTCCCTGATGAACGTCACCTTCCGCCTGCCTTCCGAAGACCTGGAAAAACGGTTTGTGGAAGAGGCCGTGAAAAACGATCTGGGCGGGCTGAAAGGGCACCGGTCCGTGGGCGGATGCCGGGCCTCCATCTACAACGCCATGTCCATGGAGGGTGTTCAGGCCCTGGTGGATTTCATGAAGGAGTTTGAGCGGACAAACGGATAGGCTTCCGTTTTCCGCCGCTTAACAGCAGCAACAGGGGATCAGGATGAACGCAAAAGCGGCGTTAAGCCTCAAGCAGGACCTTTCGCTGGACATCGACGCGGTGTGCGGCCGGATTGCCGCCACCCAGCGGAAAAACGGGGATATTCCATGGTCCGAGGGCGATAAAACCGATCCCTGGGACATGGTGGAGGCCGCCATGGGCCTGGCCGTGGGAGGCCATTACGACCGGGCACGGGCCGCCTACGCCTGGCTGGCGGAAAAGCAGCACGCCGACGGCAGCTGGCACGCCGCCTACAGGGATGGGGTGCCCGAAGACCGCACCTACGACACCAACATGAGCTCCTACATTGCCGTGGGGGCCTTTCAGTATTACATGATCACCGGGGACCGGGCCTTTCTGGAGGGGATCTGGCCCACGGTGGAGGCGGGCATCAACTTTGCCTTGAGCCTTCAGACCGACAGCGGCGAGATTCACTGGGCCAAAAGCCCGGAGGGTAAAACCGACCCCATGGCCCTGCTCACCGGTTCCAGTTCAATTTATATGAGCCTAAAGTGCGCCCTGGCCGCCGCCCACATTCTGGGTATCCGCCGGCCCCGGTGGAAAACCGCCCTGGCCCGCCTGGGCGATGCCGTGGCCAACCGGCCCCACCTGTTTAACATCGCCAAGTCCCGGTTTTCCATGGACTGGTTTTACCCGGTTCTTTGCGGCGCCCTCTCCGGGGAAGCGGCCCAGCGGCGTATCGACAAGCACTGGAAGAAATTCGTGGTAAAGGACACCGGGGTCCGTTGCGTGTCCGACGAACCGTGGATCACCATTGCCGAAACCTGCGAGCTGGTGCTGGCCCTGTCCGCCATGGGCAATGAAGAAATCGCAAAGATGGTCTTCGGCTGGATCGCGGACCGGCGGTTTGATGACGGCTCCTACTGGTGCGGGTTCACCATTCCGAAAATCGTGATCTGGCCGGGCCAGAAAATTACCTGGACCAACGGGGTTGCCCTGCTGGCGGCCGACGCCCTGTATCGCCTGACACCGGCGGCCCGGCTGTTTTCCCACGATTTCTGGAAATCGGAATACCCGTTTTTGTTTTCCTGAAAAACCCGCTGCCAAGCGGAAGGGCGCCGTAAAAACGCAGATTCGGGGCTTTTTACAAAGCCGTCAAGAGCAGGCCCGTGCGAAGAGACCATCGTCCATATTACATCAAGCAGATTTATACAAGGGCCCAGTCCCTTTACGTGAACCATTTTCTGCGTCCCCAGTTTGAAAGCCTGGGAGCACGCTTTACCTTTATCCATCCCTGGCACGTGGAGGTGTTCGGCGGTCCCATCCGCCTGGGCGAGCATGTGTGCGTCATGGCCGCTGATGACAACAAGGTCCGTTTTTCGGTGTGGTCCAACGAAAAGGATATAGAGGGTATCACGGTGGGGGACGCCTGCCTGATATCGCCCGGAGCCCGCATCAGCGCGGCCAAAAGCATCACCATCGGCAACAGCTGCATGCTGGCCAGCGGGGTCTATATCACCGATTCGGACTGGCACGATATTTACAACCGGGTCACCCTGGGCACGGCCCGGCCGGTGGTGCTGAAAGACAATGTGTGGGTGGGGGATAACGCCATGATCGGCAAGGGCGTGACCATCGGTGAAAACACCATTGTGGGGGCACGTTCCGTTGTAATGAGTGATCTGCCGGCCAACGTGATCGCCGCGGGCAATCCGGCCCGGGTGGTACGGGAGTTAAACCCCGAGGAGCAGCCCTTTTTCACCCGGGGCCAGTGGTTCGAGGATGCCGAATCCCTGCAACGGGGCTTTCAGGTGATCGACCAGGGCATGCTCCAGGGCAACACCCTGCTGGGGTGGCTTCGCCACGCGTGGTTTCCCCGCCGGGGCGAGTGAAAAAAACGCCTTTACCTGCCGGTTATTCCGTCAATCCTGTTTCCCGCCGTTCCCATCGACACAAAGTGTTGTTAATCCATTAATTTTGATATAAAACACGGCGGTAGAAAACAGCTGTTCAAGCACCCCGGGAAAAACCGGGGCCAATACGCCAGGTCGGAGAAAGACCATGAAGATTCTTATCATCGGCGCCGGTGAGGTGGGGTTTCACATCGCCAACCGGCTTTCTTCTGAAAACAAGAACGTGGTGGTGGTGGACAAGAACCCGGATGCCCTGCGCCGGGTGACGGAATACACCGATGTCCAGACCGTCGTGGGATCGGGCTCAAGCCCGGCCGTTCTGGAAGAGGCGGGTATCAAGGGTGCGGAAATCATACTGGCCGTCACGGACAGTGACGAGACCAACCTGGTGGCCTGCCTGACCGCGGATATCCTTTCTCCATCCACGAAAAAACTGGCCCGGGTGCGCAACGCCGACTTTGATCCCTACCACGAGGTTTTCCGTGAAAAGGCTCCCCACATCGACACCGTCATCAACCCGGAAATCGAGGTGGTCAAAACCATCCAGCGGCTGATCAGCGTCTCCGGGGCCGTGGAGGTGGAGGACCTGGCCGACGGCCGGCTCAAGCTGGTCGGCCTGCGCCTGGACAGCAGCTCGGCCCTCAACGGCCAGCGACTTTCCGAGGTTTCGGTGAAAACCGGGGACAGCAACTTCCTGGTGGCCGCTATTGTGCGAAACGAAAAGATGATCGTTCCCCGGGGCGACAGCCGGCTGATGGCCAACGACCTGGTCTATTTTATCAGTGAGAAGGAGAAGCTGGCCAATTCGTTAAACCTTTTCGGAAAGCCTTTGCAGCCGGTAAAAAGGGTGATGATCGTGGGCGGGGGCCGGGTGGGGACCCGGCTGGCCATGCGTCTGGAGCAGGAAGACATCAAGGTCAAGATTCTTGAGTCCAATCCGGACCGGTGCGCCCAGCTGGCTGAAAAGATGACCCGGGCCGTGGTGCTTCACGGTGACGGATCAGACCAGGAGCTGTTGCGCGAAGAGAACATCGCGGACATGGACGTGGTGGCCAGCCTGACCAACGACGAACAGACCAACATTCTGATCTCCCTTTTGGCCAAACGGCTGGGGGCCGCCAACACCATCACC
>JAXHVI010000110.1:0-119376 GCA_034189195.1 Thermodesulfobacteriota bacterium | reverse complement strand
AAATACGATAAAAACCCTGCCGGAGATAAAAGCAATCAAACGAGGTCGGTTTAATCCGGAACTTTTTGAAAATGGTCAGAATAACGAAGAAATCCCGGTCAGAATAATGCGGAAGCCAACAGGTCTTATGAAAATACGGTTTATCATCAGTTTTATTCTGTGTCTGATTCCGGGGACCCTGGCGTTTGGCGGTGAAGACGGACAGACAGCACCGGCGGCGTACGAGCTGCCCGGTCTGTACCGGCTGGCCCTGGAGCGGGCCGAGGCCATCAAGATTTCCGAGGCCGACCTGGGCATTGCGCAAAACTACAAAAAGGCCGCCTTTTCCGCCCTGGTGCCCAGGCTCTCGGCCTTTAACAGCTACACGCACTATACGGAAACCAACACGGTTCAGCCCGACTGGTCCAACACCTGGGGCGGGCTGCTGACCTACACCTTTACCTTAAACGGCCGGGAGCTTTTGGCCTTCGGCATTGCCGCGGACAACATTGAAGGCAGAGAGCACCGGCTGCGCGCGGCAAAGGAGAGCTACCTTCTGATGGTGGCCGCCACCTATTACGACGCGCTCAAAGGCCGCCGAGATGGAAAAGGCGGCCGAAGAGAACCTGGAGCGGCTGGAACAGCACAGGGCCGCGGTAAAGGCCCGGCTGCGGCTGGGCGTGGTGACCCGGCCCGATGTGTACCGGGTGGAAGCCGAGCTTTCCAGCGCTCAGGCCGACCTGACCGATGCGCGAAACGCCCGTTACCTGGCCGAATCCTCCCTTGGCCGGGCCGTTGGCCTTGAGGGAGGCTTTTCGCTTGTGTCCCCCGACACCATGGAGATCACGCCCCTGGCCGCCGCCTCCCTGGCGCAGCTTCAGCATCAGGCCCTGCGGCAGCGGGCCGACCTGAAGGCCGGCAGGGTGGCGGAAAAGATGGCCCAGTCCCAGATCAAGCTGGAGAAAAGCGCCTACTGGCCCACGGTGTCGCTGGAAGGCGGGTACACCAGCACCGAGGCCGACCCCGAGGTGTTTGCCCCTGAAGACGAGAGCATCTACGGCAGCGTGATGGTCAACGTGCCGATCTTTGACGGCGGCCTGCGAAAGGCCAACACGGGAACGGCCAGGGCCGAACTGGAAAAGGCACGGCTGGGACGGGCGTCCCTTGAAAAAGACATTCGGGTGGAAGTGGAGCAGGCATGGCGAGAGCTTTTTTCAAAACTGGAACGGCGCAATGCCCTGGCCGACAAGCTGCGCTTTGCCGGGGAAAACTTTAACGCGGTTTCAAAGCAGTTTGACAACGGCCTGGCCACCAGCATCGACAGGATTGATGCCAACACCCTTTATACCCAGGCGGCCAAGGAACTGGCCGCCGCCGAATACGCATGCGCCGTTGCCGGCCTGCGCCTGGAAAAGGCGGCCGGCACCTTTTTGGAAACCGTCATGGGAGTTCTGGACAACACATGAATACGCCATACACGGAAGGGCCGATCAAAAGGCCCCTTGCCAAGCGGACCCTGCGGGCCATTCTCGGCTACGGGGTGCCCGCCCTGATCATTGTTCTGCTGATTGTTATTTTCATGGCACGGAAAGCAGGGGTGGATGCCCGGCGCCAGGCTGAACTGGGCCAGGACCAGGCCACGGTAAACGTGGTGACTTACACGGTGGTCCCCCGCACCATCTCCGACCGTATCAACCTGCCCGGCACCCTGTCGGCCTGGGTGAAACTCAACGTGGTGTCCCAGGTGGCGGGCGAGGTGCTTGAAAAAAATGCACGGGAAGGGGCCGTGGTAAAAAAGAACGAAAAACTGGCGGTCATTGATTCACGCAAATACAAAAACGCCTTTGACGCGGCCAACGCCTCCCTGGAGTCGGCCCTTGCCACGCAGCAGCGCCTGAGCGAACTTTACAGGGAACAGCTGGCCAGCAAGTCAGACCTGGACGCGGCCAACGCCGCGGTGGAGAACTACCGGGCCGCTATGGAGACCGCGGCCCTGGACCTGGACCGCTGCGTTATCCGGGCGCCCATTGCCGGCATTATCAACCGGGTGTTTATTGAGAAGGGCCAGGTGCTGGCCCCCGGCCAGGAGGTGGCCGAGATTCTGCAGATCGACCCGGTAAAGGTCACCGTGGGCATTCCCGAGTCTGACGTGCCGGCCGTGCGCGGCCTTGAAGAATTTACCGTGACCATCGCGGCCCTGGGCGGCCAAACCTTTTCCGGGAAAAAACACTTTCTGTCCAAAACCGCCGACCCCATGGCCCGGCTCTATGACCTGGAAATCCTGGTGAAAAACCCGGATGCCCGCATCCTGCCGGACATGTTCGCCCGGGTGGACGTGGTCAAGAAAACCGCTGAAAACGCCGTGGTGGCCCCCCTTTACGCGGTGACCTCCAATGCCGTTCACACCGTGATGGTAGAAAAAGAGGGCATGGTCCACCGCCGTGAAGTGACCCTGGGTATCACGGAGGGATTTAACGTACAGATCACCTCCGGCCTTGAATTCGGCGAGCAGGTGGTGATCATGGGCCAGAAGCAGGTGGCCGACGGCCAGCCCGTCAAGGTCACGCGAACCGTCACCGACCCTGAGGCGGCACTGCAATGATTGTTTCCGATACCGCCATAAAAAACCGCGTCAGCGTGATGGTGCTGGCGATCATTATTTTTATCACCGGCACCTGGTGCTACATGGCCCTGCCCCGGGAAAGCGCGCCGGACATCGAGATTCCCCACGTGTTTGTCTCCACCACTTACCGGGGTGTTGCTTCCCAGGACATCGAGACCTCCATCACCATTCCCATCGAAAACAAGCTCAAGAACCTGGATGACGTCAAGCAGATCGTGTCGGTCAGCTCCGAGGGCATCTCGTATATCGACATTGAGTTTATTCCCGGAACAAACATCGACGATGTCCTGCAGAAGGTAAAGAACAAGGTGGATGAGGCCATGCCGGACCTTCCCACCGACCTGGAAAACGACCCGGCGGTATACGAGGTCAACTTTTCCGACATGCCCATCGTGGTTTACTCTTTTTCCGGTCCTTACGGCATGCGCACCCTGAAAAAAATCGCCGACGACCTGGAAGATGAGATAGAGGGCATCACCGGTGTGCTGGAGGCCGATATCACCGGCACCCGGGAGCGGGAGATCCGCATCGAGGTCGATCCGGACAAGCTGGCCTATTACCACATTCCCATCACCGCCTTTCAGACCGTGGTGCCCGGCGAAAATCAGAACACCACCGGCGGCACCGTTACCCTGGGCGACGGCCGGTTCCAGATCCGGGTGCCCGGAGAGTTTGAAACCCCGGAAGAGGTTTACGGCCTGGTAGTGGCGAGTCATCAGGGCCGGCCCGTCTATTTAAAGGATGTGGCCGTGGTGGTGGATGATTTCAAGGATGAGACCAGCCGGTCCCGGCTGGACGGCAACAACGCGGTCAACATTTCGGTCAAGAAGCGGGCCGGCGAAAACATCATCACCATGGCCGAGGCCGTGGACGCGGTGATCGCCGAACAGCGGGCCCTGTGGCCCCCGAACATCACGGTGACCAAGCTCATGGACCAGGCAGAAGAGATTCACAGCATGGTCAAGGACCTGGAAAACAATATTCTCTCCGGCCTGCTGCTGGTGGTGGGGGTGCTGCTCTTTTCCCTGGGGCTGAGAAACGCCCTGCTGGTAGGCCTGGCCATTCCCTTTTCCATGCTGCTCTCTTTTATCGTGCTGTATGTCCTGGGCATCACATTGAACATGGTGGTGCTCTTCTCCCTGACCCTGGCCCTGGGCATGCTGGTGGACAACGCCATCGTGATCGTGGAAAACAGCTACCGCTACATGGAGCAGGGGGTGCCCCGGCTTCAGGCGGCCATGGCCGGCACATCGGAAGTGGCCTACCCGGTCATCGGCTCCACCCTCACCACGGTGGCCGCCTTTTTCCCCATGATCTTCTGGCCCGGCATCATGGGCGAGTTCATGAAATACCTGCCCATCACCCTGGTGGTGACCCTCTCCTCCAGCCTGTTCGTGGCCCTGGTGATCGACCCGGCCCTGACCACCTACTTCATGAAGCTGAAATCCGGGGTCCTGCCTTCCGGGCAGAAAAAAACCGCTGAAGAGATCGCAAAAGAGGGGGAACGGCCGGTGGCCATTGAGGGCCGCATTCTGACCCTGTATGACCGGATGATGCACGAGGTGCTGGACAACCCCGGTAAGGTGCTGTTCGGCTCCTTTGCCATGATGGTGTTCTGCATTCTGCTGTGGCTGGTGATGGTGGGGGTGGAGCGGCCCGTGGAGTTTTTCCCCTCCATCCAGCCCAACAGTATCTATATCAACGTGGATCCGCCCGAAGGGGCCGACATCGACTATATCGATAAAATCGTGCGCCGGGTGGAGATTGCCGTGTCCGGCGTGCTGGCCGACCATCCCGAGGCAAAGGACCATATTCCCCTGGACCTCTACGAAGCCGCCTACGCGCCTACCTCCCACAAAACCCGGACCGGCAGCGTGTTTAACGGGCCCAGCGACCTTTCCAACATCGAACACGTGTATGCCACCAGCGCGCTCAAGGCCAGCACCAGCATCTTTTCCCAGACCAGCGCCAGCCACCTGGGGGTCCAGTTTATCGACCTGGAGGAGCGGCACCACCCCACCTTTGTGGAGATCGAAGAGATTCGGAAACGGGTTCGCGACATTCCCGGCGCCCGCATCTCCATCAAGGAAGAGGACCAGGGCCCGCCCACGGGCGCGCCGATCAACATTGAAATATCCGGCACCGACTACCAGCTTCTGGGACAGATGGCCCAGAAAATTCAGGAAATTATTTCCCAGCTGCCCCACATTCAGGATGTGCGGGACGACTACGTGGCCTCCATTCCCGCCATTGAGATCACCGTGGACCGGCAGAAGGCCTCGGAATTCGGCCTTACCACCGGCGCCATCGGCTATGCTCTGAAAACCGCCTACAACGGGGTCAATGTCTCCACCTACCGGGAGGCGGGTGAAGATTACGATATCAGCGTCCGGCTGCCAGAGGCCGACCGCCGGACCACCGACGTGCTGCAGAAGCTCCTGATTCCGGCGCCCAACGGCCAGCTGGTGCCCCTGACCACCCTGGCCCAGATCCGCCACACCGGCACCATCGGCGACATCACCCGCATCGACTACAAGCGGGTGATCACGGTCAAGGCCAACGTGGATGAAACCAAGGTGCCGGGCAGCGTGCTGCGCATGCAGGCGGAAAAGCTGCTGGCGGAATTTTCCCTGCCCCCGGGATACCAGATCACCTTTACCGGTGAAAGCGAAGAGCAGGAGGAGGCGGGCGCCTTTCTGTCAAAGGCCTTTGTCATTGCCGTGTTTCTGATTTTTCTGATCCTGGTGACGCTGTTCAACTCGGTGATGCAGCCCTTTATCATCATGACATCGGTGTTGCTCTCCCTGGGCGGCGCGTTTCTGGGGCTGACCCTGATCAACGCGCCCTTTTCCATCATCATGACCGGAGTGGGCATCATCTCCCTGGCCGGTGTGGTGGTCAACAACGCCATTGTGCTGATCGACTACACCAACAAGCTGCGGGCCGGGGGCATGGCCCTGCGGGACGCGGTGATCGCCGGCGGCGCCACCCGGCTCCGGCCGGTCATCCTCACCGCGGTCACCACCATCCTGGGCCTGCTGCCCATGGTTACCGGGGTCTCCATCAACTTCACGGATCTCTCCATCTCCCTGGTCAGCGAGTCCTCCCAGTACTGGCGCTCCATGGCCATTGTGGTGATCTTCGGCCTGATGCTGGCCACCTTTCTCACCCTGGTGGTGGTGCCCACCCTCTACACCCTGTCCGACCGGCTGTCGCGAAAAATGGGAGGCATTGGCCAGGATGGAGAACAACAAGAAGAATCCCTTTTCCTCATCGAGGAATAAAATTCTTCCCGTGATTGCTGGGAGCAAGCAAGACATTTTCTTCCTTTGGCGGCCATGCCTGCCCGATCCATCAGACGATCTTGTTTTGGAAGTTTCAGTAGCCGGAGATTGCGATGCGATTGTCACTTGCAATAAGAACTATTTTAGAGAAGCCAAGCGCTTTGGATTAAACGTTTACGGCCCGAAGGAATTTCTATCAATCAGTTTATTGCGTCAGCAGCAGCTGAAAAGATGACCGCCCTATTGACTGAAGAATATATTGAAGCAAGAGCTAAAAAGGGAAGTGTAAAAAAATTTGAGAAAGTACTTAAAAAAAGTGCCGGATTCAGAGCCTGAGCATTATGACAGCATAAATTAATTTGCAGAATCGGGTAGCCGGGGGTTTTTCTCCCCCGGCCCCCACAACACCCGGCATGCGGGTCCGCACCGGGCGTTTCACCTAAGCTACCGGGTCCCGCCATGGCGGGAGTAGTGAATGTTTACCCACAGAGGCGGGCGCCTGCAGGGTGATTGTAGAAATCTTGCCCTATTCCGCGGTTAAGGGGCGCAGGACCACGGGAAAAGAAACGGCCTACACCATCTTTTTAACTTTTTCGTAAAAAGCGGGATTGGTGCAGACCTCGTAATAGCGCTTGGCAGTTACGCGGCCCACATTGAGGGTGACAATATCCAACTGGGGAATATGGGCTTCCCGAATGATCAGTCGCTGGTATTTGCCCGACTTGGTGGGAAAAATGCCGGTGTAAACCTTGATCTTGTCCCTGCCGGCTTCGGGAATGCTCAGGTTGACCACGTTCAGGTCGATCTCCTGGGAAAGTTTTTTAAACGCCGCCTCCTCCAGTTCAATGCCATTGACATTGTATCGAAGCAGCTGGCCATCCTCCCCTCCTGTCTCCCGGTTGGCAATGGCGGAAAAAACATACAGGTTGAAGGGCCCCCGCTTTTTTGAAAAACGGGTGCGCAGCATCTTGTCGCAGCTGGAGAGCCGGTCCGCCCGGTTAATGGCCGATGAAATCATGATGCGACTGTCGCCGTCAAACAGAAAGGCCGGAGGGCCGTCCACATAGCAGATACCGATGCCCTGTTCCAGGATGGGAAGCCGGTGCTGTTTGCTCTGCCGGTTGTACCGCTGCACGATCAGCAGAATCCGTATGGCCAGGCCACAGGCCCGGGCCACGGCATACCAGCCGGCCGGGATATCCTCCTCCTCGAAAATGGAAAGGATCAGGGCATCCCCTTCGATAAAGACCTTTGCGGCACCGTACTCGGGCAAAATCTGGTTGATGGGATCAAAAAAATTCAGGCTGAAATAGGAGGCCGGATTGAGCCCCTTGCGGCTCAAGTGGCTGGTGATCTCCGTGGAACCCCGGACATCGGCTTTCAGGATCACATGATTTCGAATGGCCCGGCTGCCCAGCCCATTCTCCCGTGGCTCCACAAATTCATAAAGCATGCGGTTGACACGGGAAAGATTAATAGTTTTTTCATCTTCCAGCAGATTGATCCACTGAAGGCTCTCTTTAAAAATATTAAAATTGCTGTAGTCCCGATGGTAGGCGGAAAACCTTTTTAAAAAATCGATCAGGTGGATCTTGCGGTGTTCTATTGCCAGTCGGGAAGAGCGCTTTTCAACCCTGTCCAGGGATTTTAAAGAAAAGGTTCCCCCGGCCAGTCTTTTCAGACGTTTAAGCTTGCTGACCACCTTTTCCCGTTCAGCCGGGGCCACCAGGTAGTTGACCAACTCGTGGGGCAGCAAAGGCGGGCAATATTCATTCACCACGGCCCCCATTTCCTGGGCGGCGATGACCGCCTTGAGCAGGCCGGACTTTTTGCAGGCCTTATAAAAACAGTCAAACAGTTTCCGCTGGGCAGCCATCTTGTTTTTGAGCAGGCGGATCTCATCTTTGGGGCCCCGCTCCTTTTTGGTCTTTTTTAAAATCTCTTTTGTGTGGTAGCTGTCGAAAAGAAGTTCAATATTTCCCGCCCGGCACAACAGGCTGTCGATATGCCGAATCAGCCGGTCGGTCTGATCTGCGTCATCCCCGGCACCCGGATCGGCATCCCCGGCACCCTCGGCCTCTCCGGCACCTGCGGCATCCCCGGTTTCCGGTGGGCCATCGGTCGGGTCTTCAAGGATTTCCGGCGTGGACAGGGACTCCCTTAAAAGAGCCAGCACATCATCATACCGGATCGGATCATCGATGCGGTGGCCCATGAGCACATACTCTTCAATCATAAAAAAATCATCGACCGCACCGTCCACGAAAAAAACCGGATTAAGAAAAAACTCCCGCGGCGGAACCGCGTCTTTTCCAAAATTGGCGATAAAGCTCTTTTCTAGGTCCCCCTCCCAGATCTCGTACACAAATCGGAACAGCTCCCTGGCTGTGGAGCGGATAACGAACATGCGCCTCTGTTGAAGAGCCGCCATATCTTCCTTGACACGAAACACGGACCCCAGATCGTGGGTCTGGCTGATTTCATGCTTGCGAATGGTCTGCCGGTAAAGCTGAATAATCTCTTCGAACTGCTCCCGCACCTTGTTCATCAGCATCTTGGCCAGGGCCGCATGGGCCAGCAGCACCACCTGGTATTCCCGGGCCAGTTTGGCCCGGTTGACCGCGCTTTGCAAAATACTGACCAGCCCCTGTTTAAAGGCATCCAGGTCCTTCACGTTGCGGGAGAAAACCTTTTCCGGAGAGGCCACGCCCACGGCCTTGAGCTGGGCCGACATCAGGCCGTAGATGAACTTTCCGGCATGGCTGTAAAACGTGGAATCGATATAAGCGTCATACCGAACGTTATCAACACCCGGTACCAGGCGGTCCAGGCTGAACCGGACGGTATAGCCCTTTAGCGGACCGGTGAGGGCCAGCAGGGCCTTTACCTGGTTATGAATCTTATTCTGTTTCACCCGGCACGCCTTGATTGCTGATGGAAGTTGAGACAAATTCCTTTATACCAGCCATGTAGGTTTCACTGCCATAATAAAAAATAGTGTTGTGATCCGCCTGGTCAATCCGGATCATACGCTTGACCGGTGCCGGGCAGGCATCCAGCAGGGCCTGGCCTTCGGAAAGGGGAATGATGTGATCGTTTGCAGCATGAATCACCAGCAGGGGTTTTGACCAGGAAGCGATCTTGGCCGGATTGCCAAGTCCTTCGGATTCGGTGATTCCCGACGCTTCGACGTCCACGCCCAGCAGCCGCAGCAGGGGGAGGGTATGGGCAAATCCGCTTTCAATAACCAGGCCGTTGATGTCTGTCTCATGACGGGCCGCCAGTTCCAGGGCGCAGGCGCTGCCCAGGGAGCGGCCCATGACGACCCACGGGCCGGTATAGCCTTTCTCCCCGAGCCATTGCCTGGCAAAACGAAAAGCCGCGTGGCTGTCTGCGATCATGGCGGACACGGAGGGGCTGCCGCCGGACCATCCGTAACCCCGGTAGTCCACTGCCAGAAAATTGATATCCATGGCCGTGTAAAGGCCGCCCACATCCGCATAGTCGACCACCGTCTCGCCGTTTCCGTGAAAAAAAAGAACTGTCGGCGCGGCGGAACCGGCGTCAAAAAAGGCGGCTCCCACAGCCACACCGTCCCCGGTCACGGGGATATCAACGGTTTCCACATTCAGGAACCAGGCCTCGGGCATGGTCGCCCGCCGTGGATGAAAGAGCCGGGACAGAACCACGGGATGATCCAGCGCCGAATAATCATCACTGCCGCTCTTCATTTATTCTCCTTTCTTTCCACCACCCGAAGCACCCCGCCCGCCGCGAAACCTCGGAAACCTTGTTCGTTCGACCCCGATGGCGCGGTTTCTGGAACAGCATAGCCATCCGCCGGTTTTCTGTCAATCATTACATTCTGTTAGCATGCCGGCCCCGAATAATACATTTCTTGTCTCAGGTCTTGTCTCAGGTATTGACATTCAGCTTTTTTCAGATTATAAATACGAGACTAAAGAGGGACTTAGGGCAAAGGGCATATTATGGGAGACCACATGGTGCGACAAAGGAAAACCATTACGTTTTCAATTTTTGATGAAACCGCCTACAGCAGCAGACAATACACCTTTTCGCATGCCGCCCTTATTTCCGTCGGTGTTGTGCTGCTGATCGGTGTGGCATTGTTTGCCTCCCTGTTTATTCAGGGCGTTATTCTTCGCCACACCGCCACGGACTCCGTATGGCTTGAAAATAAAATTACCGGTCGGCAACAGCAGATCGACATGAGAAACCAACAGATCGCCCTGCTGGAGAGCAAGCTGACCTCCCTGACCGGTGCCCTGGCCCATCTGGAGGCCATTGAAAGCGACATTCGCCGGATCGCACGAATCGAACGGACCGCCAATCATGAAAACCTGTTCGGCGTGGGCGGCTCCAAGCCCGAAACGACGCCGGGCGCCTCTGAAAACGACATCAGCGGCAGTGAAGCGCCGACTGACCAGGATAATCAGGAAACAAACGATCCGGCAGGCATCTTTTACGCGGCCAAGCAGAACCGGCTGACACTGGTGCTGGACCACTCCGACTTCATCATGAACCCCATGACCTGTCTTCCCCTGGCCATACCGGCCGAAGGAGATGTAACCCACTGTTTTTTTTCCCGCCCGTCACCTTCCAATGGTCATCCTGACAGCAGGGGGGTTGAGATCGTCATGCCCGGCCCCGCCGAAGTGGTGGCGTCCGCCAACGGCATCGTGACATATGCCGGTGAGCGAAAACCTTTCGGCCATATGGTGGTCATCGACCATGGTCATGGATTCACCACCCGGTACACGCATCTGACAGCCGTGGCCCAAAAAGCCGGCAGCACCGTTAAAAAAGACGAGCCCATCGGCTTTGTCGACAACCCCGGCAATGGAACGCCGGCCCATGTCTTCTATGAAGTGCTCTTTAACGGGGTTCAGGTGAATCCTGATATATGCCTCTCCGGCCGTCTTTTCTCTATTTAACCATCTCCTTCTTCATCCCCCTGCCCCAGCCCCCGTCATGGCCTGTTTACGCTGAATACCCTGAACGGGCGTCCCGCTTTTTTAAGGTTTCATCTTGACTCTTTCCATAAAATAAAATAGGTTACCTTTATAATTGTTCGGCATCATACCCCGGTTCTTTATACGTGGTATGCCGCCAACGGGTTGTCAATAATGAATAAAGGTCTATGGACATGATTGAAAAGATATTGATTGTGGACGATTCCCCCGTGGCCCGCAAAATGCTCAAAAACTCCATTCCCAAAAACAAGGGATATGAAATTTTTGAAGCGGTCGACGGCAAGGACGGCATCAAGAAGTACCAGATACTGAAGCCTGAAATCGTTTTCATGGACCTGACCATGCCCGGCATCGACGGCTACACGGCTCTTGAGAAGATTCGAAAATTCGACGGCAAGGCCATGGTCATCGTGATGACGGCCGACGTGCAGCCCAAGTCCATTTCAAACGTCATGGCGCTGGGCGCCTTTACACTGCTCAAAAAACCGGCCAAAGCCCAGGTCATCGAAGAGGCGCTGGAAAAAGCGGAACAGGCACTGAGGGAAAACAATGAATAACGGGGGAGCGGAGGGGCCGCAGAGCAGCTTTTTTTCGGAAGAAGAGCGGGACATTCTTCAGGAGATCATGAACATCGCCTTTGGCAATGCAACGGCGGACCTGGCCGAGTTGATCGATATTCAGGTCATCCTGAGCATACCGGATGTCCAGGTGCTGAACTTTAACGCGCTGCCGACCTACCTGAGCGAAACCATCAGCCACGGTGCCCGGAACAGCGTCACCGGCCAGAAGTTCTGGGGCGATTTTAACGGGTCCGGCCTGCTGTTTCTGCCCCGGGGCACGGAGCGGATTTTAAGCAAGTTCTTAAACGTTTCCTACCGGGATCCCGACCCGTCCATGAACACGGTGGAGATCGAGACCCTCAAGCGCGGCCTGCTCCTGGAAATCAGCAATATCCTGATCGGGGCCTGCGTGGGAAAAATTTCAGACCTTCTCAACACGGTTATTTCTTACACGCCGCCTGAGCTGCTCACCCTTGACAACACCGATTTTGATTTCCTTCTCAAGCACTTTGGCACCGAGCAGACAGCCATTGTCATGAAGACCCTGTTCCAGTTTGACCAGCAGGACATCAACGGCCTGCTGCTGGTAATGACCAACCAGGATTCGATCGGCTGGCTGAAAACCGCCCTGCATGCCTTCATCAGTCAGTACGAAGATTAGCCGCCCTCTCCCCCCTTCGCATTCAGAACCCAAAAGCCGTTGTTGTGTCTCCATGATGAGGGAATGGATGCCCGTGTCACGTCCACAGCAAATCCATCAGCCGGTAGCGCCGGGTGTGCCGGGCCTCGTCCGTATAGTCGGTATTCAGCCACGTATTGACGATCTGAATGTTTTCCTCCAGATCCACCAGCCGACCGGCCAGGCACAGCACATTGGACCGGTTGTGCTGCCGGCTCAGTTCAGCCATCTGGGGCGTCACGCACAGGGCGGCCCGCACCCCCTGGAATCGATTGGCCATCATGGACATGCCGATGCCGCTGCCGCAGATGAGAATACCTCGCCGGTAGTCCCCGGCCGCCACGGCGCTTGCCACCATGTGGGCGTATATCGGATAATCCACCGGCGCGTCGTCTTCCGGCCCCATGTCGGTCACATCCCAGGTGGCATGGTTGCGGCGAAGATAGTCGATAATGTCCCTTTTTGTCCGGAAACCGGCATGATCGCTTGCAATGATGATATTCATGATCTCTCCGTCTGTTTAGTCCTGATCGTTATTGATTGCCTCCACAAGGCCGGACCGTCTTGACACCGATCGGGACACGGCCGCCTCAATAATATCCTTTTCCCCGATAATTTCAATATGGGATCTGGCACGTGTCAGGGCCGTGTACACAAGCTCACGGGTCAACACCGGGCCCTCCCTGTCCGGCATCACAAACACCACCCTGTCAAACTCCGAGCCCTGGCCCTTGTGAACCGTCATGGCATAAACGGTTTCATGTTCGGGAATGCGGCCGGGATGAAATTTTCTCACCCCGCCCCGGTCGTCTTTAAAAAAGACGCTCAGCCGATCGCCGTCCCATAAAGTGATACCGACATCGCCGTTAAACAACTCCAGGGAGTAGTCATTTTTCAGAACCATTACGGGACGACCCGCATACCACGGCCGGCCTGAAGCCACAACCCCCGCCCGTTGAAGAAAGTGCTCGACAAACCGGTTAAAGGCCACGGCGCCGGCAGGTCCTTCGCGCAAAGCGCACAGTATGCGAAACGACCCCAGCCGGTCAAGCACCATTTCCGGATTCGACGACACCGACAGATACGCTTTCACCCAGGCCGTCACGGTCTGTGCCAGGCGTTCCCGCCACTCTTCCTGGTCCGGAGTCGCCCAGGTAACATCATGATGACCGGCGGAGGCCAGAATTTCAAAGATTTTACCGGCCTCCCCTTTCCGCACCAGCCGGCTGACCCTTTCCATGCCGCCCCGGTGTTCGAACCGGTAGATCTTTTCAAGGTGCACCACATTATCGGCCAGGCGGGCGGCGCCGGCAGGAGGCACAGTTTCCCCTCCGGTCCGTATCCCGGTTTTCGCAAGCAGCTGAAGAAAGTCCGCTGAAAACCGGTTTTTCCCCGCCGCGCCGCAGATATCGGAAAATACCGATCCCGCCTCCACCGAGGCGAGCTGATCTTTGTCTCCCACCAGTATCAACCGGCAATGACCGGGCAGGGCATCCACCAGTTTTGCCGTGAGAGCGACATCCGCCATGGAGGCTTCGTCCACCACCACCACGTCGGCGGAAACGGGGTTGCCACGATGATGCCGGAAAACCGCTGATCCCGGAAGGGCGCCCAGCAGGCGGTGAAGGGTGCAGGTTCGAACCTCCAGTCCATCTTCAGGGGCCCGGCCCCCGGTGGCGCCGCGCAGCGTAGATATCGCCTCGCCCAGGCGGGCCGCGGCCTTGCCCGTGGGCGCGGCCAGAACGGCGGCCAGGGGCCGGTTCCCGGTCTGTTCGGCCAGCAGGGCCAGAATCCGTGCCGCGGTCAGGGTTTTTCCCGTGCCCGGGCCCCCGGTGATTACGGAAAAATCATGGGCCAGTGCCGATACCGCCGCCACCTGCTGCATGTCCGGCCCGTTGCCGTTGCCCTGACCGGGAAACCACCGGGCAAGCCCCTCTCTCAACCGGTCTGTGTCCACTGCCCGAAAAATGCCGGCCCGTGTACGGAGAAAATCGGCCAGTTGCTTCTGATAGCCCCAGTACCGGTGCAGGTAGAGCCGTCCCTCGTTGTCCAGAACAAGGGGGGCCGGGTCGCCGCCGGGCCGGGTCACCACCGTGCTTCGGGACAGCATCTCGACCCACCGGCGGCCATCGGGCAGGGAAACATCGTCGGCGCCGTCCGTCGGAAAAGGGTCCGCCTGGTAAAGATCGAAACAGACATGCCCCCTGCGCGTGTGCCAGAGAGTGGCGGCGGCGGCCAGAAACAGCTCCTTTCCGCCGCCGGGATCCAGGGTGGTCAACAGCTGGCCGAATCGGCGGTCCAGTTCGCCGAGCATCGGCATTGCCGCCTGCATATCCCGATATCCGTCCATTCTACCCCGCCTCCCCGTCCATGGCGGATGCCGGTTGTTCGAGCAGGCACCGCCCAAGGGCACGCATCAGTTCCACGGAAGGCGTTTCCCTGTAAATACCGTAGTCCGGCCCGGCAGCCGGATCCACGCCGCGGACAAACACGTAATACACCCCGCCGAAACCGGACGCATAGGCGTATGCCGGCAGCCGTGCGCAAAGATACTGGTTCAGGGCCACGGCATACAGGTGAGCCTGAAGCAGGTAAAACTCCTTTTCCATCACTTCACGCAAACGGGCCTGACTGTAGGACGCAGGATTCGGCCCCAGAAAATTGGACTTCCAGTCGACGATGAAATACCGGCCGGCGCTGAAAAAGACAAGGTCGATAAACCCCCGCATCACCCCCCTGGCCGGTGAAAACGCCAGGGTTTTCAGGGCCTGGGCAAAACGGTCGTCCCTTGATTCGACACCTGCCTGCCGGTAGGCCGCGGCAAGACTCTCCGGAGAGACCGACCGCAGCGGGAAAAAGAACTCCAGTTCGTTGATACGGCACTCCATGGAAACCGAATCCAGCCGGGGCCCCTCTTCACCGGACACCAGCGGAAGGGGGGTGGAAAGCACCCGGTCCACCATGTCGCACACCGGACCGCACCACTGCCGGTCGAAATTGTAACGGGACAGTTTCCTGAAGACAAGATCCTTGCGGTAAGCCGGGTCCGCATTGGTAAAGTCCAGGTGTTCAAACACCTCGTGTATGAACAGGCCGGCCCGGGCCCCAGCCGGAAACTGGGCGATACCGGCATAAGGGACGGACGGCAACGCCGGGTCGGGCGTTCCCCCCCCATCATCGGCGGCCACATGGTCTGCTTCCGTTCCGGAAAAGGATCGCCGCATGGCGGAAAAGCTGGCCACCCGCCAGTCTGCGGCAATGGTTCCGGAAAACTTCCGGCAGGAAAGCCTTGCCTCAGCGCCTTCCCCCTCCGTTGACAGGGGAGCGACACGGAGGTCCTCCGGCACCACCCGTGTCACGTGAATGGATCCGCCGGATTGCCCGGCCACTCTTTCCAGGTCGTCGGCGGAAATGGCCGCCTTTTCGATTCCCAGCAGCCCGGCCAGGGGAGAGCCGCCGGCCTTCTCCGGCACCACGGAAACATAGCACCGGTTTTTCGCCCGGGTCAGGGCCACGTAGAGCAGCCGCATGTTTTCCGAAAGGGTCTCCCGGCACCATCTCTCCCGCCGGTCCGCCACCCCATCGGCGCCTTCGGGCCGCAGGTCAAGCACCATGGACATGCCGCCGTCTTCCCGAACCTCGTGGCAGGCCACCCCCTCTCCGCCGGCATTCCCCGGCGTTCCGGTCCATAAAAACGGGCAGAAGGTGACCGGGTATTCAAGGCCTTTGCTCTTATGAATGGTGATAATCTTGACCGCGCTGTCGTCGCTTTCCAGCCGCAGCTGATGTTCCTCGTTCCGGCCCTGAAGCGCGGTGCGCTGCCGCATGAGCCAGCGGACCAGCCGTTCCGGGCCGTAGTGAGCCTCCAGGGCCGTTTTATGGAGCAGTTCGGCCAGGTGAAAAAGATTGGTGCAGCACCGTTCACCATCCGGAAACGCCATGAGCCGGGGCAGCACATCCTCCCTGCGCAGCAGCCGGGAAAACATCTTCATGAAACCGTGACGCCGCCACAGGTCCCGGTATGACAGAAAACGCTCCACCACCGTGTCCGCCGCGTCTGCTTCCAGCGCCAGATCCGCGATGCGCCGGAGATCATAGCCCATCATTCGGGTAGCGCAGGCCCCCTTGACCAGGGAGAGGTCATGGGCAAACACCACGGCGGACAGCAGTACCTGCATCTCGAAGGCCTCGTGGGATCCAAACAGATCGCCGGTCTTCAGAATGGTGCTGTGCACATTAAGCCTTGAAAGGGCCTCCTGGACCAAGATGGCCTCGGTGTTTCTGCGCACCAGAATGGCCATGTCCCCGGCCGCCAGAGGCCGGTCCCCCAGCCACGCCTTCTGCTTCCTGCCCAGGGCCACCAGCCGGGCCGCCTGTGCCGCCGTATCCGTGGCCACCCGTTGTATCCAGGCCGCTTTTTGGGATTTTTGGGGAAAATCGGCGCTGTCCAGCAGACGCAGCTCAAGGGCGGCGGGCTCGTTCCCATCAATGGTCAGGCGGGGAATGTGGGCCCCGGCAGCCGATGCCGCCGGAGCAAAATTGATCTCGTCAAACACAAAGGGCGCGTCTACCGACTGGAACAGGGTGTTGACACCCGTCACCAGGCCGGGACGGGAACGCCAGTTCTCCGCCAGGGTGCAGGCGACATTCACCCCCGGCACCGCCGCCAGGTAGGCAAACACATCAGCGCCCCGGAAACCGTAAATGGCCTGCTTCGGGTCACCGATAAAAAAAAGGGCTGACGCTCCCTGAAACAGGGAGGAAAAAATACGGTACTGCAGGGGGTCGGTGTCCTGGAATTCATCAATCAGCACGGCCCGGTACCGGTGTCGCGCCTTTTCAATGAGCCCGGCGCGAGCCTCCGAGACCAGGACCCGGTCCAGGTTGAGCAGCAGATCGTCAAAATAGCGAATGTTCAGCCGCTGTTTTTGCGCGTCCAGCGCCTTTCGCGCCTCGCTCAGAAAACGGCTCTTTTCCACGGCGATGCGCCGGTCAAAAGCATCGGTCAGGGCTTGCCGAATCTCCATGTGCTGCCGGCAGGTATCAAAAAAGGGGTGATGGATTACGGTGCCGCCCGGTTTTGTCCCCTCCGCAATGCCGGTTGAAGTGAATTTCCTGAACTTTTCAAACATGTCGGGAAAGCACTCCCGGGAGCCGGTATAGGCATCCATCTGGACAAACCAGCCGGAGAGCCAGTTGGCACGATACCATTTCCCGCTAAAACTTTTGTTGTGGAGCAGAAGCTCCTGCACCGCCGCTTTGTCCGCGGCCCACTGTGCGGCCACCTGTTCCAGTGAGGAGGCAAACGCGGTCTCCAGGGCCGCTGTGTCAACGGTCTCGTCGGCGCCGGGCACCACGCGAAGGTCGGAAAATGCCATCCAGGTGTTTAACAGGCGGATAAAGGTGTCTACACGGAGTCCCTTTTTCCCCACAGCATAGTCGAGAAACAGGGGGGAGGCGTCATAAAAACGCCGGCGCCAGAAATCCCGGGCCACCTGCTGAACCAGTTCATCCTGGTTGGTCACCAGTTCCACACCGAACAGGGCACCGCTTTCAAAAGCAAACTCATCCAGCATGCGGCTGCAGAACCCGTGAATGGTAAAGATGGCGGACTGGTCAAAGGCGGCCAGGGCCCGCTTCAGCCGGCGGGCCGCCACCGCCTGTGTCGATGCCAGGTTTTTCAACAGCCCGTCGATCAACGGGTCCCCGCTTTTTGTCCCTGTTTTAAAAGCCGCGGCCGCTTTTCGCAGGGCGGTCCGGATTTTTCCCTTCAACTCCTGGGTGGCGGCCTCGGTGTAGGTGACCGCCAGTATGTTGTCCACCCCCGCGTCGGTCTCGGCAATCAGTCGCAGGAACAGCCCCACAATGGCGTAGGTTTTGCCCGTGCCGGCACTGGCCTCCACCAGGGTGGTGACGCCGCCGGAGAGGTCGGCGCAAAGTATGTCAAACGGTTCGCGGCGGGCCATCCGGTCTCCTGCAGGCCAGCAGCGGGCTCACCACTGCCGTGGAAAGGGTTTCAAATTCCTCATCCAGGGGATCCGCCTTGCCGAAGCAGAGCGCGTAATACGGATTCTCTTTTTCTCCGGTTGTCCATTCGTTGCCCTGCCATGTCTGGTACGCCCGGTCCATGGCCGCGGACGCACTGCCTTTCTTCTGCAGGGTGTCGGCATAATCAAAAGCGCTGCGGGGAAAAAAATGGAGCGGCCGCAGGCGACCCTGCCGGTAAATGTCAATCAGGGTCGTCAGGATCGACAGACCGTTGTCCACCGGATCAAAGGCCCACCATCCATCTTTGGCCGCGAACCGGCCGGAGCCGGCACAACCCCGGTCTATGCCCCAGGCCAGATGGGCGATCCAGTTGGTGATAAAATCACCGGGCCGGGCCGTGGCGTAGCGGAACCGGAACCACTCCTGTTCACCGATTCCATCCAGCGAGCCGCAAAGGGTGGTGCCGTTAATGTCCAGGGTTATCTCCCGCCGGTCCAGGCCGGCATTGGCTGTCACCGCCCGAATGCCGGCGACAAAGTCCGCGGCCCCGGTGTGTAACCGTTCAAACATCCGCTTTCCCGGTTCGCCATGCGGCAGGATGCCGCCGGCCCGCAACGCATTTTCCAGCACCGCCGCCGGTTCGTCGGCCAGCAGCCGTTCCACCAGACGCCGGGTCATGTCATACCGCTCCAGACCGGTCACATCAAACGGTTCGGCCTCTTCCGGAACGCGGTCGGTCTCGGCGACACCCAGGCCAAGACGTTGCGTCATAAAATATCGTACCGGGTGAACAAAAAAACGACACAGGTCCTCAATTTCAACGATCTGCCGGCTTTCGTTATCAGGACCCGGGGCCTCCGGTTTCGGGGCTGCCGGTCGTTTTTCCCGGCCGGCGGTCAGCTGCCGGGCCGCAGCCAGATAATCGGCGGCATAGCTGAACCGTCCTTGCGCGCCACTGGAAAAATAGTCCGGATGAAAGGGCTGAAGCCGGTGGTGGGTGGTGATTTTTTCCACAACGTCGACGGACGGACCGGCGTCGAACCGGTCCTGAAGATAGTCACACAGTTCCCCCACCAGCACCGAAGGCGGGCGGTCACTGTTGTCCCGCATGTCGTGGCCCACGTAGCTGATGTAGAGCCGCCGACGGGCCGACAGCAGTGTCTCGAGAAACAGGTACCGGTCGTCGTTTCGCTTGGAACGGTCCCCGGGCCGGGGGTGTTTGCGAATCATGTCAAAACCGGGAGAAAAGGTCTGCCGCGGATAATCGTCCACGTTCATGCCCAGCAGGCAGATCACGGCAAAGGGGATACTGCGCATGGGCAACATGGAGCAGAAGGTGACGCCACCGGAAATAAACGGCGCGCCGTAGACCTGCCCATTGAACCGTCGATTCAAAAACTCCCTGACCACCGCCAGTTCCACCGGGCCGTCAAACCCGCCGCTGGCCGCGCTTTCGACAAGGGCGTTCAGGGCATCGACCACCCCCTGAAGGTCCGTCTCAACAGCCGGGTCCACGGCAAAGACCGACCCGGCCAGGACGGTCAGTATCTCCCGCCACCGGCCCGGGCCGTGGGCGGTGCCGCATTGCCGGTAAAACCGGAGCAGCACATGCCAGAAGACCAGAAACTTTTCAAGGCTGTCGACGTCACTGCCCTCCATGTGATCATATGGCAGCAGGCCGTCAAAAAGAACTTCTCCGTTCCCTGCCATGGCGCATCCCAGCACCAGACTGTCGATCCCCTGTTTCCATGTGTTTTCAGAAAACGCAGGAAGGTCCCGGTCTTTTTTAAAGGCGCCGTCAAGGCCCCACCGTACGCCCGCATCGACAAGCCACTTGGAAATACGAATAAACTCGCTCTCTCCGATATCAAACCGCTCCCGGACAAAGGCGGGTTCCAGAATTTCCAGTACGGCGGATATTTCAAAGCGGGATTCCCAGAGGTCCAGCAGGCACAGAAACGTCCTTACCACAGGGCTGCCCGACTTTGAACGGCGGTCCGTGACCGTGTAGGGCACCCGTACGCTTCCGTCACCGTCACCGGCGTCAAACACCGCTTCCACATAGGGGGCATACATCTCCATGTCCGGCGCCATGACCAGCACCTCCTCGGGAGAAAGCCCGGCATCCGCATCGAACATGGCCAGCAGGGCGTCATGCAGCACTTCAACTTCGCGCATGGGGCTGTGACAGACGGCTATCTGAATGGAGAAGTCATCATCGGCCACCCGCACCCGTTCCTGATCAGCGGCGTCCTTCAGATCGAGAATATCGTTCTGAAGGCAGGCCAGCATGGTGGTCCCGGAAGCAGGGGCAAACATCGGGGTCTCCTGGTGGGGATGGTCCTCCACCATGGCAAAAAAATCACGGGCCACCATGCCCATGGAGGCCAGAAGGCTGTTTCCCGTTTCCAGGTGGCGGTCATCTTCCGGAATGTCCCGGGCATCGGCACCGGTTTCCACCTGCTTTTTTTCATAGGTGGACAGGATGTCACCCCAGTAGTGACGGCAGGGGTTTAATACGAAAAACCGCACCTCCATGAAAGCGGAAAGCGCGGCAAACACCTGCATGTGGAACCGGGGCAGCGTTGAAATGCCGAACACGGACACCCTGGATGGGAACTTGCCGCCGGCAGGTTCCCCGCTCTGGGCCAGGGAGAGAAACTGTTTCCATCGTTCGGCCCGCTGTCCGGCCCATCCATGGGAGGTCAGCAACCGCCACAGGTGCGCCTGCCACTTTTCGTGGGGGTCCGCGGGAAGCGCGCCGGTTTCCCACTGCAACAGTATGTCCGGCCGGAACAACAGATACTGATCAAAGGTGTCGGCGATCCGGGCCGCCAGCTGGTAGCGTTTGATGGCATCGCCGTCCTGCAGGTAGGCCTGAAGGGGCGAGAGGGCGGGGTTGGCAACAACATCGGCCAGGACCGGGAAAACGGCCCATGTCATGGCCTCCACCCCCATATCGGGGGATACCGCGGCGGCATCGGCAATCACGGTTTGCAGCATCTGGTTTAAAAACGCGTTGGGGAAAAAAAACCGGTTGTGGGCGCAGATACCGGTATGGCGGGCCATCTCCATGGAGAGCCACCGTTTCATGCCCATGCTCTGGACAACGATGGTTTCCTGTTCGAAAGGGTTGTCCAGAGGGAACGCCGTCAGTGTCTGGCAAAAAGCCCGGGAAAGTATCTCCATCCGGTTGCTTGTAAAAATGTGCATGGACGGCCCACCCAGTCATGAAATCGACATACCGGCCTGCTCCGGGAGCCCGGACCGGATTATCAGGGAGTTTCGGGGAAACCGGATAACCGGTCATCCAGTTGCACGCCGAAGGTGTTTAAGGCCATGGAGACCATGTTGTACTGGCCCACGGTAAACACCAGGTCAATGAGCTGCCGGGTGTCGAAGTGGCGGCTGAGGATATGCCATGTGGCATCCTGAATAAATGCGTCCCCGTGGAGCTCGTCTGCGGCCCGAATCAGGGCGGCCTCCAGTTCGCTCCATCCCGGGGCATCGGCGCCGGCGGTGATGCGAAGGATATCCTCGTCGGAAAGACCGCTGCGCCGACCGATCTCAACATGCTGGCCCCACTCGTATTCGGACTTGCACAGCCAGCCGATGCGCAGGATCAGGATCTCCCGTTCCCTGGGCGGCAGCGTGGATGTCATCAGCACATGGCTGCCGAACACCAGAAAGTTTTTCAGAAACACCGGGTGACGGGCCAGGGTGGCAAAAATATTGTCCGCCCGGCCCGATTTAGCGGATAACAGACCCAGCAGGGACATGGCTTCTTCATCCATCTCCTCGGGCGAGGCCGGTGGAATCCGGGGGGTTGACAACCGCATGGCGCCTCCTTTTGGTTTAAAAAACTGAGCCCGTTGTGAAAGTCCTGTCCGGACTTATTTATCCAGCCCGAAATCCACACCCCATGTTTTAAGACCGGCAATGCCGGCACCCACGCTGACATTGTCGGTAATCCCTTTTGCGTTCAGGTTCAGCTGGGTCTCGTAGGAACGGGCCCCGGTGTTGCAGAGCAGCACCAGCTTCTTGTCTTTTGGCACTTCATCCATGCGGTCGACAAGCTGATCATGGGGGATGTTCTTCCATATCTCCGGATACTTGTCGACAAAGGGCTGGGCGTCGGCATTGGCCCGGCAGTCCAAAAAGAAGGTGTCGCCGCAGGAGCGATTTTCCCAGCAGGCGGCAAACGCCTCCATGGTTATGGGCCGGTACCGGCCGTCCAGGTAGTTGGAGGCCGCGTTGCCCAGGGTGTTGATGATATCCATGGCCGAGGCAAACGGCGGAGAGTAGGCCAGTTCCAGGTTGCTGATCTCCTCCACCCCGGGCTTGTATTTCAGCAGGGGGGCCACCGCGTTGATACGGGCCACCATGCCGCTGTCCTTGCCGCCGAACCCCTGAATGCCCAGGACCCGCCGCGTTTTTTCATCCACCACCAGCTCCAGAAAAATCACCTCTTTTTCAATGTAAAAATGGGCCCGGTCAAACTGGGCCACCTGAATGCCAACGGCATCAAACCCGGCGGCCCTTGCCCGGTCCGCGGTCAGGCCGGCACCGGCCAGAGCGCTGTCAAAAATCTTTACCACAAAACTGCCCACGGCGCCGTCAAACCGGGCTGACCCGCCGGTTACGTTGGTACCGATCACCCGGCCCTGCCGGTTGGCCATGGAGCCCAACGGATAATAGCCCAATTCCCCGGTCACAAGGTTTTTCACGGCAGCGCAGTCGCCGCCGGAATAGATGTCCGGGTCCGAGGTCTGCATCCGGTCGTTGACCACGATCCATCCCTGGGGCGTCACCTCAAGCCCGGCCTCCTTTGCCAGGCCGGTGTTGGGTACCACGCCCACGGCCATGATCACCATGTCCGCATCCAGTGTCCGTTTATCCGTTTTTACCGCGGACACGGCGCCTTCACCGACAAGGGCTTCCACCTTTTCCGAAGTATACACCCGGACGCCGTTGTCCTCGATCGTTTTCCTGGCCATGGTGGAAAGAGAGGAACTGACGAACCCCGGCATGATCTGGTCAAATACCTCCACTATGGATGTCTCGATCTCCCACATGTCGGCCAGGGCTTCGGCCATCTCCAGCCCGATAAAACCGCCGCCCACCACCACCGCTTTTTCAATGTTTCCCTCGGTCACCTTCTCTTTGATCGCCAGGGCGTCGTGAAGGTTGGCCACGGTAAAAACGTTTTCCAGGTCCCGTCCGGGCAACGGCAGCATACGCGGGGTGGTGCCCGTGGCAAGGACCAGCTTGTCATAGGCCAGCGTATCTGTGGTGCCGTCTTTTCGCCGAATCGCCACGGTTTTGCCCTGCCGGTCAATACGGGTCACCTCTGTGCCGGTCAGGGCCACGACGCCTTTGTCCTTCAGAAAAAAGCGTTCATCGCGCAGCATGTGAAAACTGGTGGAGCGCAGCTCGGACACATCACTGACATCACCGGAAATATAAAACGGAATACCGCACCCCCCGTAGGAGATATACTCATCCCTGTCGATCAGATAGACTTCTGCTTCCGGATCCACCCGTTTTGCTCTGCAAGCGGCCTTTGATCCCAGTGCCACACCGCCGACCACCACAATTCGCCGAGACATTGAATCCTCCTTATCTTATTGAAAATTATCAAAAAAATTAATTTTTGACATATGCTATCACAGGCATCCGGCATGCGTCAATAAACCGGAAAGCCGGATAACAGGCGATTTTTGCCGGCCTGAAAGGATTACGGAAAGAATATCGGACCGGTCTGCCGGTTTTCACCGTTTTTCGCATACCGGACGCCGGTGCAACCATCGCCTGTGAACCCGTCTCGACCCGGCCGCGCCCCTGTTCCGGGAAACAGGAAAGAATCAAGGCGTCCGGCGCTCAAAAACAATTGCAAGCGCCCCGTCTCTCTGTTATGATTTAACCTGCTTGATTCGAAAGCAAAAAGAGCCGCGGTCCGCTTTGCCGGCGTCAGCCCGTCTCAAAACCCGTCACGCGACACGGCCGGCATCAACGGCTCCATCCACCAACCCCCTTTTGAAAAGGTGCAACCATGGCAACAAACGAAAAACGCAAACACATCCGTTTTGACGCAATGGCGCCCTCTGAGGTGTGCGTGTACAGCAACAACATTCTTGCCGGTACGGGCAAAGGCCGGACCCTCAATATTTCAAAGGGCGGGGTACTGCTGGAAACCCCTTTCCCCATCGACAAGGACCAGAAACTGGCCATGACCATTGTCCTGGACGATGAGTTTGTCTACATCAGCGGCAAGGTGGCCCACTCCCAATGCAGTGGGGCATCATGCTACCAGACCGGTGTAGAGTTTTTCGCTGTTGATGAGGCAGGACGGGAAATCCTGGACCGCTATATTGCCGTATTCATGAAAACAAAAACCGGCAACCCATCGTAGCCCGCAAGTCATCGTTTCCGTCCCTCTTCCACCGCCTTCATAAAGGCATGGGCATGCAGATCCGCCGCCAGGTGGACCGGGCTTTTCCCCCACAACGGGTCCCACCCGGCCGGGTCGGCGGAACAGAAGAACTGTGTCTCAAGACCGATTCGCACAACCGCATCGGAAGCGGGCAGCCCCCGCATCTTTTCCGCCGCCTTCCAGGAGGCGCCGCAGGGAGCGCCCCGCACCACCCGTACATCCTTTATCCGATTGTCCGCTGAAAGGGTCACCACGAACTCGGGATATCCAAACCGCTGGCCATACGGCCCCGCATCAGCCTGCCGCGGCAGGGCGCAGCAGATGGGCGGCGTATAAACCCACCTGTTTTTGTATTTTTTCCCGGACGCAATGACAGGAATGCCCCGGTCGCGACACTTGTCGGCAAGATCGCAGGAGAGATCGGGATGCGCCAGGTAATCAAGCACCAGGTCCGCATCAATGGTTTCGGGCAGATAGGCCGATGTATCTTCAATAACAGCCGGCAGCCTTTCCTCCACTGAAACCAGATCGATATGAAACCTGTCCCGGCCGTAAGCTTTGATTCCGGCGGTCTTGGTCTCTCCCCGGCCCCGCTGCTGAAGCACCAGCAGCCGCTGTATATCCTTTTCTTCAGATCTGTTCATAGTGAGTCAAATCCCTGTGTCCTACCATTTGGCATAGTGTTCCTCGGTCCATCCAGGGCAGCCGGAAAGTTCAATCCTTCCCTGGCGATCATCCGTTACACGGCCGGAAAACGTTCCGGTGAACATTGTCTGACCGGTGCCTGACAGATGTTTCTATCACCGCCTCCGGCAAATAGGCAAGGCCTTTATGCCGGGCCGGACCGCCCTTTTTCGCGGCAGCTACCACACCAATTTCTCCTTGATTTTCCTAATAATTTACGTTAAAAAAAAGAGGATCGGGCTGTTTGCCGCCGACCTTGATCCACATGCTGACACCGGCAAAAGAGGGGTTAATGAAAAAAATTCTTGCCATCAATATCGATACCATCACACTCAATATTGTTTCAAGCCTTCTGTCGGAACACACCACTGATTTTGAAATCCTCACGGCCGAGAAGGTCGGAGAACTGGACGATATCGCAGGAAAGATCAAGGTTGACATCGCCCTGATCGACCTTGTCAAACCCACGCCGGCTGATATCGACGTACTCAAGTTTGTAGCCCAGAGCCACTCCCGGCTGCCCCTGATGGTGATGACCGCATTTGAAACAGGAGAGATCGAAACCGCCCTCAAAGCCATCGGCCCGGTGCGCTATTTTGAAAAGCCGGTGGATTTCAAGACCCTGGCGGACAGGCTGTTTGACGAAATGAAAAGCGGGGTGGGCGGCGCCATTCACGGCATCAGCCTGGCCTCCTTTCTTCAGATGTCCGAAATGGAGCGCACCTCCTGCACCCTGCGGATAAAAACCGAAGATAAAAAGGGCCACCTTTTTCTTGTCAAAGGCGCCCTGATTGCGGCGGAAACAGACAGCCTCTCCGGTGAAGAGGCGGTGTTTGAGATTCTTTCCTGGAGCAGCCCATCCATAGAGATAGAAAATGCGGTGCCGGACCGGAAAAAGGAGATTACCGTTCCGCTGATGACCCTGCTCATGGAAGGGTTGAAACGCAAAGATGAAAAGGCCGGCAAAAACCCCAAAAAAGGGAAAATCGCCATTCAAAAGGCCGCCGGCATTCCGGTGACACCCGCCGGGGAAAAACTGGAACTGGAAGCAGCCGCCACCGAAGGACCGCAAGATAAGGCCGCAAAAAAGAAGCCGACAAAAGAGCAGAAAGATGCCCCGCCGCCGGACGAAGAGGCACAGCCGGCCGCGCTGGAGACACTTGAGCAGCTCAGGGCGTCGGGTAAAATCACCGATGCCAGCAAGGTCCTCAGGCGCAAGCGGCGGATTTCCCTTACCTTCAAAATAGTGGTGGTAATCCTGGTTCTCCTGATCCTTGCCTGCCTCTGGTTTTTTGAAGCCAGGCCATGGCTGGTCAAACACCAGTACGAACAGGCCCTCACTGAGGTCCAGAAGGCAGGCGCACTGGAGAAAAAGCTGGCCGCGTTGGACGCCTATATCACGACTCATCCCGACAGCCCCTATAGGTCCGCCGCAGAAAAACAGAAACTGAATGTCGCCAGGGAGATGGAGATCCAGGCATTTGACACCACCCTGCAACAGGCCGCCGGCATCCCCATTGACAGTACCTTTGAGGAAAAGGCGCTTGCGCTTTATAACGGCTTTCTTGAGAAGTACCCGGAGAGTGTTTATGCGGAAGAGATCAGAAAACGCATCGCCGACATTCCGGCCATTATGAAGGATGCCGAATACGGCAGGCTGCAACAGATTCCGAAAAACGACTTCAGCGCCCGTATTGCTGCTTATAAGGCCTACATCGAAGCCTACCCAAAAGGAGAGAACACCCAGAATGTCCGGCGCATGCTTTCTGATCTGGGTGAAGACTTTTACGCTCACATCGTCAAATCCCGGGCCGATTGTGACAATGAGAAAAACCGGGAATCATGCATCAAGCTGTGTAAATACTTTACCCGACACTTCCCGAACCACCCGCGAACAGCGGCCGTTGAACACTCCCAGGCCCTCATGGAAGGCCAGGCCGCGCTTGAAATCCTGATGAAAAAAGTCAAGGAGGCGGGGAGCAACACCATGGCAGTCAAAGGTCTCTACCAGGATTTTCTGAAAACAAATCCCGACAGCCCGGTCCGAAAAACGGTGGCCGCCCGGCTGGCCGCCATCGAAACCGTGGAGGGTCAGAAAAAAGAGTGGGAACAGACCCTGGCCTATATTCAGGACAGCCGCAACTCCATTTTCGACAGAACGGCCCGAATGCGCCGGTATGTAGAAGCCAATCCATCCCCGGCCTATCGCAAGGACGCTCAGGAACTGCTGGCATGGCTGGAGGCAGAAGAGGCAAAAGTGCTTCAGACCCTTCAGCAGCAGCAAAGCCTGATGGAGCAGCAACAAGAGAAACAGGAGCAACTGGAACGCATGCGGGGCGAGATACGCAAAAAACTGTCGGCGACAAAAGGCCGGTACCTGGAACGGCCCGCCGACTGCATTTTTGACACGCAGACCAAGCTGACGTGGGCCATGCTGGACTCTTCGGCCATGGCGGAACAGTGCATGGATTACAAAACAGCGGCGATGTATGTAAAAAATCTCAAAACCGGAGGATACGCCGACTGGCGACTGCCCAAGCCCAATGAGCTGCTGGTCATATACAATGACAGGCCCGCGTTTCCAGCGGCCGGGGCTCCCTGGTACTGGACCTCGGAAGTTTTTTCCGCAGCCTGGCACCAGAAGGTAAACACGGTCAAACGAACGGCGGAAGGCACCTGGGAAAAGGCGGAGATGGATCTGGAGCAGTGCGGCGCGGTACGGGCCGTCCGGCCATAAGCTGCCGGGCTACCACTGGTAACCTAAAAATGGCTGCCCTGTTACAAAATACGGCAACGCCCGATTGAAAAGCACCACCATAGAGAGGTAAACCTTCTGAAATTAAAACTATAAAAAAAAATCAGGGTATTCATCAGAGGTCCTGGCCTGTGGTATATTTTTTGCTTATGTTTTATGGTATGATGCGGAAAAAAGGGCTCGCAAAGAAGGTTTTCCGCAGCCCGCGACCGGCCGGTCGTAAAACCTATAAATCATACAAAGCACAATTGCAGCCATGAAAAAAACATGGGCCATAGTCTTTCTGGTGATAGTGACGATTTGGATCGCCTTCCTGGTCTATCGACACTTCAAAAGTAAAGAAGACGAGAACCAATATGTAGCACAGACCTTCAGCAGCATGACTTTGGCGGCCCAGAAAAGCCCAAAAGCCGGGCTCACCTACATGGGCATGGCCATTAACAACTACAGAGCCAAACACAATAAATATCCGGAGACGCTGGACGCTCTCTACCCGGATCACATTCAGGATCGGACGTTTATCGATGAAGTGAACTGGGAATACGCGTTTGACCAAAACAATTTTCGGCTGACCAAGACAGTGGTCATTGATCACAGGCCCTATACTGCTTTTGTAGACAGTCAGTTAAGACCCCTGGATGTGGGAGCAGACGGGCAGGCCCGGACGGCAGCGGCCGAAAGACGCCCCGGATCATCCGGGGCTGCGTCGTCACAGGCCGACGCCCGGCGTTCATCAACCCGAAGGCAAGACCCTGTCGCAAGGCCACCGGATCCGGTACCGGAACGCACGGCAACCAAGGAGGAGCTGGAAGCCACAAAAGAACAACTGCTTGCCTCCCTGGCTGCTGCCGGCAGACAGGGACCGCCTCCGGAAGAGGAGGAAGATGTGCCCCCTGTGGTTTATACACCGGTGGAGGATGCAGAGGATGTGGACGAGACGGTGGCCGGCAGGCACCTGACGTGGAAGACCGAGAGCGGAGCACTGGGGTTCGGCAACGTGATGTATCCCGGTGGTGAGGACAACCTGATCTATCGAAAAGGTAAATGGATCCGGGTTCAGCGCACCCCGGAGGAAACGGCTGTCGCGCAACCCGTTCAAACCAGCGGCATGCAGCCGGAGGATGTCGACCTGGCCCGCAAGTACGGCAGTACTTACCTGGCCTGGAAGGACAAAAGCGGCGCCATGGGTTTCGGCAACGTGAGTTACCCTGAAAAAGAGGAGGGCCTGTTTTACCAGAATGAACAGTGGGTCAAGGTGAGCGAACAGCAGATTAATAAACCGGCGAAAGGTCGGTTGTCGCCGCCATTGTCAGATACAAATGACATGGCGCAAAAATATACCGGTACCTATCTGACATGGAAAGACAAATCCGGCGCACTGGGCTTCGGCAATATCCTGCCAGAGCAGACGGGTATCGCGGTGATGCGGCCGGACGGCTCGTGGGCGGACACAAGCGACACCGCCGTGACAGGAGGTGAAAAATGATACGGAGAACCGATGGTTTTTCTCTGTTGGAGTTGATGATGGTGGTTGCCGTCATCGGAATCCTTTCCCACATGGGGTTTGTGGCTTACACGGACATGATGTGCCGCTCCGGAGATGTGGCGGCTATATCAGACTCCCGCAACCTGATGACGGTGGCCACGGAGCAGTTTATCACCGGTTCCTATCCGGATTTCACCCACAGCCCCGGCATGGGTCACAGTGTGGGACTCAAATCCGACGGCACTTATACCTTTACCCTGTCTACCGGGGTAAGTGCCCAGATTTTCGGAAAGCCGGCGGCTGCGGGAGAGGGCTACATGGAAGCTTTTGTCTACCATCAAAGAGGTTCCTCAGATCCGACCAATATGTATGGCCGGCGCATTTTCTATTGTGTAGTGGATGAAAAGAACAGCACTATAATCGGGCCCCAATTTTGAGGCTGACTCACCCCGCGCCTGCTGATTACCGGCGCTATGCTCCCATCCGGAACTGACCATGCCTGTCTATGAATACAGCGCCCTGGATGCCGGCGGCAAGACCGTGTCCGGCATCATTGATGCCGACGGTGAGGCCGCGGCCCGGGAAAAGCTGCGGGGCCGGCAGCTGTTCCCTGTTGCCATTGCGGAGGCTTATGACCGCAGGGAACAAAAAGCCGGGGGTAGGTGGCCGAAAGGGCTGCGCCTTTTTTCCGGTATTGGAAAAGGCGAACTGGCCACGGCCACGCGACAGCTGGCCACCCTTGTGGGTTCGGGCTTCCCCCTTGTTTCGGCCATCTATACGCTGATTCCCCAGGCCGGCTCCGCGGCCCTGAAAAAGGCGCTCTCCCGCATCAAAGAATCGGTGGAGGAAGGCAACAGTTTTGCCGATGCCCTGGCAGGGTTCCCCGACATCTTCTCACCCATCTATATCAACATGGTCCGGGCCGGTGAGGCCTCCGGCACACTGGAAGTGGTGCTGGAGCGGCTGGCCGATCTGCAGGAAACCCAGCAGGCGCAGCGCAACCGCATCACCGCCATTCTGGCCTACCCGCTGGTCATGACCGTTCTGGGAAGCGGGGTCCTGGTTTTTCTTCTGGTCAAGATTGTACCTCAGCTGGTCTCGGTTTTTGAAGACATGAACCAGGCCCTTCCCGTTCCCACGCAAATTGTCATCGCCACCAGCGCCTTTCTGCAATCCTACTGGTGGGTGCTGCTGGCAGCCGGGGGCGCTCTCTTTTCGGCCCTTCAGAAATTCGGGAAAACCCGGCGGGGCCGCCATCTTGTAGACACGGCCCTTCTGCGTGTACCGGGCTTGAAAAGCCTGGTGCAGAAAATCGCGGTGGCCCGGTTTTCCAGAACCCTGGGCTCCCTTCTGGAAAACGGCATTCCCATGCTCACGGCCTTAGATATTGTCAAAAACATCGTTGGCAACACCATTATTGCCGACGCGGTGACGGCCGCGGCCGCTGATGTCGAAAAGGGGGAAGGACTGGGAAACAGCCTGGAGATCACAGGCGTGTTCCCTCATCTTTCCGTTCAGATGATCAAAGTGGGGGAACAGAGCGGAAATCTTGAGCAGATGCTTCAACGCACGGCAGATGTATTTGAAAACGAGGTGGAGTCCACACTGGTGGGCCTGACCTCCCTGCTGGAACCGCTGCTGGTGATTTCCATGGGTATCGTAATCGGATTTATCGTGCTCTCCATCATCCTGCCCATTTTTGAAATGTACCAGTTTGCCGGATAGCAAAAGACCCTTAATAATTGACAATTGTCAATTGATAATTGATAATTGTAGTTCAGTGGCGTCCTTTCATCAGAACGGCTGCTGAAAGGACACCCTCACTTCCACCCCCTCCCCCGCCGGCACAAAACCCGCGCCGATGGAACGAAGCCCCTCCATAAAGATGCCGGTCCGGCGGCGGTTGTGCTTGTGTGCCGCCGACATGGAGCCATAAATGCTTCCGCCGTAAAACCCCAGCTCCACAACGGAAAGAACGGCCCCCAGGGCCTCATGGCCCTCGTCAAACGCCTCCCAGGCGGCCAGCACCATGGCGCCGTTGAAAAGAAAAGAGATCAGCGCGTCGTGGTATCGTTCACAATACAGATACCCGGCCCCGGGGATCACTGCCAGGGTTCCGGCAAGACCGGGACTTTTCATCGAGGCCAGCAGGCCGTCATCATGATGCCGGGCCTGTTCCAGTGCGTCAAGCACGGCCTGCACGTGCAGACGCTTTCCGGCCGTCACCGGAATCTGCTCGAAATTTGCCGCCGCCGCCGCAATCTCTGCTTCGGTCAACACCGGAAACGCTTCCAGCCAGGTCCAGCCGGTCTCGTAGAAAATTCGTTCCCTGACCGCGGGATCATCGGTGGTCTCTCCCACCAGACTTAACATCGACAGGGCACGGTCCTTCATGCCCAGTGCCGTGTAACAGCGGGCCGCCATAAAACCCGCCTCCACCTGGAACTGTGTGCCACTACCCTCACTGTAGATCTTTTCAAACCGTTCCAGGGCCGCTTCGGTCTTTCCCTGTTTCAAAAAAGACCGGGCAACCTGGAAACGGGCATATGCGGCCTGCTCGTGGCCAGGGAAAAAATAAAGAAAGGTTTCGTAGGCAGTGACCGCCCGGTCATACTCGCCGGATTTAAAAAAATGGTCTCCCAGGCCAATCTGCCGGTCCGCGGACAGGGTCGGCACTTCTTCACCGGCAGCCGCAGGAACCCAAAAAAGGCCCGCCATGGATATTCCCGCGCAAAACAGCACGGCAACCACCCGGCAAACCATTCTGCTATTTTGTCCACCAGAAATCATTATGCTCCACGGGATCATACCACCGGACCCGGCCATCCACCACCACGCGCGGCGCAAGGGACAGTTCATCCCGGCCGCACCGCAACAGGCGGTCGCAGGTCATGATCCAGCCCATCACCAGGCCATGTTTTTCAAAGGCGTCAAGGCTGTAGGCCGAGCATGAGGGATGCATGGGACACCGGTCCCCGTCGATGGGGGAAATGTACCGTTGAAAAAACCGCACCGCGCCGGAATGTGTTGCCCCGGCGGCTGCCGGGTTTTCAATAGTCGCAGAATCATTTGTATCCTCTGGCACCACCGGACCGGCAGCGGCGCAGCAAATAAAAAAAGAGAAAAAAAACAGCCATGCGGCCTGTTTCATCGTTGTTCTGCAAAAGCCGGTCCGCTCCATCATCGCTGGGTTACCCGCAACACTTCGGCGATGCTGGTCACCCCGTCCAGCACTTTGTGAATGCCGTCCTGGCGAAGGGTGATCATCCCCTGTTTGACCGCCGCCGCCTCGATCCGTCCCGAATCGTGGGTGGTCAGCACCATCTTCTTGATCTTCTCATCCATTACCAGTATCTCGAAAATCGCGATCCGTCCGCTGTAACCGGTGCCCAGGCAGTGATCACACCCCGTTTTGCGGTAAATCGTTTTTCCGGCAAACAGTTCGACGGAGGCCCCGATACTCAGAATGGCCGCTTCGTCCGGCACATAGGCCTCCTTGCATCGGGGGCAGAGCACCCGCACCAGCCGCTGGGCGATCACGGCGATTACCGAGGAAGACAGCAGAAACGGTTCCACCCCGATATCCACCAGCCGGGTGATGGCGCTGGCCGAGTCATTGGTGTGAAGCGTGGAAAAAACCAGGTGGCCGGTCAGGGCAGACTGCACCGCGATATCCGCTGTCTCCTGGTCCCGAATTTCGCCGATGAGGATTACATCCGGGTCCTGCCGCACAATGGAACGCAGGCCCCGGGCAAAGGTCAGACCGATTTTCTGATTCACCTGGATCTGGTTGATGCCGCTGACCTGGTACTCCACCGGATCCTCAATGGTAATGATGTTGATGTCCGGCGTGTTGATGGTGGAGAGGGCCGCGTAAAGGGTGGTGGTCTTGCCTGAACCGGTTGGGCCGGTCACCAGGATGATGCCGTTGGCATACCGGATCAGGCGGCTGAACAGATCAAAGGTCTGGCGGGAAAAACCGATCTCCTGCAATCCCAGCATGGAGCTGGCCTTGTTGAGCAGCCGAAGCACCAGCCGCTCACCGGCGGTAATGGGAATCGAAGAGACGCGGATATCCACCTCCTTGTCTCCCAGCCGGACCTGCATGCGGCCGTCCTGGGGAAGGCGCTTTTCCGCAATGTTCATTTTTGCCATGACCTTGATGCGGGAGACCAGGGCCGGCTGAATGCGCTTGGGCGGGCTCAGAAAATCATAGAGGATGCCGTCCACCCGGTACCGTATCTTAAAGGTGTCCTGGTATGCCTCAATATGGATGTCACTGGCCTCGGCCTTCACCGACTGGGCCACGATATGGTTGACCAGCTTGATAATCGGCGCGTCACTGGCATCGTCCAGAAGATCAGCGGCCTCGTCGAGCTCGTCAAGAATGTCTTCGGCCCCCTCCATGTCCCGGACAATTTCTTCGGCCGCCCCGTCTCCACTGCCGTAAAGCATTCCCACGGCTGAAAAAATATGGTCCCGGGTGGCCAGTACCAGGGAGCATGTTTCTACACCCATCAGCCTTGTCAGATCGTCCACTGCATGAAGCCGGGACGGATCGTTGACCGCCACCTGACAACCGGAGACCCCTCCGTGGCCGCGGGACGACATTTTCAGCGGCACCATGAGATACCGCTTGAGAAACGCGGCCGGCACCTTTTCGGGGATGGCCTTCACACTCTCGTCCGGCTGCGCCGCCTCGCAGACCGGAATGCCGAACACCTCACTGTATGCGGACAGCAGTTGCGGTTCGGTCACCAGCTTCCGCTTGAGAAGAAGCTCACCGATATTGGCCCGGCCCCCATTGATCAGCCGTTCTATCTTCCCGGCCTGCTGTTCGGGAAGAGCCGCGCAGGTTTTCAGTGCCTGTAACAGGTCTCTGCTCATGGGCATCTCTTATGACCCCGCTTCCGGCGATAAAGGAACCGGCAAGTCCCCGTCCGGCTGCGCCTCCACGGAAGGTGGGGTCTCCCCGTCCGCCTCCGCCCCGCCGGTCACCGGCGGGGCGGTTTCAGGCACAGGCGTGTCTTCGGCAGTATCGGCTTCAGATGCAGCCGGGTCGGCCACCGCTTTTTCCGGCATGGGTTCAGGCTGATTCACACCGTCTTGATCAATCACGACCATCCCGGCCGCTGCCTCATCTTCCTCCTTGTTTTCCGGAACGATCTCATCCGCCGAGGAGGCCGGTTCGGCGTCAACAGAAACCGCTTCATTCACGTCATCGGAATAAAGGGAAAAACTGCCGCTGCGGACGGCGTCCAGGTCCGACTGTTTGGACTTGTAAATATCGTCGGCCTCCTTGGCCGTCTTGATCACATGGGGGGTCAGAAAGACCAGCAGGTTGGTCTTCTCGGTGGCGTTGGAAACCCCACTGAACAGCCAGCCCAGAAACGGGATGTCTCCCAGGCAGGGCACCTTGTACTCCACACGGGACATACTGTCATCGATCAGTCCGCCGATGACGATGGTGTGTTCGTCATGAACGATCACGTTGGTGGTGATACCGCGTTTCAACGTGGCCGGCCGATCCATGGAGACGGTGGTCAGCTGGTCCAGCTTGGTCAGCTCCTGCTCAATATCCAGCCGGATCAGCCGGTTCTCATTGATCTGGGGTTTGATCTTCAGGGAGATGCCCACATCCTTGTACTCGTAATTGCTGTAAGTCTCTTCCGAGGAGGTGGTGCCGATCTTGGTCAGGTAGGGAATGTTTTTGCCTACCGTGATGGTGGCTTCCTGGTTGTCTGTGGTCATGATCTGGGGAGTGGACAGAATCTGAACATCCTTGTCCTTCTTAAAGGCCCGCACCACCGCGGCCAGGTTGGGATACTCAACACCGCCAATCATGATGGATTCGGCCATGGCCCCCACGGAAAACCCGCTGGGAAGCCCGCCCATGGCCATGCGTGCGACGTTTGCATAGCCCGTGTCGCTACCGCCACCGAATCCCACGGCGTATCCCCCGTCCCTGTCATCATAACTGCCTTCCCCGCCCACCAGCCATTCGGCGCCCAGTTCAAAATCCTTGTTGATGTTCACTTCGGCAATGAGGCACTCGATATAGACCATGGACCGGGGAATGTCGAGTTTTTCAATGATCTCCTTTAACACCAGGTAGTCGTCCCGCTCGGCCATGATGATCAGGCTGTTGGTGGAAGCATCGGCCGTGATGTTGATGGCCTTTGACAGCACCGGCGCCAGTTTTTTGCCCTCGGCAGCGGCATCCCCCTGTTTCTCGGGCAGCATCTGCAATACTTTGGCCAGCTCCTCGGCATCGGCATTCTTCAGGTAGTAGACATGAATCCGTCCCTTGCCCTGCTGCACCTTCTTGTCCAGCAGGGTGATCAACTTCCGTATCTTCACGGTTTCTGATTCACTGGCCAGCATGATCACCACGTTGGCCCGGTCGTCGGCCACCAGCCGGATTTTATCCGTGGGTTCGGTTCCGCCCCGCTGCGGGGGGCCGCCCCGGTCCACCGCCTCCCGGAACACCACCTCCAGAATGGAAACCATTTTTGACGCGTCGGCGTATTCCAGGGGGATCACCGAGACCTGGCGTCCGATGCCCGTGACATCAATGGCGTCAAGAATTTTCAGCAACCGCTGAATGTTGGAGTAGGCGTCAGTGACAATCAGCATATTGGTGGATTCATAGGCAAGCAACACGCTGTCCTTGGAAACCAGGGGGGCAAAAAGCCCCTTGATCTCGCCTGCGTCGGCATACTTTAAGGGGATGATCTGTGTCACCAGCCGGTCGTCGGGCGCTTTGTCCTCCTTGACCATCCCGGTCTCGATATTCTTGGACCGGGCGTCGCCTGCCTTGACCACCTTGATAACGTCGCCGGCCTCCACCGTGGCAAATCCATGCACCTCCAGCACGGACTCAAACACCCGGTAGGCCTCTTCAACAGGAATCTTTGAAGGGCTGATCACCGTGACCTTGGTGCGCACATTCTGGTCAAGCACAAAATTCTTACCGGTAATTTCGCTGACAAACTTGATGAAAACCGCCAGGTCCACGTCATTAAAATCCATGGAGACCAGGTTCTCTCCGTCACCGGCAGCCGTCGGCAACCCCTCCGGCAAGGAGGGCGCGTCCGAGACCTTGCCCACCACCGTTTTCCGAACCGGCTGGGGACGTTTCACCGGCAGATCTCTCCGTTCCCGAATCCTTTGAAGCAGGGCCGGGCCCGGGGCCGGATCTTCGGCCGCCAGGGGGTAACCGCCCAGCAGCACGCCCGTGCAGACCGCCACAGATACCAGTTGCCTTATACCATATTTCATCATGTTCTCCGCGAAAAAATATTCCCGGTTTTCGTCCGGATCGTCAAAATCTATTGAACCTTATAATGGATCAACTCCCGCTGCCCGCCCCGGTTGACCTCAAGCACCACGGCCGACGCGTCACTCAGGCTCTTGTAAACCTCCATGCAGTCATCCACGGTGCTGATTTTTTTTCCGTTTACCCCCACGATTACATCCTTGCTCTGCAACCCCATCTCCTGAAAAATAGAGTCCGGCGCCACGCTCTCCAGGCTGAGTCCATCGGGCTGACCGTCGGTAAAGTGGGGGCGGATGCGGACGCTTCGCATCAGGTCATTGACATTGTTGAACGCACTCTCTATTTCGCCGCGATCCAGCGTAACATTGCGCACACTGGCGGCCCTGTCCAGACCACTGGCCCGGCGCCCGGCAGCCGACGGATTGAAACGGCTCTGTCCCGCATCCTCGGCAAAAAGCGCGTCGGCCATTTCCAGGACCTCATCCACCCCGTTGACGGTCAGCACCACCCGTTTTCGCAGAATCAGCTTCACCGTTGCGTTTTCAACGGTATCCCCGACCTTGTAAAGATCCTGCTGCCGCTCCCGGGTCCGCTCAATGACGGCGTAGGAGTCCACCCCTTCGCCTGAAATGGTTCCCACCAGGGTCAATGCCAGGTTGGTTTTTTTCAGGCTGGTCACGTCGATTTCCGGTTGCGCGGCCACTTCGCTTTTGGTGGCCTTGAACAGGTTGCGTTCGGCAATGGCCGAATAGGCGGAAACGGGCTTTCGGGTGACAGCGGGGCGGTCGGGGACCGATTGCCGGATTCCCGGCGCCGATGAAACGGTACTCATGCTGAACCGGGCCGTCACCATGCCGTAAAACAGGTCCACGCCCAGATAGGCCGCCAGCGTGATCAGCAGCAGATTCGCGATGACAACACCCTTTTTAATCATCCGCGACCATCTCCGTTTTCCTTTTTTGCCTATTTAAGAGAGACTTTCGGATCGGCCAGGATCCCGGTGAAGGCAATCGGCAACCCTTTGTCCCCGGCGTTTTGCCCCAGCACCATCTCCACCGGCAGGGACTCTCCCAGCCTGGCCACAAGGGACGCCTGGGGCCTGACAAACCCCTTCACCCGCAACAGGCTCTGGCCATACGGCTGTCGCACCTGAATCTCGCCCGATAACTCGCCATCCAGTTGTTCGCCTCTGCCGGTGCAGTTTTCTATCCGCACCCGGTCCCCCTCCATGACCACGGCTGCCTCAATCCGGTCAAAGGCCACGGTGTCGATGGAGAAAACCGGCGCTGAAAGGACCACCGCCACATCGGACAACACCACCTCGAATTCTGCAAGTGGCCGGCCGCCGTTGTCAAGGCCTGCCTTTATATGTCCGGCGACCGTCCCCTTGATCTCGTGGGGCAGCAGGTGCTGGACCCCCTCCATGGCACCCAGCGCCATACCGGAAAAGGAGACATCAAGGGTCCAGGCGCCTGTCTTTCTCTCCTGGCCGTAGACGCCCTTAAAACGCCCATCAAATGTCCGGCCCTTGAATGACAAGGAACGCCGATGGCGCCACATGGAAAAGACAGACGGGGTGACCTTCACATACGCAAAATCTCCATAAGGCCTGTCCTGCCAGAAGACCGACACATCCGCCATGCGCACACTGAAAGGCAGGGCGGGCCGCAACGCGCCGATACGAATCCGCATGTCCGGATAAATGCCACCGGCACGCTGTTCCAGAAAGTCACGCACCGACTGATCCGGAAACAGCAGCACCATAAAAAGGGCTATCATCGCAAGGGCATACGCCGCATAAGCAATCAGAATTTTCCGTTTGCCGGTCATGGGTGGTTTTAGGCTCATGTGGTTACGGTCTCCACCCGCAGCACCGCCTCCACGCCACCGCCACCACCCTTTTCCTGTGCCGCGATGGAGAGGCGGGTGACAAACACCATGGCGTCAGCGGTCTCAATCATATGAAGGTAGGAAACCAGCCCCTGCAGGTCAACGCCCTCCAGTTTCATCTCAACAACGGAGAGTTCACTGTTCTGGCCCGATACAGACGGCCGCATATAGGCGATATGCTCCTTGATACCGGCCCTGCCGGCCAGCTGGTCCAGAAACGAAAAAAGCGTAAAGTCGCCCCCCCGGCCGGACTGGCCGGCAGCGGCCCTGGCCGCGGCCTGCTGCATCCTTTCATGCTCCTGCTGCAGGGTTATCATCTGTTTCAGGTCGTTCTGCCGGGACGCCAGCTGGATCGCCAGGGTCTCCCGCTTGTCGGAAAGGGGGGCGGCCACCCCTTTCCAGAAAAACAGCAGCAGCACCGCCGCCACCCCGATACAGACGGCATACCGCTCCCGTGGGGTCAGGCCCCTGAAAAATGTCGCCGCTCTTGAAATCAGTGGCTGTATCATGACTTCAGCTCCATCTGCAACTTGAAGTGAACCCGTTTGTCGGCTTTATCCATGGTGGCGGAGCTGATAACAACGGTCCCGAACAGGTCACTCTCCTCAAGCCTGTTTTTCATGGTGTCCACGGACTGAAAAGCATCCGTGTTGCCGGTGACGGAAACATCATTAAGCCCCGCGTCCAGGCGGGTGATCACCACATCCGTCTCCCGTGGCACCAGGCGGCTGATATCGTTCAATATATCCACCTGGTAAACAGTCCGGTCCAGTCCGGCGGGCAGGCCGCTGGATTCACGAAGCCTGTCGATCTCGTAGCGCATCATCTCGGCAGACGGTGCTGCCGCCGATTCGGGAAAACACTCCCGGAAAATCGCCTGTCGCCGGGCATCCACAGCCGCTATGGACCGATTGAGAGAATAGAGGTCGTAAAAAACCCCCATCAGGCCGAGTACCAGCACCAGTGCCGCCAGCGCGGCGGTACCACCGAACAGGTGCCGGTATTGCAGCCACCTGGCCGCCAGGGAGAACTCCCCTTTCCGGAAATTAATGCAGGGCTTCCGGCTTTTCTTCAGCAACGCCGGGCAGAGCGCCATGTCCAGAAGGCCCGGTTCCCAGGTATGGTCAGGCCGGCCACCCGTCACCAGGGAAGAGCCGTCCGCCATGTTAAGCGGCCGGGCATCAATGCCCAGACAGGCGGCAACCGTTTTGGCCGCCTGCCCTGCCCGGAGATCGGCACCGGCCACAAAGACGTTTTTCAGCCCCGCGGCAACCCCTGTTTCATATTCACAGGCCAGCAGGGTCTGGCGCAGGCCGTCACACAACGCAGACCGGCCCGCCTCCTGATCCGGCGGCGTGCCGGCTGAAAAAAAGCGAACCCATTGAACATCCCCACCGCCGACCACAGCCGTTGTAACGTATCCGCCGCTGGTCTCCACCAGCAGGGCATCCTCAACATCTGCCGACAACACCGCGGCGGCGGCCCACCCCCTGGGCACGATCATTTCCGGCTGCAGGCCGGCACCGGCAAACCCGTCAATCCACTCCTTCACCTTTTCCTTGTGTACCGCCGCGGCCAGCACCTCGACACCCGCCTCGTTTTCCTGGGAAACCGCCGGGAAAAGCACCACAAAATCGATAAACAGATCCGCCGGCGCAAAAGGCAGCAGCGGCTCCAGTTCATAGGCAATCACCTTTTCGATCTTCCGGGGGTCGGCAAACGGCATGTGAATACGCCGGTAGGAGACCTGCCGGTCCGGAAAGGTGGCCACGCAGGCGGCACTCGACCAGTCGGCCCGGTGCCCCAGGGCGTCCAGCACACCGGGCAGCACCTGCCAAGGGGAGACGTCCTTTCCCATTGCCGCATGGGCGTGAGCCTCTATGCGAAGGCCGCTGTCGCCGGGGCCCACCAGAACCGCGCAGACCGTGGTGTTGCCGATATCGATACCCAGAACCCTGCCGTCCATGCCGAACCGCCAATCCCATTTAAATCATTATAAATCGAACCATATATACCCCATCACGACTGCCACTTCAACACCCTGCACTCCCATTTACCGGTTTTTTCATTCTGAACCCGGCGCACCACTGCCGTTTGTGTGACCTGCATCTCTCCCAACACGGCGGTGGCTTCTATCTGGAAAAAATCGCTCCGCGTCGTAATCAGGGCCGGTGAGATATTGATCTCCTCGCATCCGGGGGCCTGTTTGTACCATGCGGCACCGGAAAGGTCATGGACATAAAGACCGTTGGATATCTCCGACCGGAACGCGTCGATCTCAGCGGCCAGGTGGGCGTCTTCCACTTCCGGAATCAGGGCCGCCAGCACGTAGACCGGTGCGGTGTTGATGTTGATCCGGCCCGGAAAGGTGAACCCTTCTCCCTGGGCCACCTCCACCATACCGAAGGTGGTCACCATGTCTGAAATCCCGTAGCTGGCGTCAATCACGTTGAAAATCCCGGCCGACATCCCCTTTACCAGGGCCAGTTCACTCACGTCGATCACCGGGCCGTTCCGGCAGGTATAGGACGGGGTCAGGCTCTGGTAGTAATCGGATTCGGCGCCGAAATCCTCGGTGGCGTCATCGTCCCCGGAATCGAGCCAGTCCTTGATGGCGTGCAGAATCGCCACCGGCCGGATATCGTAGTCCGGCCCGCTGAAAATCTTGACCAGATCCATCAGGCGGTACCACAGCACCTCCTGGTCGCCATTGACCTGCCGGCCCTCCGGAAACTGCACAAGGGCATTGACCTGAATTCGGCCCATCAGGTCGGTGATACGAAGGGAAAGGCTCCCTTTTTCAAAGGGGAATTCCCCCACGATCCCTTCCAGCGCCACCGGATCGGCCCATGCCTCCTGAATGGAATCTATTTCGGTATTGATGCGGTCCTCCACCAGCACGGCTTGCCCGATGTGAATACCCGACGCCGCCATGTGGGAAAGGGTCACCCGGTCCCGGAACACCATGACCGCGTCCATTCCGGTCCGGGCCCGCCGGTTCACGGAAAACAGCACCGCCACCAGCAGGGCGATGATCATGAGCACCACCAGAATGGCCACGCCCCGGTCACCGGTGACCTGTCTTCTTTTTCGCAAAATCGTCATTCCGCCGGCTCCCGGTAGACCGGCAGATCCACCATGGTTTCAAAGGGATAGCGCCTCCCGTCGGTATCCAGCACCAGTTGAATCCCCACGGCCCGGGGGGTGGCGTAATCAAACTCACTGGAGTCTGAATCCCAGCGGTCATACTCCCGTCCGTTTTCGTCATAAAACAGCAGAACCAGGGAAGCGATGTTTTCACATACGATGGGGTCACGCCCCTCTTCCACGTCCGCGTCATATTGAAGCACCCGGTCGTTTCGCATCAGCACCCGGGTGTCGCTTCCCTGGGGGGTATACAGATAATAAACGATACGCCCCGCCTCAGCCGTCAACCCCCTGTCCAGCGGCACATGGGAAAAGGCGACAAACCGCATCCGCACATCCTGACCGGTGCCGTTGGCGACAAACCGGTAGGGATCCGGGTCGGCATCAAACCCCGGTGTCTCATAGGCCGGCGGCACCGCCACATAGGCCGACCGGAGATCCCGCGCCATCCGGTCCATGCAGGAACGGGCCGCGTCATAGGCAACGGCGCTCCGGCTAAGGGACTCGGCATTGCCCAGCAGGCTGTTGAGCCCGCCGTACATGGCCGTGGTCAGCAGGGCAAACACGGCAATGGCCACCAGGAGTTCAAAAAGGGTAACCCCCCCGGCCCCCTGGGTTGCCGCGAGGAAGAATCTTCCGGACCGTCTATTCGGAGGAAAGCCAGTCATAGGCCCTCAATGTATAGGTGCGTTCACCGTTGTTCAGGGTTACTGTCACGTTCACCTGGGCCAGCCCCTCCACGGCGTCCCTGCCCAGCACGCCCGGCACCACTTCGGTAATGGAAAGGTCCCACCGGTAGCCGGGGTGATCAGGGAAATCTCCTCCGGTGCCGGCCCGTCCGGACACCACGTCAGCCATGACGGCCTGGGCCAGCATGGGGGCCACGGTGTTAAACCGCGCGGCCTCCTCCACTGTCACGGTCTGGGAAAAAAGGGAGAAAAACCCCACCATGGCAATGGCCAGAATGGACATGGCGATAAGGACCTCCATCAGGGTAAACCCCCGCCGCCCCGCCGCCCGTGGCCAGGAATACCGCGAGGCCCTTTTGCGTTTGCGATCAAAGTTCCGCATACCCGTCCACCATTCTGACCCGGTTGATAAACGGCTCAATAATAAAAGAAATCCGCCGGCCCCGGTCCCGCATATGAATCACGGCCCAGTCCGAGTAGCCGCCGGCATGAAACACAATATCCACCACCCCGGTTTGCGCGGTATCGCTGCCGGCAAAGGTCACATCCTCAACGGTCAGATCATCCGAAAGCGCCAGGCGCCGGGTGCCTGTGGTCTCCGGGCCGGGGACGTCGGCTTCCGGCGTTTGGCCGGCGAGCGCCGCCATTTGCGCCGGAAGGGTGCCCGAAGTTGCCCCGGGCAGGGCCGTCAATGTCTGGCGGGAAGTGTCCACCCGAAGCACGTAGGGATGGCGGTCCATGACCGCTTTTGACTTGAGGACCCGGGTGGTGGTGATAATCCAGCGCGCGGTCTTGTTCCTGCTGTCTGAAAATCCGATATTTGAAACACGGGGAAAGGTCACGGCCAGAACGATGGCCAGGAGGACCAACACGACGATCAGCTCGATCAGCGTGAAGCCACCGGGGTATCGCGCCGGTGTGTTGTGTGTGGAGGGGGATAACAGAGCAGCCTCCGAAAAGGGAAAAAAAGACCGGTACGGTTATACGGGGGAAAGGGGAGCCGGACGGTGACCGTGGGTCACCGGGTCATTCGATCTCCCAGCTTTTGATATCCGCATATTTTCCCTCGCCGCCGGGCGCGCCGTCGGCCCCGTAGGAAATGATATCAAAATCACCATGGACGCCGGGACACATGTAGACAAAAGGGTTGCCCCACGGATCTGCGGGAACCTTCCCCTTTTCCAGGTATCCGCCCTCCTGCCAGTTATCCGTGTTGCCGCTCTCCGGCTTGCGCACAAGGGCCTCCAGGCCCTGGGAGGTGGTGGGATAAGCACCGTTGTCCAGTTTATAGAGCTTCAACGCCGTGGAAATGGCCTCAATGGTGGTGGCGGCCTTTATCTTCTTGGCCTCGTCGGGCTTTCCCAGGATACGGGGTGCCACCGTGACGCCGATGATGCCGAGGATGACCAGCACCACCAGCAGCTCGATCAGCGTGAAACCGGGGCTGAAGTTTTTTTTCTGAACAGAAGAACGTTGGTTAGAATACATAGATAGAGAACATAAGGAAAATTTATAGGGCGACGGGCAGACGGAAGCGGGGGCCGGCGACAGACCGGGTCCCCCGCCGCGACAGCAATTCGCCGGTTAACTGCCGTTTATTTTTTCTCTCAATCCCTGGGAACACTTGAAGGTGACAACTTTTCGTTCGTCAAGCATCAGGTCGTCGCCGGTGGCCGGGTTTCTGCCCTTGCGTGCCTTTTTCTCCTTGACGCAGAACTTTCCGAACCCGCTGACCATCAGGTTTTCGCCGTTTGCAAGGGTCTCTTTGATGATTTCCAGGAGCTCCTCGACCAGTTCGTCACACCGTTTTCTCGGAAGGCCCGTCTCTTCCTGCACAGAATCGATTATCCTGCTTTTTGTCAACGTCATACCCTTACTCCTTTGAAAATATTTGCACTGCCAAAAAATTTTTCGTGCGACCTGATGGTCAATCATATATTCTTCACCGGCCCTGCAACCCCTTCTGCCGGGCTTTCGGCACCGGCTTGCGTCCAACTGTCTGATATAGATACGATCAAAGCCATCCTTTGTCAAGGAAATATCTTTTTAAAAAATTTGGCGGATCATATCTATTATATGGATTATACAGTCTGTTTTTACTGTCCCGTCAATTCCGGCATCACGGCAGGCCGACATCCCAGTTCCACATCCCCGGCCGCTGCCTGATTTTCACACCCTGCGGCGGGCTGTGATGAAGGTGAACAAAAAGCCTGTACCCCCACTGTTCGAGCATTTTCTGCCGGGGCCGCAGGTCCACCATCCAGTCGGGATATAACCACACAAGGCCGCTGTGCTTCTCGGCCCAGGCATTTTCCTTCCCGGGGCTTGAAAACAGTGTTTTTTCCCGGACCGGTCCCGGCAGGGTACGGGCCACGCACAGGGGCAGGCTTCCCGAAACAACCACTCCCAGAAGGACCGGGCTCTGGCCGGGAAGGACCGCATAATCCTCTTTCCCCAGCTCGGGGCTCACGATAACGCCGGAAAAGCCCATCCCTGCCAGCACCTGAATCGAGACACCGTTTGCCTGGTTGCAGAAGGGCCCGGCCCACAGGTCAAGATTTCCTGTCCGTTCAAACAGGGATATCTGCCAGGGCGCGTTCAGCACAAACCGCCGGGCACCCTGTTTGACCATACGGCTTACCAGCGCCTGCCACCGGTCTGCGTCCTCCTGCCACACCACCGGCGGCAGCCACAGCCACTGTTGAGCATTCAGCCTGGCGGCACCGCCGGCCCGCTCCTCAAGAGAGAGCCAGAGGCCCACACCGTGGGCCTGCCTTCCCCTGGGCAGGGACCGGTAAACCGTCATCTCTTCCGGTGATCCGGGTGCCGGCCGTCGCTGCCGGGCCGCCCGGTCCGGTGCGGCCGAGGCTGTTTCCCGGCAGGGGGCGTCCGTCAGTTCAGCCCCCAGATCCCTGATCATGGTTTCCAGGGCATCTTCCATGCGATCAATGAGAAAGACCGGTGTTCCGGCCGCGGGCACACCGCCACGGACCTTTAACACCAGCCGGCCCCTGGCCGGCACGGCGGCCGGCACCCGAAGCAGGCTGTGGCCGGGTTTGTCCTCGTAACCAATGCGCAGCAGATCCCCCTTGATCAATCCCATGCGCGGGGAGAGGGCCGGCCGGGAGCCGTCGCTCTTCACCCGGCCGGCCAGAAGCCCGGACCCGGTCTGCTCCTCCTGGCCTGAGGGCGGATAGGGCCGCTGGGGCAGAAAATTGTAATGGGTGGTTTTTCTGCCCAGGGCCTGTTCAAGATAGCCCATGGCATCCTTTTTCATTTTCGGGTCGTTGCCGTGGTCCCGCAGTAGTTTATAGGCAGTGGTGGTGTAGTAGACATAGTGGGGTCCCTTTTTACGGCCCTCTATTTTCCAGGCGGTGATCTGCGGCAGGGGCAGCAGGGTCTTGGTGAGTACATCCACGGAAAAATCAAGGCAGGAAAACCAGCGGCCCTCGGACCGGGCCTGGGTATAAGTCCGGCGGCAGGGCTGCACGCACCGGCCCCGCAGCCCGCTTTTGCCGCCCATGTAACTGCTCCAGTAGCACCGGCCCGACACCCCGTAACACAGGGCCCCGTGAACGAACACCTCCAGGCTCATGCCCGGCGGACAGGCCCGGGCCATCTGCTTGATCTCATCGATATGAAATTCCCTGGGCAGCACCACCCGGCTGACGCCCAGGGCACTGGAAATCAGGCCCAGGGCTTTTGAAAAGGTGACCGCCCCCAGGGTGGACAGGTGCAGTTCTCCTTTAAAACCGGCCTGTTTCGCCAGTTCCACAACGCTCAGATCCTGAACGATCAGCGCGTCGGCGCCCACCTCTCTGCCAAGGAGGTGGATCATCTGCCGGACCTGGAAAATCTCCCCGGGCCGGACCAGGGTGTTGAGCGCCACAAAGACCTTCACCCCTTTTTTATGGGCCAGCTCGGTCAGGGCGCAAAGTTCAGCGGGCGTAAAGTTTTCCGCGGCCATGCGGGCGGAAAAACTTTTCAGGCCGCAATAGATCGCGTCGGCGCCGGCGGCCAGGGCCGCCAGAAACGACGCTTTTCCCCCGGCCGGGGCAAGAATCCGGGGTTTATGGTTTTTTGTGTCGATCATCGGGCTTTCTTTTCCGTCCTGTGAAGGCTCCAAAGGCGGGACCGGTTGCATTGCCGCAGGGCATTATACCCTTGCCCCCTCAGGGCCGCAAGTGTTATAACCCGGATATCTCATGAAATATTTGAGGTAACGGCCTCAAACAGAAAATAAATTTTCAAAAATACCAAGGAGCATGAAACATGAAAATCGCCGTCAGCGGCAAAGGGGGTGTAGGCAAAACGACCCTTGCGGCCCTTCTGATAAGGGCCTTTAACGATCAGGGGAAAAAGGTGCTGGCCATTGACGCCGACCCGGACGCCAACCTGGCCGCCGCCGTGGGCATTCCCGGCGCGGACGCCATTGTTCCCATTGCCGAGATGAAAGAGCTCATCGCTCAGCGCACCGAATCGGTGCCCGGCTCCATGGGCGGATTCTTCAAGCTCAACCCCAAGGTGGATGATCTGCCCGAGGCCCTGTCGGCCCGCCTGGAAAACATCAAGCTGATGAAACTGGGCGGGGTCAAGGGTGGGGGCGGCGGGTGCATCTGCCCGGAAAGCACCCTGCTCAAGGCACTGATGATGCACATCACCCTGCTGCGGGACGAGGTGGTGGTGATGGACATGGAGGCCGGGCTGGAGCACCTGGGCCGGGCCACGGCCCAGGGTGTAAACAGACTGATCGTGGTGGTGGAGCCGGGCCGGCGCAGTATTGAGACGGCCCGTCAGGTCAAGCTTCTGGCGGGCCAGATTCATTTAAACAACGTATCGGTACTGGGCAACAAGATCCGCACCGACACGGACAAGGCCTTTTTGCAGGAGCAGCTCCCTGACTTCGACTTTCTGGGATTTATCGAATATAACCAAGGCCTTGTAGATTCAGATGTCCAGGGGCTTTCCCCCTATGACGCGGTACCGGCCCTTCGTGAAAAGGCCCTTTCTCTGATTGAGGGGCTGACGTAAATGGCGGACAGCACTCCCCCACGAAAGAATCGCGCAAAGCCGCGGCGAAAAGGGCGGCCTCCTGTCTCCCCGGGCCTTCGGAAAAAACCCGCAGCAAAAAACAAAAAGCCCCGTCGCCCGGCCCTCAAGCCCGGCAGCGATCCCAAACTGAAAAAGGTGTTTGCCGCCATCGGGGTTCCCGAGCAGGCCCCCTTTTCCCCGGACCCGTTTCAACTGGAAGCCCTGAAGGCGGTGCGGACATCGGACTGTATTGTCACCGCGCCCACCGGCGCCGGAAAGACATGGATTGCCGAGCAGGTGATTGCCGCCATGCGCAAAGAGGGCAAAAAGACCTGGTATGCCTCACCGCTCAAGGCCCTGAGCAACTCCATCTACGAACTCTTTTCCCGCATGTTCGGCCCGGAAAACACCGGCATCCTCACCGGGGACCGAAAAGAGAATCCCACTGCCCCCATCATCGTCGGCACCACAGAGATCCTGCGCAACCAGCTTTACGACTCCATGTACAGCGGCGACGACCTGGACACCGACTTTGTCATCCTGGACGAGGCCCATTTCCTGGGAGACGAGGATCGGGGCGTGGTGTGGGAAGAGACCATGATCTACCTGCCCCGGCGCATTCCCATCCTGATGCTGTCGGCCACCATCGGCAACCCGGACCAGATTGCCGCATGGCTTTCCACCATAAGACAAAGGCCCTGCCGGGTGGTAAAGGAGACCAGCCGGCCGGTGCAGCTTTACCCCCTCTTTCTGCATCCTTCCGGCACGCTCTTTCCCCTGCTGCGCGAATCATCCGGGACCGGCCCCCGGGGCCTGTACAAGCGAATGAATGATTTTATCAAGGCCCGGGTTCAGCTGGCCCCGGCCCACCGGCTGCCGCCCGTAAACGAAATTCTGAATGTGCTGCGCAAGTACAACCTGCTGCCCGCCATCTTCTTCATGAAGTCCAGGGCCGACTGCGACAAGGCCCTTGAGCTGTGCGACGACCAGAACAGAACCGTTGATCCGGAGCGGTGGCGCTGGCTGGAGGAACGCATCGACCGCATGGTGGCCGCCACCCCTTACCTGGCAGGCCATAAACAGCTTTTGCGAATCCGGGACCGGGCCGTGGCGGCCCATCACAGCGGTCACCTGCCCGTATGGAAAAAAGCGGTGGAGACCTTCATGAACGAAGGGCTTCTGGACGCGGTGTTTGCCACCTCCACGGTGGCGGCCGGGGTCAACTTTCCGGCCCGCAGCGTGGTGATTCTCAATTCCGACCGGTTCAACGGCAAGGATTTTCTGCCCCTTTCTTCCATCGAGTTTCACCAGATGACCGGCCGGGCCGGCCGCCGGGGCAAGGACAACATCGGTTTTGCCGTGATGGTGCCGGGTAAGTTCATGGACTTAAAACACGTGGCCCAGGTGGCCGATGCCCCGGCGTCGGATATCTACAGCCAGATCAAAATCAATTTTTCCATGGTGCTCAACCTGCTGCTGAGCCACACGCCGGACCAGGTCAAGACATTGCTGAACCAGTCCTTTGCCCTGTTTCAACGCACCCAGAGGGGCATGGCCGCAGACAACGTTCTCTGGGACGATTTTGTCCGCCACCTGGACTTTCTCAAGGATACCGGGTTTGCCGATGAAGCGGGCCGCCTCACCGATGACGGTATATGGGCCTCCAACCTGCGGGTGGACCACCCCCTGATGATTGCCGAAGGGTTCCGGCTCTCGCTGTTTCCGGAAGACGACCCGGCCCTGCTGGCCGCGGTGGTGGCCGCCTTTGTCAACGAACGCCAGGTGGTGGACAGCCCGGCCGTGGAGCATGCCGCGCCCAAGTCCCTGCGCCGGGTGTTCAACAGCCTGAAACACGCCATAACGCCCTTTACCCGGCACATGAAAAAAAGAGGGTTTGAACCCACTGATCTCTTCCTGGCGCCGGCGGTGACCATGCACCAGTGGGCCACGGGCATGGACTGGGAGGATGTGGTGTTCCGGACCGGCAGTGAGGAGGGGGATCTGGCCAACCTTGTTTTCCGGGCCGCGGACAACCTGCGCCACATCGCCACTCTGACCGACATCTTTCCCCGGGCCGCTCAGAGCGCCAGGGAGGGCGTTGACCTGATTGTTCGGGAACCGCTGGTATAAACACGACCCAATCCAAATCGGGATCGGGATCGAGGACTGCCGGATAGAAGGGTTCAAAGGGTCAAGGATTCAAGGGGGCAAGGGGGCGAGTGGAACAGGTGAACATTCAAACCGGGGATAACCAAAAATCTTGCTCTTGCTCTTAATCGTAATCTAACGACGACACCAGAAGCACGGAGCAGCTACAGAAATTTCGACCCCGATCCCGATAGCGATACCGACGGGATAAGAGGAACATGGACCGTCTGTTTCAACAAATAGTTATATTGATTATCGGTCTGCCGGTATGGGCCGTCTGCTCCGGCCCGGCGCCGGCGGCCCGGACCTTCACTGTTGCCAGCTACAACGTGGAAAACCTGTTTGACGCGGTTTACGACGGCACCGAGTATGACGACTATGTGCCCGGCTCGGCCCAGGGCTGGAACAGAGAAATGGCCGACATCAAGACCGCCAACACGGCAGAGGCCATTGGTGCCATTAATGCCGACATTGTCTGCCTTCAGGAGGTGGAGTCGGAAAAAGCCTTAAAAAATCTTCTGGCCCGGCTCAACACCCCGGAGCAACGCTACCCGTTTTACGCCATCGCCCGGATCCCCACGCCGGTCCGGTGCGCCCTTGTTTCGGTCTTTCCCCTTCTAAGCACGGAGGATATTAATCCCGGCGAGGGGCAGCGGGCCATTTTAAAGGCCGTGCTCTCCATCGACGGAAAGCCGCTGACCCTGTTTGTCTGCCACTGGAAATCCAAAAGCGGGCCGGAAAGCCGGCGCATCTCCTATGCGGCCGCCCTTCGCAGGGCCATTGAAAAACTGCCGCCCCATACCGATTTTGTGATCACCGGCGACTTTAACGCCAACTACAACGAGCACCAGACCTTTGTGAATGTGGCCCGTTTTAACGACACCCAGGGCGTCACCGGCATCAACCATGTGATCAAAACCCTGCACAACGGCGCACTGGTCGATGAAACGATGCTGGCAGACAGCCAAGACGAGCAGCTGTTCTACAACCTCTGGCTGGAACTGCCTGAGTATCGGCGCTGGTCCTACAATTTTTTCGGGAAAAAAGAGAGCCCGGACAACATGCTCGTTCCCCGGTCCCTGTATGACAAAAAAGGCATCGACTACGTGGACAACTCCTTTGACCGCGTGACTGCCGACCTTTTCTTTGACAACAACCGCGTCTACCGCTGGCAGCGGACCGACAGGGGGAAGGGCCGTCACCTGGGCAAAGGCTACTCCGACCATCTGCCCATTCGGGCGATGTTTACGACTGTGCCCTGAAGGATAAAAGCCGACCACCGGAAAAATGATGAGACTGGCAAGCCGGGCACCAGTGACGGGTCCCCGCCCGTTGCAGCGCGAGGAAAGCCCCGGGCCAAGCTGCAGGGCCGCCTTCTTTTGGTACTTTCCTTGGCACCAAGAAAAGTACAAACCTTATTGATTTCAGGAGGCAAACTGATTAAAGTGATCTGCACCTGATACAACATGGACCGGCATGGGGCATGCCTGTTTTGCAGTGCATGGCCTTCGCCCGGCCCCAGCCATAATTCCGGGAGAACAAGATGGCAGAAAGAGAACACTGGAAAAACCGTTCGATCTTTATCATGGCCGCCGTTGGATCGGCCATCGGCCTGGGCAACATGTGGCGGTTTCCCTATATCGCGGCCCAGAACGGGGGCGGCGCGTTTCTCATTCCCTACATGACGGCCCTGCTCACCGCCGGCATTCCCCTGATGATCATTGAGTACGGCCTTGGCATTCGCACCCAGGGGTCGGCCTATATCGCCCTGGGAAAAATAAAAAAGCCCCTGCGGTTTATCGGCTGGATGGCCATCCTCTGCGCCCTGTTTATCAATATTTATTACTGCATGGTGCTGGGGTGGGCGTGGCACTTTCTGCTGGCCAGCCCGGACATCGCTGCCTGGGGCGCGGACCTGGCCGCCAGCAAGGCCCATTTTTATGCCGATGTGCTCCACATCTCGGAGGGGCCGTGGGACTTTAAGGCCATTTATCCCAATCTGTTCTGGGGCCTGCTGGTCACCTGGGTGGCGATCTGGGCCATCATTCGCAGCGGGCTTTCCGGCATCGGCAAGGTGCTGCTGTTCACCGTTCCCCTGCCGGTGATTCTGGTCCTGATTCTGCTGGTGCAGGGCCTGACCCTGGAGGGCAGCGCCATCGGCCTGAACCACTACCTGACCCCGGACTGGGGCCGGCTGGCCGACTACCACGTGTGGCTGGCCGCCTACGGCCAGATATTTTTCTCTCTTTCCGTGGGGTTCGGCACCATGATCGCCTATGCCTCGTTCATGCCCGAGGATACGGAACTGCCCAACTCCGCCGCCATCACCTCCTTTTCCAACTGCTGCTTCAGCTTTCTGGCGGGCCTGGCCGTGTTCAGTGTGCTGGGCTATTTTGCCGTGGCCACCAACGTGCACATGACGGAGGTCTCCCAGGCCGGCCCGGGCCTTGCCTTTATCGTCTATCCCGCGGCCCTGGCCAGACTGCCGGTCTATGTGACCTTTTTCGGGGCGCTGTTTTTTGTCACCCTGCTGCTGCTGGGCATCGACTCCGCCTTCAGTCTGCTGGAAACGGTCAGCGCAGCCTTGAGCGACAAGTTCGGCATCACACGGCCCGTGTCCACCACCATCACGGCGGTGTTCAGTTTTCTCGCGGGCCTGCCCCTGGCCACGGGCGCCGGGATTTACTGGCTGGACATCATGGACCACTTTATCATGGCCTATGCCATCACCACGGTGGCCATTGTGGAGTGCCTGGCCGTGGGATGGATCCTGGGGGCGAAAAATTTTACCGCGGAAATCAACCGGCACGCGGAAATCAAAATCGGGCCGATTTTTTCCTTTATCATCCGGTTTCTCACACCGGCGGTATTGGGCTATTCGGTTATTCGCACCTTTGTGGATGAGATGCAGGCTCCCTACGAAGGGTATCCCCCTTCCGCTGTCTTCGCCATCGGCCTGGGGACACTTGCCCTTATCATGATCATCGGTGCTGTCCTGACCCTGGTTCCCACAAAAAGTGACCGGGAAAACGGAATCGTCTGATTCGCGATATGAAATGTCTTGCAACAGGGAGCAACCCATGAAAACCCAAGCCATTGTCATGCTGATTGTTGGATTCAGCCTGCTTTACGGCGGTCTGGCCTGGTGCATCGGCATCGCCTGGTTCCACAGCCGGCAGGCGGAAAAAAAAGGGCCTGAAAAATAAACACCGGCGCTTTTCGCGCCTTAACCCCCTGGTTCCAAGAGGTGTATGCATGCGTCCAAAATTTTTTTTTTCAATGATGATGGCCACGCTTCTGTGCCTGGCTGTTTCCACCGGCCCGGTTCTGGCCACGCCTTCGGCCGTCACCCTTTTTCCCGAAGGCGGCACCGTCACCGAACAGGCGATACTCACGGCAGGCGCCAACACCGTGACGATTCCGGCCCGGGCCCTTCCCGCCACACTCTCGGTCCAGGTGAAAGACAAACGGTTTACCCTTGCCGGCGCCACCTGGGAGCGGGTAGAAATCGCCCACCCGGAAACGACGGCCCGGCTCAAACAGCAGATTGAGTCGCTGAAGCAGAAAAAGGCGGCCGCCGCCGACACGCGAAAAGCGGTGGCGGCAAAAATCACCTTCTGGGAACACCAGCTGGCCAGAGACTGGGAAAAGTCAGACGACGCCCTGGCCGTGGGCGCGGCCCTGGAAACCCCGCTGCTTCAGGGCTACCAGCAACAGACCGGGCTTTCCCGGCAGATCGAGGAGATGGACAAAGAGATTGCCGAACTTGAAAAAGAGCTGAAAAAACTGACCTCCGGCCAGGAGAACCAGTGGGCCGTGCGCATCGCGCTTTCCGGCCCGGCCGATGTCCGGTGCCCGGTTGAATTTTCCTATTTTTTCCCGGAATGCGGCTTTGCGCCCGCCTACCGGCTCAATGCCGCCATGGCCAAAAACGCCATCGACTTCTCATGGGACGCGGACATCTGGCAGAATTCCGGTGTGTCCTGGGAAAAGGTGGAGATGACCCTGACCACGGCCAGCCCTTCATTTGAGCTTGTGCCCCCGGACCTTTTGCCATGGATCATCCAGGAGCGGCCCCAGGCACCGGTTTACCGCTCATCCATGCTCATGGCCGAAAAAAGCGTTGCCGATGCCATGACCGACCAGGCGGCGGCTTTGCAACCCCAGCCGGTTCTCAAGAGCACCGCCACCGAGTGGCGCATGGGCAAACGCAGTGTGCCCTCCGGAGAAAAACAGCGGTTCCTTATTACCAGCCGGTCCCTGCCGGCCCGGTTTCTCCACCTGGTGCGGCCCTCCCGATCCACGAAGGCCTTTGTTGTGGCATCGGTCACCCTGAAAGAGCCGCTTCAGGCCCCGGAGGGAGAGGCCATTTTTCTGATCGACGGTACCATGGTGGGCCGGGGCCCCTTTTCCATGGAGGCCAGGGAGGCAACACTGTTCTTTGGCCAGGACCCCCTGGTGTCGGCCACTAAAACCCTGGTTTTAAAAAAGAGGGGCAAAGAGGGACTGATTGCCACCGAACAGACCGTCCAGTGGCAATGGGCCATATCCCTGGAAAACCACCACCCCTATGACGTGACCGCCCAGGTGGAGGAGCCCAGGCCTCAGACACGGGACAAAGCCATAAAAACCACCTGGACCCTGGACCCGGCCGTGTCTGAAAAAAAGAGCGACCACCAGACTTTTGTGTGGGAGATAGCGCTGCCGGCAGGCAAGACACAGGCCATTCAGATGGATGTTCAGGTCAATGCGCCGGCCGACATGGACCTGATGCCGGGCATGTGAGGAGCGTTTTTTGAGCCGCCCGAGCAAATGCGTTTCGATTTCGATACCGATACCGATTTAAAATGAGAAATTATGCCATTCACCAGCCACGGCCCGAGGTATACCGGATCACCCTGGTGCCGCCCATGGAAGGATTTGACAACTTTATCACCGCGTGGGTCTACCGGGGGGAAAAGACCCTGCTGGTGGACCCCGGACCGTCTGTGACAGCCGGCGCCCTTTTGTCCGCCCTTGCCGAAATCGGGTGCCGGCCGGACGCTATTCTGCTCACCCATATTCACATCGACCATGCAGGCGGTGTCGGCCGGGTGTCAAACGCCTTTCCCGACACACCGGTTATCTGCCATGAGAAAGCCGTTTCCCACCTGGTAAACCCTGAAAAACTGTGGCAGGCTACCAGACAGACCCTGGGCGCCATGGCCGAGGCCTACGGCCCCATTGATCCGGTTCCTGAAACGCGGCTGATGAATGCGGCAGCGCTGTCCTGCGATCTTTGCCGGCCCGTGATGACACCGGGCCATGCCCCCCACCATGTGAGCTACCTCACACCGGACAACACCCTGTTTGCCGGAGAGGCGGGCGGGGTCCATCTGGATCTTGGGCAAAACATTTTCTATCTTCGGCCGGCCACACCACCCCGGTTCGATCTGAAAATCACCGTGGCAAGCCTGAACCGCTTAATCGACGCAGCGCCAGCGGCCGTCTGTTACGGCCACAACAGCCTGCGGACAAATGCCGTTGAGCTGCTTTGCCGCCACCGGCAACAGCTTTTTTCCTGGCAGGCGCTGATTGGAAATGAGATGGAAAAAGACGAAAGCGACACCCTGCTTTCCCGCTGCGCAGACCGTCTGTTAAAAGAAGATACGCTTCTGGCCGGTCTGTCCCAGGTGGGACCGGCCGTGTTTCAACGCGAACAGTTTTTTATCAAAAACAGTCTTGCCGGTTTTATCGGTTATCTTAACGACCTTCGGAGCCATGCTCGATGAATGTGTGCAGCCCTTTGACAAGCCCCCGACCTTGAATGGGTTGCCCCCTCTGATCCAGATTTACACGTTCAGACCGCCTGGGCTATAAAATGGCCGTGCTCAAGCATACGAAAATCCGACACAGGCAGTCATCATGAAACACTTTACCTTTCTTATTCAAATTGCAGCCGTTGGTCTTACCTTTCTGTTGGCTGCTGACACGCCGGGTACGACCAACCCACTCCCTTCCGTTACCATAAAAAAGACGTTCCTGAGTTCACAACCTCAAGACAGTATGGCCTACGCGGAGTCAGCCGTTATCAGCCCGGATTCGACACACTTGGCCTATGTTGTTAAAAATGAGACGGGCATGCAGGTGATGACAAATGACAAGGCCGGAAAACTTTACGACCAGATTGCCAGAGGATTTCCTGTTTTCAGCCCGGAAAAAAACCGGGTTGGATATATTGCAACCCTGGCCGGCAAAAATATCGTGGTGGTGGATGAGACGGAATACCCCGGGTTTGACGGTGCCTGCTGCCTGACATTCAGCCCGGACGGAAAAAGCTTTGCCTATATTGCCCAGAAAAAAGATAAGCAGATGGTGCTGTTCAACGGCACGCCCCATGATCCCTTTGACGCCATTGACCGCCAGATCGGGCTGGTGTTCGGCCCCGGTTCCAGCCGACTGGCCTATTCCGGTCTTGACCGGGGCCGGGTGATTCTGGTGATCGACGGAAGGCCCCGGGAACGGGCCTGGGATATCATTGACGAGATCGCCTTCAGTCCGGATGCGAAAAATATCGCCTGTATTGCCACTAGTCAAAAAAAATATTTTGTTGTTCAAAACAGTACGACTTACGGCCCTTTTGATATGGCTGAGGCCCTGGCCTGGGCCCCTGACAATAGGTCACTGGTGTTTGTCGCCATAAAAAAAGACAACTGGATAACCGTAAAAAACGGGAGGGAAATACCGTCTGGCAAATATACGGTCCAGACCGTCTTTAACCCGGTAAAAAAAGTGTACGAGTACATGGTGCCCCAGATCACCCCGCCTGTATTCAGTCCGGATGCATCACGGCTTGCCTTTACCATGATCGAAGAGTTCAGATACCGAATCTGCGTTGAAGATCAGAAGGGACCTCTGTTCGACAGGGTTGGTGAACCTGTCTTCTCCCCTGACTCCCGGCATTATGCATATATAGGCGTCGTATCCGGCAAAACAAACCAATACGCCTTCATTTATGACGGCAATCCAATAGCCACGTACGAGGGTATTGTACCACCAGTGGTCTTTTCTCCGGACGCACGGCGAACGGCCTTCCGGATCGCCGATGAAAAAGGAATGGGTTCGGTAGTAGTGGATGGCCAGAAGGCAGAATGGTATGACGATATCAGCACGCCTGTCTTCAGTCCCGATTCCAAGCATGTGGCTTACAAAGCCTTGAAAAGCAAAAAGGTCTTCATGGTTGTTGACAAAAAAGAGCATGGGCCATTTGATGATACGACACCCCCTTTTTTCAGCCCTGACAGCAACTGCATGGCTTACCTGGCACGAGAGGCCCCATATTCCTGTTTTCTCATCGTAAACGATGACAAAGTGCTACCGTTTAACTCTTTTTTCAATTATCAACAAACACCGATCGTATTTGACGGGGACAACCAACTCCACTTCATTGGCCTCTTTCTTGAGAACAACCGCTTCAAAGTTTATCGCATCGACGCAGAGATAAGCTTCCAGACCGGAAACGAGGAATAGATAGAGACACAAAACCTTTTTCGCCATCATGCCCTTTCCCCGGCAGGCGTAAAAATACCCGATCAGGCAAAATTGACTGACAACAGGTCGGCCCATCTGTCATGTATTTCAAACGATTACGAAGCGATGCCGCGCAGTTTCCGCCATATTCGCAGAATTCCATCTGCGGCCAGCAGGAAAATACAGCACAGAAGGCAGCAGGCTGTCGTCCAGTTTGCTGCCCTCTGTGCCAGCGGTATGGCAAACGGAAACGGGCGATAATGGGTAAAAGCGAGGACCGCCTCCTTCTGATCAGCAGTAAAATGGTCTCCCGGACGGCAACCGTTTGCGCCGGGGAACACATAACAGACCGGATTCTTGATATTAAAAACCCCGTTAGCCACATCCATCACCGGCCCGAGGTGCAGGCTGCCAAAAGGGAGCATCTCAAGACCATAACCGAAACTTGCCTCGTAGCAGAACATCTGAGAATGGTTATAAATAAATGCGTCATTTCGGTATATTGGAGCCCCCGGACGGCCACAATTATCCACCGGGGCACTGATGTGGGTCACTTTGGGATCAATGGCGCCCTGCTTAATGGCATAATAGGCCTGTTGAACACGAACACCTGAATAGCTCTGTTCCAGAGAATAATAGGTTCGATCCATGACCATGTTGAAAAAAATTGTTGTTGCCACGCCGGCCAGGACTAATGCTGTGCGAAGCCGGCGAGACGAAATTGTTCTTTCCATGGCCACACCGGTCAGCAGCACCAGCGCCGGTATATAAACAGAAAACCACCGTACATTCTGACTGCTGCTGCCGATCACCGGCACCTTTTTTAAAAATGCGTTCCAATCAGGCGTATATAGATTCAGCGCCAAAGGTACGCCTGCCAGAACAACGGTCGCCATGAAAAGCAGGGGGTGCTTTGAGATAAGGGATATCCTTTTCCGCCACGTGAGCCGCCGGAAAAGAAGCACCCCCGCCGCACCGATAATTACGACAAAAGGCACTGGCCCCACCCCGAACTCAAACTCATGCCGGCCTAAGAAAAACTGAGTATTGACCATTGCCTCCCTGGCCAGTGCATCCATCGGGACTCCCCACAAGGCGCCAGCCACCACCCTGACAAGATTCCCCATGCCATCAATCTGGGGCAGCAAATAGTGGTTCCGTGGAAAGTTGGCGACAAAATGGAGCACGGCAGAGAGCTTTGCCGCTGAAAGGCCCAGGGCAATCAGGCAGGCCCCGGCAAAACGGCTGATAAAGGGGAGCGGAAAAAACCGCTGGGGATACAGAAAACACAGGAGACAGCCGGTGATCACAATAGACAGCAGGATGGCGGGAAGAAGGGTCTGCGTACCGGAGTAAACCATGTAACTGATCATCAGTCCTGCGGCCACCATGTTGCGAGCCGCCCTTCCGTACGTTGCTCTTTGACCGGTTCCGGTTGGCAACAGACAGATCACGACCCAGGGAATCAGCATAAAAGCGATGTAAATCAACGCCCCGATAAGCACCTTTGACCAGTAAAACCCGTTAAACAGAAAAAGAACGGCACACAGAAATGCAACCGACCGGGAACAGTCACAGGTCCGATGTATCAGCACGTAAAACCCCCAAAAGCCCAGTGCCCCAAAGAGTAAAAAACTTAAACCAATTGCAGGCAAGGGGCCCGTCCAGAAGGTCAGCAGTTGAACCGCCGAATAGAAATAGCTGATGGGATGCGCAAAAACAGGAATGCCGCCGCAGAAAGAGGGAGAAAACCAGTAAACAGGGAACACCCCGTTCTTTTTGAACCACACATAGCCGTCAAGCAGTTGCGGCAGGGTAAACCCATAGTCATGTCCCAGGAATCCGTACTTTCCTGGCAAAAAAGGGCTGAAAATGACGCCGTAACAGACGATCACGGCGAAACCGGCAACCAGGACCACCCCTTGTCTCACTGTTTCTCCACTCCGGATCATACTCCACCTGTCGTTCGGCCGCTTTTTCGCCTGAAAGGAAAACCGCATCGACCATCTGTCTTCCGGCATGGCCGTAACATATCAAATAGGACACAGGATGCCAACAAATCCTCCACTCCCGGGGCAATGCGGCATGGTATTACTGAAAGAGAAACCCCGAATCCGCGATTATTATGGGTTTGGTGAAGAAAAGTATTGAAAAAACCTCGTTTATTCAAGTAGAGCGGCAGGCGTCTGGAAGATTTACGGCGAATACGGGATGATCGTGGGTTACGGGAAGTGTTGGAGATGAGGCGAGCGCCGTCATCGGACGCGGTTGGGGATTGGCTGCGCCGGAGTGGGGAGAATGGCGGGGCGGTATGGTTGAAGGTAAGAACCCGTTCGACGGCGAATCGATCATCCGGGCTGGTTTTTTGTCCGGCGCGGTATCCAAAACCACCTGGTGAAAAATCAATCGTGGATTTTGGGACAGCGATTTTGGTTGACGACCAGCCCCCGGCCTGTTTACCATGGTTTGCGGATCAGAATGTCCTGAATGCGCTGCTGGCTCTTTTTTTCCACCAGGATAATTTTTTCAGCCTTGGCCCGTTTGATCCGGTCGATGATGGTGGGCAGATCCGCCGGTTTTTCGATCAGGTCCATGGCGCCCAGCTTCATGGCCTCCACACCCTTTTCCACAGTGGCATGACCGGTGAGCAGAATCACCTGGACATCCGGGTTTTTCTCCTTGATCCGCTTAAGGACCTCGAGCCCGTCCATTCCCGGCATCTGCAGATCCAGCACCACCGCGTCGTAAGACTCCTGGTCAATCAGAGAAACGGCGTCCTCTCCCCGTGTGGCGGTGGACACGTTCATGTCCCGGGCCTTCAGACGTTCGGAAATAAGGTCTAAAAAATCTTTTTCATCATCCACGATCAAAACCTTGTCAGACATGGCATGCCTCCTCATATCGATTCAGAAATACCGGGCAATTTACGACAGATCCGGTGGTTTTTTTACTTATCCCCTGGGAAAACGGTCGGCAGCGTCAAAACAAGTCGTCCCTCTCCTTCAAAAATCTTCAGGTCCGCGCCCAGGGCCTCCAGCAGAGGAACCGACCGGCCCGCGAGAAACGCATCAGCCCCGGCGCCGGTCAGTGCCCCAAGTCCGGAAAAGATCATTCCGGCGCCGGCACCGGTGCCGGTTACCGCCACGGTCACGGTCCGGGCATCGCCGCAGGTCTCCATGGAAAGCTCCAGCAGCAGCCAGACCAACGTTTCCAGAAAAAACGGGTGAGTGGTAATGGATACCGGCACTTCCGGAAAGGTGCCGGTGATTTTCACCCCCCGGCTGACGGCATTGCGCTCCGACACGTGCAGCATCAGTTCCAGCAATGAGCCCAGATCGACCACGGCCTGTTTTTCATCCAGGCTATGGGCCAGGCGATTCATGTTCTTTATAATGGTGTTGGACCGCTGCACCTGTTTTAAAACGGTACCGGCCAGCGTGCTCAGCCGCCCGGAATCCAGGGGAATCCCCTTCTGCACCATCAGGACAACATCTTCCAGGAACCCGGCGCTTTCATTGATCACAGCCAGGGCGTTCTTCAGTTCATGAGAGATGGACGCGGAGACCTTTGAATAAAAAGCCAGCCCTGTATCCTGCGGCAGCGGTTTGTGTTCCATGGTTTGCCTCCTTACCTGGCCAGCGCCTGGTTGATCTTGGCGATCAGGTCATCAATATTGATGGGCTTGAGCAGGTAATATTCCGCCTCGGCCACGCCGGCCCGGTAATCCTCTTCCGAGCCGTGACCGGTGAGATAAATAGTCTTGACCCCGGGCAGCCGCTTTTCTATGATCTGTTTCAACTGGCGGCCCCCCATCTGGGGCATCTTTATATCCAGGATCACCAGGTCATAATGGTTGGTCTGAATCCGTTCCTCGGCCTCCTTTGCGCTGGTGGCCCAGTCGGCCTCGATATTCCGCAGGGCCAGGCGTTCGGCCAGGGTGGCCACAAAATCCTTTTCATCGTCAACCAGGAGCAGTCTCATTAATTTTCTCCTTTGTCTCTGGCGGGAGGGGTTAACGGCAGTGTAATGGTGAACTGCGTTCCCACACCGACCTCGCTCTCCACATCAATGGCGCCGCCCAGTTCCTGAACCAGTGAGTAGGTGATGGAAAGCCCCAGGCCGGTGCCGCCGGTGCTGGTCTTGGTGGAGAAAAAAGGCTCAAAAATCCGTTTCAGATCCTTGTCTGAAATACCACAGCCGGTATCATTGACCCGAATGCGAAGGGTCTTGTCGTCCACACGGGCCACCGTTATGGTCAGGGCGCCGCCTTCCGACATGGCGGCAAACGCGTTGTTGATCAGGTTGAGCATAATCTGCTGCAGCTTGCCCCGGTCGGTTTCAAACTGCGGAATATCCGGCGGCACATCAATAGTAATGGCAATATTGCGGTACTCGGCCTCCTTGCCCAGAAAACCGACCACATCGGAAATCACATCCCGAATATCCACCGGCTGCACATTGAAATCCATGTGACGGGCAAAACTGAGCAGCTGCTTGGTGATCCGGCTGCAACGGGCCACCGAGTCATTGATGGCATCCACCAGTCCCAGCAGTTTTTCATCCCCTGCATACCGGTCCGTCAGTTGAAAAGTATCCTTGATCAGTCCGGCCTTTTCATTGATCACGGCCAGAGGATTATTGATCTCATGGGCCACACCGGCGGCCAGCCGGCCGATGGATGCCAGTTTGTTGGCGTATTCCACCTGGTGCAGACTGCGAATCCGCCGCTGGTCGGCGATGTAGATACGGTTGACAAAATAGGTGGCAAACCCGGTCACCGCGATCAGCACGATAACGATGCCGCCCAGCAGGTAGGCCAGCATTTCAATACGGGTCCGGTGCCACGACCGCATGAGTTCGCCGGTCTTGTTCACGATCATCAAAATAAAGGGGCTGTCCGGAATATAGGCATACCCCAGAATATAGTCACCCTCCGCGGTTGTGTGGTACTGAACCACCTCGGTCTTGTCCGAATAGACGGGAACCGGAAAAGCAATCCTTTCAAGCAGCTTTTCATGGCCCCGGGAGGGAGTCTGCAAAATCCCTTTTGTGTTGATGATAAAAGCGTTGCCCTGCTCGCTGAGCTCAAAACCGGACAGCTGTTCGTTGAGCCGGCCGGTGTCGATGGAGATACGCAGGATAAAAAAGCCGCGGTCCGGGGCCTCGTGCCGCACGGCAATGACAAAATGGGGCGCGTTGCGAAACCCCATAAAGACCTCGCTGATAAAAAAACCGCGATCCATGGCCTCTTCGAACCACTGCTGGTCGCTGTAGTCCCGGCCTTCCAGTGAGTAGGGCCCGCTGTAAGCCACCTGCTGACCGGTCTCATCAATCACCCCGATGTCGGTAACCCCGCCGATGGACACACGCAGGTTCTCCAGGATGGTGGCCAGGCGCCCCGAATCCATCAGCCGGTCATAGCTGTTGTCGTGTACGATATAGACCAGGGATGATCTTCGCTTGGCCAGAAAGGCCGCAATGGTCCGCTTGGCATTGGAAACGGTACGGGATGTCCGGGCCAGGCTTTCCGACTCCACGGCCTTCTGCGTGACGTTGTAGTCGACCCAGGTGATCAGCAGCAGCGGAATGATGGCACAAAGCCCGGTGAGCATCACCGCCGATTTCCAGAGCCGGCCGTAATTGAACATGTACCGGTGAAGACGGCCCTGGGAGGAATCCTGCTGCCGCCGGAAAGCGGGGAAAAAAAGTTTCAAGGATGATTTCATGGCATCACGTTCCGCACCGGTCCCCTTCTATTCCGCTGCCTGCTTTTTCTGCCGGACCTTTTCATTGGCCTGTTTCAGGGTATCGCTGAGGACGTCAATATCCACCGGCTTCTGCAGGTAGGCAAAGGCACCCAGCTCCATGCACACCTTTTTGTCGGCCTCGGAACCATGGCCGGTAAGAATGATCACCTCGATGTCCGGCCGGGTGGCCTTGACCTTGCGCAACACCTCGATACCGTCGATACCCGGCATCTTCAGGTCCAGGATCATCACTTCAGGCTCCTCTTCAGCCACCATGTTCAGGGCCGACTCTCCGTCATAGGCCACGGCCGATCCCATGTTCCGCATGATCAGCCGTTCGGACAGGGTCTGAACAAACTCGCGCTCATCGTCCACCAGCAGCACCTTGGAAGGCATCTGGAAATCGTACTTACGATAGATGTCGGTCTGGTAAAAATTTTCCCCTACCCTGGTCTCCACGCCTTTGACATCGGGCACCTGCTCCACCAGGGCCTTCAACTCCTCTTCCAGGCGGGCGAGCATCAGCACATGTTTGTTGATGGTGATGGTCACTTTGCCGTCCCTGGCATGGGTGGAGACGTTGTGTCCGGCCTTTGCCAGCACCTCGCCGGCCCGGGCCGCCAACTGGAAATCGGCCACTGCCTGGCGGGACCGGGGGGTGGGCTGCACCACGTCGGCGCCCAGGTGTTGTACGATCAAATCCACGGCCTGTTCCGGAGCTGTTTTGTCCATGGGCACCACCATGTCATAAAGCTCCGCCTGCCAGGGATCCTCCGCTCCTTTTGCGGTCCTGGCCCAGACCGCTGCCTGCTCCGTGTGTTTTCGGATCAGGGCGGCCGCCTCTTTTTCAGACATTTTTTTCTGCTGCCGTGCCGTCTCCACCCGGAACTTTGCGTCCGCCACCAGGCAGGCCCGCAGTACATGGGTGATATCCGGCGGAATCAGCAGGCTGGAAAATCCTGCTATGATCAGGTTGTCCGCGTCCAGCAGATCGGCCAGGGCCAGTCGCAGGTAGGCAACGGCCCGCTCCTTTTCATGGGTAAAGGGATTGAAGACCGACGCCCTGGCGACAAAGGCGTTTTCAATCTTTTTTTCCGAAAGTCCGGACAGACGGGCCGCTTCCGCCGCCAGGGCGTCATCGGTGATCAGCCGGTGGCCGGTGCGCTCCCGGCAGGACTCAATAACGGCCTCTGCATTGCAGAAGGTGGCGCTGAAAATGGCTAACGTTGACATGATATGTATCCTTATTTCCTATAGGTTTATTCCATTATGCAATCCGGCAGACCGTCATCAGCGGGCAGTCGGGTTCATCCGCGTTCTTGTGGGCGTCGGCATGAATGGCGCACACCGCTTTTTCCATGGTGGGATAGATGTTCTCCGGGCCGATCTTGGCCAGCAGGTGGGTCCGCTCCAGCACCCGCATCACCGACTCGTTCACCCCGCTGAAGGAAATTTTTACACCCGCGCTGCGAACATTGTCAACAAGCAGAGAGAGCGTCTCTTCACCCGAGGCGTCGATGTCGTTGATGGCGTTGGCCGCGATCACGATATGGCGCAGGTCCTTGCGCTGCATCATCCGGTCGTTGATCTTGTCTTCCAGGTAGCTGGCATTGGCGAAAAACAGGGGGCCGTCAAACCGCACCAGATCGATGTACTTGCATTTCTGCAGGCCATGGACCATGGCGGCCCGGAACGCGTCATCCTCTTTGCGGGAGAGGGAGGCCACCGTGGGCCGCATGCTTTTATAAAGGAAGACGCCCAGGGAGAGCCCCACCCCCACCATGATGCCCCGGTCCAGGTGGGGGGCAAAGGCCAGGGTGCAGATAAAGGAGATGATGGAGATGGCCCCGTCATACCACTGGGCCTTCCATGCATGAATAAACCCGCTGACATTGACCAGGCCGATCACCGCCATCATGATCACCGCGGCCAGAACCGCCTGGGGCAGATGGTAGAGAAGAGGCGTGAAAAAGAGCAGCACAATCACCACGGCCAGAGACGTAAACGCGCTGGACAGACCGGTGACCGCACCGGCCTGAAGGTTGACGGCGGACCGGGAAAAAGACCCGGACACGGGATAGCTCTTGCCGGCCGCGCCGATCATGTTGGCCAGTCCCTGACCGATGAGCTCCTGGTTGGGGTCCAGCCGCTGGCCGGTCTTGGCGGCCATGGCCTTGGCAATGGAGATGGCCTCCATGAACCCCAGAAGGGAAATGATGGCCGCATAGGGAAACAGGTGGAGCATGATTTTCATATCGATTTTTGGAATAGACATGGACGGCAGGCCCTTGGGCACCACCCCCACCACGGCTCCGCCGCCGATCATGGTAATGCTGTCGGGGTTCAGTGGGGCCTCGCGCAACTTGATGCGCCAGGTACGACCGGAAAGGTTCTGAGCCGCCGGGTCATTTTTCAGGTAAAAAACAGATTCCGATGCATCGGCCACAAACAGTTTGGACCGCAGCTCATCACGATACAGATGGGCATCTTCCTTGAGCTGGTCGATCTTGTAGTTTGCCACGCGCAGGTCATGCTCGGCCGCCATCACGGCAAGCGTGTCATGGGCGGTCCTGGCTTCATCCAGGTGCTTCATGACAGCGGTCCGCTCTTCCACGATAGCCCGGACCTGATTGATACAGGTGTTGTAGGCCGCGGCTGTTTCATGCACCTCCGGGGCCTGAATCGCCTCCAGGGTGACGGTGGTGTTATGTTCAAACCCCATGGCCCAGGCCATGATCGTGGTCACGGCCACGGCCACCAGCACATTGGGAATTCTCGGGTTGATACGCTTCAACACCACCATGATGGCAAAGGCCAGTGCCCCCATGAAAAATGTGGGCCAGTGGGTATAGTGGACCGCCGCCTCCACCACGCGAATGATGGTTTCGTAATGGTGGGCCGCCTTGTCCACGTCCACGCCGAACATCTTGGAAAACTGGGACGAAGCAATAATGATGGCCGCGGCATTGGTAAACCCATTGACCACCGGGTGGGACAGAAAATTGACCACCAGGCCCAGCCGCAGCACGCCCAGGGAGAACTGGAAAAGGCCCACCATCAGGGCCAGCATGATGGCATAGGCGATATAGCCTTCACTGCCCGCCGTGGCCAAAGGCTCCAGGGAAGCCGATGTCATCAGCGACACCACCGCCACCGGGCCGGTGGCCAGCTGCCGGCTGGAACCGAACAGGGCCGCGATCATGGGCGGCAGAAAAGAGGCGTACAGGCCGTAATAGGAAGGGAGACCGGCCAGCTGGGCATAGGCCATGGACTGGGGGATCAGCACCAGGGCCACGGTGAGCCCGGCCAATCCGTCCGCTTTGAATTTGTCCAGGTTATAACCCCGCATCCAGGCCATAAAGGGAAAAATCGCGTTGATCATAAGCCGTACCTTTTTCCTTAAGTGATTAATATGTCAATATATATTTTCTATTTAACCATGCGGCCGATCAGGGACATCAGTTCATTATAAAGCGCTCCCGCGTCATACAGGTTGCAGTTCTTGAACCGGACGATTCCGTCCACCGTGGAGAGCAGCACCAGAGCGGTTTTACGGGGGGAAAGGCTGCCCACCGATCCGTCGGCCTGCCCCTTGACCAGGGCCTTTTCAAAAATATCCACAAAACAGTTGTAAATCTCCTCCAGCAGGGTCCTGCAGTAAGCGTTTTCCTCGGCCAGTTTGTAAGGATAATACCGATGCAGCAGGAGAAACCAGGGCTGCCGGGTACCGGCCAGGTAGAGGTAAAAAGCCACGGACGCCTCCAGCAGGGCCGAGCCGTCGGCAAACTCTTTTTCACCAAAATAGTGGGAAAACTCCTCCAGGATGCCGTCCTTCACACTGCTCAGCACAGCCAGAAACAGGTCCTCCTTGGTTTTAAAGTGATAGAAAATCGTGGCGCTGGCCACATCGCTCATGGCCGCCACCTCGCCCATGGAGGTCTCCTTAAACCCCTTTGTGGCAAACAAAAATGTGGCGACTTCAAGAATCTCGTGCTTTTTTGACATCAGCCCATCTCTTTCCACTTAACAAAAAAACTGACTGATGGGTCAGTCAGACTGACTGCTTAGTCAGTTTTACGCTACAGTGATTTTGCTGTCAAGTTTTTTTGTTAACGTACCGGAAACTTTTGTCCCAGGAATAATTCTCCTTCTCATACCAAAAAAGAAGACACTGGGCGGTCCGGGGATTTTTCTGTTTCCCCCTGCGATGGATCGCTATTCGATTCTGCCAAGAAACCGTAACAGTCCATCAAGTATCGTCAGGGGGTGAGGTGGGCATCCGGGGATAAAGAGATCTACGGGAACCACAGCCGAAGCGCCGTTATGCTGTTCAGGATGACCGGAATACGGGCCTCCGGAAATAGCGCAGGATCCCACGGCAATGACAATTTTGGGCGCGGGGACAGCGGCATAAGTCTTTTCAAGAGCCAGCCGCATGTTCTCCGTCACAGGCCCTGTGATAAGCAGGCCGTCTGCGTGCCTGGGTGAAGCCACGAACTGGATCCCGAAACGGCCCAGATCCCAGGCAAGGGTTGTGAGTACGTTGGTGTCCGCCTCGCAGGCGTTGCACCCTCCGGCCGAGACCTGCCGAAGCTTCAGGGACCTGCCGAAAATCCGGGCCGCGGTTTCATGCCGGGCCGGGGCATGGTCCGGAGATCCGGGCCTGACCATGAGTGATTCCCGGAAGGATGCGGCCAGACGGTATTCCCGGCCGAAACGGATAATTCCGGCCGGACAGGCGCTTTCGCAGGCGCGGCAGAAGAGACAACGACCGGTGTCGATGACCGGGCCTTGGGGTTGACCGGACAGGCCGACGGCATCCACAGGGCAGGCGGTCAGGCAACCATTGCAATCGGTTTGGCAGGCTGCCCCGCTGACCACCGGCCGCCCCGCAATCCGGGCGGGAAGTTCCGGCGGCGGTCCGTCTGGATAGGCCATGGTCCGGTATTTCTGCTCCAGGCGGGTCTTGATGATGCGTAACATAAAAAAGATCTCTTTTTTTACAAATCATGCCCGCAATAGGACAGGTTAAAGCTTTTGTTGCACAGCGGGAAATCGGATATCTGCTGATTCCGCATGGCCAGAGCCAGTCCGAACCAGTTATGGAACGAGGGGTCAACAACCTTATACAACCGGAAATGCCCTCCGGTGTCCGTGGCGGCCACGTGGCAAATTTCTCCCCGCCATCCCTCCACCAGGCTGACGGCCAGCATATCGCCTCTGATGGGGGCCGTCGTACCGGTCACCGGGCCTTCAGGCAGTACCGTCAACTGCCAGCGGATAAAATTCAGCGATTCCCTGATTTCAAACCAGCGCACGTAAGCGCGGGCAAAACAATCGCCGGTTGATCCGGTGGCGGTATTCGGTCGGGCGAATCGGTACTGTCCGTAGGGAAATTCCCGGCGCACATCGCAATCAATCCCTGAGGCGCGTGCCGCCACCCCCACCAGACCGGTTTCCCGCGCGAGTTCTTCAGACACCGTCCCTGCCCCTTCAAACCGGGCCAGCACGGAGGGAGTGTCGAACATGAGTTGCACGGCACCGGTTACATCCTTTTCCACGGCAGCCAGCCTGTTTCGGAGGGTTTTGATCAGCGCATCATCCAGGTCATGACCAACACCGCCGGGCCGCACAAGGCCGCGGCCAAAGCGGTTGCCGCAGAGCTCAGCCGTTATGTTCAGCACATCTCCCCGAATCCTGCCGCAGTAACTCATGGTCGGGAGAAAACCCACATCTCCGGCCAGAGCGCCGAGATCGCCGGTATGGTTGGCCACCCGCTCCAGTTCGGCGGCGACGGCCCTGACGGCATCGGCACGGGGCGTCACGGCCATGCCGGCCAGCGCCTCCACCGCGACGCAATAGGCCGTGGCGTGGCCGACAGTGGTGTCCCCGGCCAGCGTCTCCATGTAATGGATATCCCTCAATCCGGGGCCCCCCAGCATGGCCCGTTCAACTCCCCGGTGCTGATAACCCAGGGATACCTCAAGATGATAGACCGTCTCTCCGTGGCACAGAAACCGGAAATGGCCCGGCTCGATCACGCCGGCATGGACCGGCCCCACCGCCACCTCGTGAGACTCATCGCCGTCCATGCGGAAGAAGTCGGCCCGGCCCACCGGCACGGTTCCGTCAGAACGGGCCCGGTGGGAATGCTGAAACCGGATGGGTTTGAGCCATGGGTGGCCTTCCGGCCGGACTCCCCATATCTCGGCGATCTCCCTTTCAAACCAGTGGGCGGCCGGACATTCGGGCGTCAATGAAGGCCATGGTTCCGGCAGATGGCAGGAGGTCAGCAGCAGATCGCCCGACAGGGGCCGGGACAAAACGGCTACCATTCTCAACGGTTCATTATGATCGGGGCGCCAGACCGGCAGGGCGGAGAGACGCGCGCCGGCCCTGACCGCGTAAATAATGGTCCAGCGGAAGGCTTCATAAGAGACGACGGGAAGCGCATGGAGGCTGACCGCCTGCCCGTTGACTGTTTTTAAAGGATCGATAAGGGACATCTACATGCCTCCGGCCAGGGCCGCGGCCCGGCCTAAAAAGGTCCAGAGCGGCCCTGGAATGTAAAGCCCCAATGCCAGGATAACCGCCGTCAGGGTCATGACCGGCCATGAAAACCAAAGCGATTCCCGATAATTAAATGAAGCGTCGCCGGAAGAACCTTCCTGAAAAGACAATCCGAACACCATTGAGATCATGATCCTTGCCATGGCAATAAAAATCACGCCCAGCACGATCAGATAGCCGGCGGCTATTCCCCAGCGGCCTGCTTCCAGCATGCCCTTTAATATCGTCAATTCGCTTACGAAAAGCCCGAAGGGCGGAGCCCCGGTGATCGCCAGAAACCCGGTCAGCCAGAGGGCGCCGGTGACGGGCGCCGTCTTGAGCAGATGACGGACATCCGCGATATCCTTGCTGCCGTAAATAAACAGCAACTGGCCGGACACCAGAAACAGCATTCCCTTGGCCATGGAGTGATTGACGGCATGCAGCATGGCGCCCGTGCCTGCCAGCCCCCCGATGCCGACGCCCAGGGCCAGAATCCCCATGTGTTCGATGCTGGAATAGGTCAGCAGCCGCTTGTAATCGGCCTGCCGGATCATGAAAGCCGCGGCCACGGCCATGGAAAGCATGCCGAAAAAGACCAGCAGTTCACCGCTGAACCATCCGAGTCCCGCTGCCCCGAGAATCGAATGGCCCCTCAGAATGCCCAGGAAGGCGCAGTTCAAAAGAGCCCCGGACAGAAGCGCGGAAACCATGGAGGGCGCCTCGCTGTGGGCATCGGGCAGCCAGGTGTGCATCGGGGCCATGCCCATTTTCGTTCCATACCCCACCAGCAGAAGAAGGAAGGCCGCCTTGAGCCATGTCTTATCCAGGCCGGCCGCACCGGAAATCAGGTTGTCCAGGTTAAGATGCGCCCCCCCTGGGTCGGCAAAGGCCAGAAAATAGTTGCCCAGCAGGGCCACGGCAATACCCACCGAACAGATCAGAAGATATTTCCATGTGGCCTCCAGGATTCGATGATGCCGGTGGAAACTGATTAACGGGGCGCTGGCCAGGGTCGTCGTTTCTATGGCGACCCACAAAAGGCCCATATCGCGGCTGATGCAGACCAGGCTCATGGCGGCCAGAAAAAACAGAAGGCAGGCGCTGAAGAGAGTTTCCGGCTTGTTCTCGAACAGGAAGCCTTCCACCGCGTCCTTCACTTTCCGTTCCGAATCCCTGCCGAGATAACCCGTGGTGTAAACCGCAACGGCCAGAAAAAGCGTGCTGGTGACCGCCAGAAACAGGAGCCCCTGGGCGTCCAGGCCGATCCAGTCCCCGGGGCTGAAGGTATCTTTCCGGGAAAACCCCAAAGCAGCGGTCAGCGCGGCGTGGCTGACGGCACCCGTCATCAGCAGTCCCTTTCGAACCCCCTTCCAGGGAACGGCCAGAGCCGTCAGTCCGAGGATGATCAGCCCAAGCGCAAGGGGAATCAGGACAATGCTCACAAGCATGATATCAGTCCTTCAGCTCCGACAGACGGTCGGTATCGATATGGTCGAATTCCCTGGATATTTGATGAACGGTAATGCCCATGATAAACACCGCCACAAACACGTCCAGCAGTACGCCCATCTGTACCAGCATGGGCTCCTCCACGGCCAGTGCCGCACCGAAGGCGTACACCCCGTTTTCCATGACCAGGTAGCCCACCACCTGGGTCAGGGCCTTTTTGCGGGACACAATCACCATCAGGCCGGTCAGGGTGGTAAAAAGCGCGCCGGGCAGAAGAAAATCAGACCCCATGGAGGCGGAACTCTTTAAGGGAATAAAAATCAGAAAACTCAAGCCCAGAAGGATAACGCCTGTCAGAACGGAAGCGCTGTAGCCCACAAGCGGTTCAATCTCTCTGACGACCTTTACCTCCCGCATGGCTCTGGACAGGAGCCATGGCAGGAGGACGCCCTTGACCACAAAGGTAATCAGCGAAAGCGTCATAAATGACAGAGACCAGGGCCTTGGCGTCATGGTCAGCATGATGGCGATCAGGGCCACGGCCTGAAAAACCGTTGTCTGAATAACCGCGGCCAGACGGCTGGTGACCAGCAGGCGAAAGTTGGTCAACACCAGGCCAAGAATAAAAACATCGGTCCACATCATCATGCATCACCTCAAAATCCACAAAAGCGAAGCCACCGTAACGGCCAGGCCGACGATCAGCATCTCCGGCACGTACACAAGCCGAAGCCGCGCCATGGCCGATTCAATGACGCCGACCAGAATAGCGGTGGCAAAAATACCGGCCGTGTTGATCATCACTTCAAGGTAAAAGGTCCCGGTCCGAAACGGTATGACAAGGCCGGTCAGCAGCGCGGCAAACAGCCACAGTTTCAATGCCGCGCCGTATTGGATAAAGGCCAGATCAACGCCGCCATGATCCAGGACCATGACCTCGTGAATCATGGTAAGCTCAAGGTGTGTGTTGGGATCATCCACCGGAATCCTTGCGTTCTCCGTGAGCAGGACGATTAAAAACGCAAACGCCACCAGGAGGGCCGCAGGGCCGAGGGCGGGTGCGCTGGTGTCCCACAGTTTTCCGTAAATGCCGGTCAGGCTTGTTTCCCGGGTGCCGATGGCCAGCACGGCCAGGCCCAGCAGCAGCACGACCTCGGCCAGAATCGCGAACTGCACTTCACGGCTGGCACCCATGCCTTCAAAGGCCGACCCGGTATCCAGAGCCGCGACCACGGTGACAAAACGCGCCAGGCCCAGCAGATACGCCATGAAGATAAAGTCGCCGGCAAAAGCGAATAAGCCCCCCATTCCGCCGGACGGCACCATCGTGACGGCAACCAGCACGGCCCCAAGACCTGCGACAGGGCCGAGACGGAACACCCAGGTGGTGGTGGTGCTGTAAACCGCGCCTTTTTTCATCAGCTTGACAAGATCATGATAGGGCTGCAAAAGGGGCTGTCCCTTTCGGCCGGCGAATCTGGCCTTTGTCCGATTGATGATCCCGATCAGAAGCGGCGATAAGATCAGCGCCAGGAGGACATTGATAATGGGAGTCATGACGGTCATTCGTTTATCTCACCTTGACCAGCAAAAGCACCAGCACGGTGACGGCGATATACAGCACATAAAGCTGATTGCGGCCTTCCTGCAGCACATGAACCCGCCGGGCCACCTCGCTGACCGCCCTGAAGAGCGGGTCAAAGAGACCCTGGCGGAAGATATCATCACTGCGGGATGAGAGATCGGCCTTGCGGGGAAAGAGTTCCTGCCCGATTTTTACATGAAGCTTCGGCCGCACCACCCACTGGAACATGGCGGTCACCGGCCAGGCAAAGGAGGATGCCGTATATTGCATGCGGCTGTCCGGAGCGGCGTAACCGCAGTCCCAGGTGGGGCTGGCGGTATTGACGCGGCCGGCCAGCAGACGGCGGCGCAGGCGCCAGAGAAATCCGGTGATAAGAATCAGGGCGAATCCTCCCAGGCCGATTTTCCACAGAAGGCCCCGGGCCATGACCGATACCGTTGCTACCTGCGTCTTGTCCAGCAGCTGCCCGGCCACCGGGGTCACCAGTTTGACGGCCAGCGGACCGGCCAACCCTAGGACAACACAAAGAACCGCCAGGAAGATCAGGGGAAACCGCATCGGCCCGGGCACTTCATGGGCCCCGGTTGACTGGCCGGTACGCGGTTCGCCCAGAAACACGGTGCCGAAAACCTTGGCAAAACAGGCCGCAGCCAGCCCCCCGATCAGCCCCATGGCGGCCAGAGTGATCAGCCCGCCGGCCACAGAACCGCCCGGCGCGCCGCCGCTGGCCACCATGCCGAAGGCGGCCAGGTAAATCAGGAACTCGCTCACAAAACCGTTTAAAGGGGGCAGCCCGCAGATGGCGGCCGATCCGACGCCGAAGGCCAGGGCCGTTTGGGGCATGCGTTTCTGAAGCCCGCCCATCAAATTCATATTCCGGGTGCCGGAGGCGTGGGCCACGGCGCCGGCACCAAAGAACAGAAGGCTCTTGAAGACGGCATGGTTCAGCACATGAAGCAGGCCGCCCATCAGGCCGAGGGCCGCCAGGACGACGTTGCCCGTTGACACGCCCAGGAGCCATAGCCCCAGCCCCAGGCTGATGATGCCGATATTTTCGACGCTGGAATAGGCCAGCAGCCGCTTGATGTCGTGCTGGGCCAGGGCGAAAAGCACCCCCGTCACCCCCGACACCGCCCCGACCAGGATCAGGGTCCATCCCCACCACTGGGCCGGCAGCCCGAGCAGAGAGACGATCCGCACCAGGCCGTATATTCCCGTCTTGATCATCACGCCGCTCATCACCGCCGACACATGGGAGGGTGCCGCCGGGTGGGCGTCCGGCAGCCATACGTGCATGGGCAGAAAACCCGCCTTGGCACCGAACCCCGCCACGGCCAGCAGGAAAATCGTGCCCGCGGCGGCCGCGCTCAAGGGGGCCGTAAAACCATCAAAGTCAAGGCTTGCGTTCTGCCCCCCCAGATAGACGAACAGGAACATCAGGCAGGCCTGCCCGGCGTGAGCCGCCACCAGATAAACCCAGCCCGCCTCCCGCACCTCCGGCTTTTCATGTTCAAACATCACCAGAAAAAAGGAGGACAGGGACATGGCTTCCCAGGCAACCAGAAACAAAACGCCGTTTCTGGAGACGACCACCAGCAGCATGGAGGCAAACAGCAGATTAAAAAAGCACCAGGCTGAGCCCGGGTTTTTCCTGCCCCTGTAGGCGTCCAGGTAGGCCACGCCATAAACCGCGGCCATGGCGCAGACGATGGAAACGGTGATGATGAAAAAGGCGGAAAGGGGATCAATGGCGATATAAAAAGAGCCGAAAGGCACCCGCCACGGCAAGCGAATGGACGCTTCCCTTCCGGTCCACAACACGCCGGCAGCCGCGACAACAGCCAGCACAGCGCCGGCGAGGGCCGTCATCACTCCGGCACGGGCGACCGCCCTTCCCTTCAAGCTGCCCATCAGAGCGCAGATTCCGCCGCCGATCAGAAGCACGGCCAGGGATATCAAAATCAGCCCCATGATCATGATGTGGCTTCCCCATGATGTACAAAACGGTCCTTCATTTCTTCCCAGGCCCCCTGCCGTTCCGTAGTTCACGGCAAGAAAATTTCATGGTCGGCCACCACTGTATCCCTGTCGGGGAAACGCTGGTCTGCCAGGCCCAAGATAATGACGTAAGACTTTTATGCCCTGTTTTTGTTTTTGTCAACAACGGTTTTGCGGATGCTTTGCCCCTACTTTTTTATCCGTGCTTTGCGTGCTTTCCATATATTGATATTCCCCTGGGTGCATGATAGGATTTCCGGACGACAATGTGGAGAGTGCTATGAACTACCTTGTAAAAGACCTGATGGTGCCCATCTCGGAATATGCCACCGTGCCGGTGGGCGCCACCCTGTTTGAGGCGGTGCTGGCCCTGGAAGAGGCCCAGCTCAATTTCGACCGTTCCAAGTACCAGCACCGGGCCGTCCTGGTGATGGACGGCAACAACCACGTGGTGGGCAAGCTCAGCCAGCTGAACGTATTGCACGCCCTTGGCGCCGATGTCGACAACCGGGAGATCAAGACCATCCGCCAGCTGGACCGGTTCGGATTTTCCCCGCAGTTTATCAGCGCCATGGAGGCCCGAAGGCGATTTGCCGGCCGCAGCCTCAAGGACATCTGCGCCGCACCCGCCGCCATGAAGGTGGAGCAGTTCATGAAAGCCACCACCCCCGGTGAATATGTGGATGAAAACGCCACTCTGGAAAGCGTGATCCCCCAGTTTGTCTACGGCGCCCATCTCTCCCTGCTGGTGACCGGAAACGGTGAGATAGTGGGCATCCTTCGTCTGGCGGATGTGTTTGCCGCCGTGTTCCACGCCATGGAAGAGTGTCATCACGAAGCCGCCGGCGCCCCATCAACCGACAAACCCTCAGGAGAAACAGGATGAAAGAACTGCAACGCCTTCTGGACAGGCTGATACAGCGCGCCAACATCAACCTGCGGGAGATCAACTACGACGCCACGCCGGTAATTCAGGACCTGGTGCCGTTACGCCAGATGGACAGGTTTTACGCCTTTTACGGCATTTCCAACTATCACCCCTTGGACCTTCAGTTCCAGCACGCCAACCTGGCCGGCAGCTATTTTCTGGGAAAATGCCGGGTGGCCAGCTCCCTGGTCTACAAAAGCGACGTGCGGGGCGACGAACTCAAAAAAAAGGGAGACGTTTTTAAATTTCAGAATTTTGAAATTCCCATCACCCGGGACGAAGGCATCGACATCGAAGACAGCTTCCTGGTCAAAACCCTGGTGCACAACTTCTCCCACGACCCGGAATCCCTGGAACGGTTTTTCATCAAAGACACCATCTCCACCCATTATGCCAACATTCACGGTTCTCCCTGCGACGGCTGTTTTCTCGGCCCCTTTGCCACGGCCGACCTCACCACGTTAAGGGACTGCATCATCGGCACCTTTTCCTATGTGCAGGCCGGCGAAATAAGCCACATGAGCATCAAGCCGGGCACCATCTGGGTGCGCAGCCCCGGCGCGTTCAACTTCTTCTACCAGTACGACCGAAGCCGGCTGGAAAAATATATTCGCTACACCACCGGATCGGCGCCCACCGGTATTTTCATGGAGGTGGCCGAGGCGTGCAAGGAGGATTTTCAGAACATCTTTGACCGGGTTCACATCGAGCATCCCGTGGCCGTGCCGGACACGGCGTCGGTGGACCGGTACGCCCTGGTCAAGGGCGACACCCACATCAGCGACAACGTGCTGGTGGCCCAGCGGGCCTTTCTGGACAACGCATGGATGGGCACGGGCGCCAACGCCCAGGAGAACTGCTATATCGTTAACTCCCGGCTGGAGGGCAACAACGTGACGGCCCACGGCGCCAAGATTCTGGACGCGGAGCTGGGCAAAAACGTCTTTGTGGGGTTCAACAGTTTTCTGAACGGCCGGCCCAAAACCAAGCTCAAGATCGGCAATGGCTGCATCATCATGCCCCACACCATCATCGACGCGGAAATGCCCCTGGCCATTCCCGACGACCACCTGGCCTGGGGCATGATCACCGGTCCCGCCGACATTCAGACCAATACCATTTCCATCAAAAAGTTTGCCGCCGTGTCCGACCACTTTTCCATGGGCGACCTGTTTTTTGAAGGCAGCGGCAAGGCCTTTGTGGAGGCCTTTGAACATCGCATTCACCACATTCTGGAGGCCAACGGCGCGTTTTGCGACGGCACCTGCAGCCTGGGCCACGCCCAGATCAACCAGAAGATATCCTTTAACACCCTGCAACCCTATTCCGAAGGAGACCTGAAAGGGCTCTTTCCCACCATCACCATCCGGCCCTGACCCGGCCCTGCATATCGACCCTTCGACAGGGAATGCCAAACCATAAAAGGCATTCCCTGTTTTCATTATCCGAATCGAAATCGGGATCGGGATCGAGCAGAAACCTATTTATCCAAATTCCTGATATGAAAACCCCGTCAATCGACAGATCGAGCCGAAAACCACCTTTGTTCAGCGGCTGGACGATCTCATCCTCTGCGCCGGCGCCTATACGGGAACCGGAAGCGTTGTGGCGGTCCTCGACATGGACGTGGACGCCAACGACTGGAAAATGATGCTGATCCGGGCCGGCCTTTCGCCTGCCCTGCTGACGCTGGCACCGGCGGCCATCCTGCTGCCCGGTCATATACCGAAGCGGACTTCCGCAGCTACGCTTCATACCTGGAAAACAACCCGACCGTCCTTACCTGGGTGTGGACACCGGCGGTGCCGGCCCCCAGGTTCAGAACCTTTATCGGAGCATTCCGGTCAAAGGATACAGCGGAAAGGGCCGCGCCGTAAAAATCGTCAAAGCAGGGCACCAGCACGGGCCGGTCCCGGTCATAGGCCGTGGCGCACTGATCAAACAGGTCGCGGATCTCCATTATCTGCCGTATTTCTCCCGGACCCACTCCCTGACCTGGCCGGCCACGTCATCGGGCAGGGCCGCGGCGTTTTCGCTGGTGGGAAAGGCGCCGGCGGTCACTTCCCGGGCATAGGCGGCAAAGGCGTCTTGGTAACGCTGGCCCAGGGTGTCGTAGGCTTTGGCATGGCGAAAAACCCGCTCGGAAAGGCCGACAATGTCGCAGTAGACCTGGACCTGGCCGTCGCAGAACCGGCCCGCGCCGATGCCGATGGTGGGCATGGAAAGCAGATTTGTGATCTCTTTTGCCAGCAGTTCGGGAATCAGCTCAAATACCACCATGTCCGCGCCGGCTTTCTCAAGCTGAAGGCCCGCGTCGATCAGGGCCTTGGCCCGGTCAATATCCTTGCCCTGGACCGCTGCCTTGCCCGAGGTCTGGGGCGTATATCCGATATGAGCGCACACCGGGACACCGGCATCCACCACGTACTTGATCCGGTCCACCATGTCCTGCTCGCCCTCGATCTTGACACTGTGGGCACCGGCATCCATCATCCGCCGGGCGTTTTCCAGGGCCAGGGCCGGTGTATCGCAGGAACGATACGGCATGTCGCCCATCACATGGGCCTGTTTTGCGCCCCTGGCCACGGCCCGGACATGATGAAGCATGTCCTCCATGGTCACCTCCAGTTCGCTGGCATAGCCCAGAATGTTTCTGCCCACGCTGTCGCCGACCAGCAGAATATCGATGCCGGCCCGGTCTTCCAGCACCGCAGTGGGATAGTCATAGGCAGTGAGCATGGTGATCTTTCTGTTCTGTTGTTTGTAATCGCGAAACACGGAAAGTGCTTTCATGGCAGCCTCCCTCAACGGCGTGACGTGGTTGAAAATGAGATTTACCGGCGTTGTAACCGGCCGATTTTTCAGAGTGTAACCGTGCCAACGGGCACGCGTCAACAAAAAAGACCGGCCAATATGCTTCTTGACTCTTCGGCGGCCTTCTGATAGCTGATAGCATGAATAAAAACGGCGGCGCCGCCCAACCACCCATTTATCAGAGCACTATATGAACAAAGATGGAAAAAGCGAGGCATCCATGTACACGGAGAACTACATTCACTCGCTTCAGGCCGAACTGCTGGATCTGGTGGAAAACCGAATGACGCCCATTGCCCTGCGCTACGGGTACAGCGACTCGCCCCTGGAGTCCAAAATCAAGTGGCGTCCCCTGGTGCTGATCATCGGCAACTACTCATCGGGCAAATCCACCCTGATCAACGATTTTCTGGGCGCCGACATTCAGGCCACGGGCCAGGCCCCCACCGACGACTCCTTTACCGTGCTGACCTGCGATGAAACCGCGCTGGACGAAGGCGACATCCGGGTCACCGAACACCGGGACGGCAAGTACCTGCTGGCCAACCAGGAGTTTCCCTTTGAAGGCATGAAGCGGCACGGCCAGCAGTTTGCCTCTCACTTCTGCCTGAAAAAGGTCAACTCCCCGTTTCTGAAAAATTTTGCCATCATCGATACGCCGGGAATGCTGGACAGCATCACCGAGCGGGACCGGGGCTACAACTACCAGGAGGTGGTGGGGGACCTGGCCCATATCGCCGACCTGGTGCTGGTGATGTTTGACCCGCACAAGGCCGGCACCGTGCGGGAGGCCCACATCAGCCTGCGGGACACCCTGCCGGCCCACACCTTTGAAGACCGGGTGCTGTTTGTTTTAAACCGAATTGACGAGTGCGCGTCCCTCACCGACCTGCTGCGGGTTTACGGCACGCTCTGCTGGAACCTCTCCCAGATCACCGGGCGCAAGGACATTCCGCCCATTCGGCTCACCTACTCCCAGAGGGCCGCGGCCCAGGCCGGCGCCAACGGCCGGCGGCCCGAGACAGCGGCCTATCTCTCATTGCTGGAAAACCAGCGGGACGAGCTGAAGGCGGCCCTGATGCAGGCCCCGCGCTACCATCTGGATCACCTGGCCACGTTTTTAGAAACCCACAGCGAGCGGCTCTCCCTGATCCTTGAGACATTACTGGCCTACGGAAAAAAACGCAGAGGGGCCCTGGCCCGGTTTTCCCTGGCCGGGCTGCTGGTCTCGCTGGTGGCCGGCGCCGGCGCCGGGCTGGGCCTGGTGCAAGGCGGGCTTCTGCCCCTGTCTCCCCTGCTGTACGCCGCTGGCGGCACCTGCGCGGCCCTGGTCTTTGTCCTCTGGACGACCCTGGCGCGACGCTATTTCATGGCCCGCTTCCACACCCGGCAGACTGTGGCGGCCGACAGCCTGGTCCCCCTGGAGAGCCAGTACCGCAAAGAGACCTGGCAGGCGATAAAAGCGGTGGTAACAGCCTACCTGAAAAAAACCGGGGGCCGGTTTTCTCTGGGAACCGTAAGGTATGAACACGGTATCATCAGGAAGATTGAGGAGGCGGAGACAAAAGAGATCCGGGAGGCCCTCAATGAAATTGCCACCATGAAAAACAGTACGCCCTTTAACCCCTCCGTGGCGTACCAGGCGTTTCTTGAAAAGAACAAAGGCTCCGCCTGACACCCTCGTTACATACACGGGCCATACGCTATCACAATGAACCTTTTTTTCACGATTCCCGCGATGGTAAAAATAGCCGTGATTTTTGCGGCCATTGTCCTTTTGATAAGAAAAGAGATATCCCTGGCATCCGCCTTTCTGGCCGGAGCCCTGCTGGTGGCCCTGTTTTTTATGCTGCCGGTCAGAGCCTCAGCCACGGCGGTGTTTAACGGCCTGTTCCACCCCAAGACCATCAGTCTCTGCGTCATCGTGGCCCTGATCATCGTGTTCAGCAGCAGTATGGAACAGTACGGCCAGTTGCGCCGCCTGCTTACGTCGTTCCAGGGACTGGTGCGCAGTCCAAAACTCAACCTGTCGATCTTTCCCGCCTTAATCGGTCTGCTGCCCATGCCGGGCGGCGCCGTGTTTTCCGCGCCCATGGTCAAGGAGATCGGCAACCGGTCCGGCCTGTCCGGCGCCACCCTGAGCTACATCAACTACTGGTTCCGGCACATCTGGGAATACTGGTGGCCCATGTATCCCGGCATTCTGCTGGCCACGCTGCTGGCCGACATCAACCTGCCCCTGTTCATGGGACTGATGTTTCCACTGACCCTGGTGGTCATGCGAATCGGGTGGCTGCCGGTGGGCAAATTTCAGCTGGCCGCCCCGCCACCCCATCCTGGCGGCCGGCCGTCGGCTGTCCCCTTTCTAAAAGAAATTTCTCCCATCCTGGTGGTGATCGGTGCCGGGTTGCTGATCGGCTGGCTCGTCTCCCTGGGGTTTCCCGAACTCTCCGTGGCCAAGGAGACCGGGCTGGTGGTGTCCCTGTGCGCGGGGATTTTTCTTGTGTGGCGGGCCAACCGCATTCCATGGAAAGACCGTCGGGCCATCATGGTCGGTCCCCAGGTATTTAAAATCGTTTACATGGTGGTGGCCATCATGATTTTCAAGGAGGTGCTGGACGACAGCGGCGCCGTGGACGCCGTTTCAGCGGAGCTGGTACACCTCGGCATTCCCCTGGCCGCCATTTGCGCTGTGCTGCCCTTTATCGCGGGAGTGCTCACCGGCATCACCATCGCGTTCGTGGGCAGCGCCTTTCCCATCCTGATCTCCCTGATCACGTCACAGGACCAGGCCCATCTCATGATTCCCTACTTCATGCTGGCCCTCTCCTGCGGGTTTGCCGGTGTGCTGCTGTCGCCCCTGCACCTCTGCCTGCTGCTCTCCAACGCCTACTTCGAGACCTCGCTGCAACCGGTCTATCGGCTCCTGTGGCGGCCCTGCATCTATCTTGTGATCTGCTCGGTGCTCTATTTTCTGCTGGTGCGGTGGGCCCTGCCCTGGGGCTGAGGGCGCAGAGAATTATGTTTCGCTCTGCGGGGAAACAGCCATTTTTTGCACACGGGCGCTATTTTTTCTTTGCGTCCTTTGCGTCTCTGCGGTGCGTTTTAATTGTCAGGGGCTCGCATTTTGTCATTCATCAATCGGGATCATGCCGGATTTCAGGTACCGCGCGGCCAAATCCACATACACCTGCTTTCCCATGGTCCACAGTTGCCTGTCTCTTTCCTGAACATCCCGGACCACTGCCGCCGGGTTCCCGGCCGCCACCTTGCCGGCGGGCACCTCCTGGTTGGCCTTGACCACACCGCCTTCGGCCACAATGGCCCACTCCCCCACTTTGGAAAGCACACTGAGAATGGCCCCCATACCGATCACCGCAAAATCACCGACCATGATGCCGTGAAGCACAGCGCCATGGCCCAGGGTCACATGTTTCCCGATGAACTGGGTGATATCCGGCGGAGAATGAATGATTACCCCCTCTTCAACGGCCGTGCCGTCACCGATCTCCACCCGGCCGTAATCTCCCCGGATAATGGCCCCGTGGCCCACATAACACTGGTCCCCGATCACCACATCCCCGATGACCTGGGCGGTCGCACTCACGTAACTGTTCTTTCCAACCCGTGGCCGCTTTCCTTCAAAGGCAAATAACATTACTGTCTCCTTCTTTTATTCGAAATCGTTATCGGACTCGGGATCGGGATCGAAACCCGGCCGTGGCAAAGAGCGGGAGCGCCGCACCCCAGTGCGGCTGAAGCCAATGAAGCTCCAATCTGTTTATGGCATTTTTTTAAGGCCAAAAGAGTCAAGAGCAGACTTGAACCCTTTACCCCCTTTTCAATGCCCAACGGGCGTCTGCGTTACGAGAAATCGATCGAAGCGAATCTATCGGCTCTCTTTGATTTTGTTATCTGCTTATTCACTCCCCACGCATTCTTAAGAACATAATAGGCGGTAGGCAAAAGGAGGTGTAAATCGGTCAGCCCCCCCTCACCTTCTCAACCCGGCAATCAACCGCTTGGGGTTGGTGAGCAGGTTCAAGGCATCAATGATGGTGCGACACACCATATGGGCGGCGGTCAGGGTTTCGGCGCAGGCGCCTTCTTCCTGAAGCAGGGCAATGCCCAGGGCCGCATGCTCCAGCATGAGCTTGTCGTTGCGGCCGTTGCCAATGGCCACCACGGTGTCGGCCCCGAGCTGCTGGATGTGGTTCAGCTTGCCCTTGTCCTGCTTTTCCTCTGGCAGGATGCAGAGCGACACCGGCAGGCCTTCCAACTCGGCTTTGGCCCGGCCAAAGGTGTCGGCGGTGATCACATGAATCGACAACTCCTTTGAAAGCCGATGCAAGAGGTCGGCAACACCGTCAATCAGCTTTCCGTCGCGGGCCAGAGTGCCGTTGTAGTCCATCACCAGGTGAGACAGATGAAGGGTTTTGTATCCGGGAATGGTGATCTGGATCATTGGTATGTCTCCCTTATTTATCGGGGCAGGCCGAATGTTTGAAAAATACCCCGCTCTTGTATTTTTATACTCTTACTCTTACTCTTAATCGGCCACCCAATCTCAACCAAACTTTACGCTTGGAATTAAACGCATCAGAGTAAGAGTAAGATTAAGAGTAAGGCACAACAGGGTAACGAAAGCCTCTCCACAATGGTATTTACAAATATGGATCAGTATGAAATAGACTGACAGGAAGTGTCAAGAAAATACCGGATAAGGAGTTTGGAATGACCGACGAAAAAGCAGCCGCCGCCATAGATCAGGCCGTTGAGGTGCTGACCGGGGTGGCCATGAACCGGGAGGAGATCAAGCGTGAACTGGCAAAACTGCCCGATGGCGACCCGCGCATCAACAAGACCGCCGTGGAGTACGAGATTCAGATCCTGCGGATCGTTTTTACCGGGTGGGCCGTCTCTTATTTCATGGCCGACCATCCCGCGAAAAACGAACTGGCCCAGGCCTTCTGGTTTTCCATGCACGAATTTTCCGGAAAAATATCGGCCCTGGCCTCGGCCGGCGCCGCCGGTACGGCCATTGACTATTTTGAGGCCATCCGGGAACGGACCCGGTGTTATATTGACGCCATGAACGCCAACATGACCGAGGCCGACCCCACCGACGTGGTGGGCGCCACCTTTTCGCAGTTGTGCGGCGATACCGACCCGCAGACCCTGGCGCAGGCGGGAAAACATATGTTTGTCAACACCCTGACCACGGTGAAAATCTACCTGGATACCGTGGAAATAAATGGGTCCCCGGTATGACAAACATGTCGTTTCCTCGAACACGTAAACAGGTTTGAGGGGTCAAGGATTCAAGGGTTCAAGGGGAAACGACACGGAGCATAAGAAAGATTTCAAACCGTAAACAAAACCGCTAAGGAGATTCTATGATCACAACGGTCGTCACTCAGAAGCTGGGCATTGCCCACCCGATTCTCGGGGGCACCATGATGTCGATCACCGACGCCCGGTTTACCGCCGCCATTTCCAATGCCGGGGGACTGGGCATTCTGGCCTCGGCCATCTACAAGACGCGGGAAGATTTTGCCGCGGCCGTGGACGAGGTGCAGCAGCTCACGGACAAACCCTTTGCCGTGAACATCAACCTGTTTCCGGCCATGACCGCCATTGACAACAACATCTACCTCGACGTGATGGTGGAAAAGGGCGTCAGGGTCGTGGAGACCTCGGGCCACTCGGCCCCCGAGGATCTGTGCGGCCGGTTCAAGAGCGCGGGCATGACCTGGATACACAAGTGCGTGGGCATCCGGTACGCGCAGAAGGCGGAAACCCTGGGGGCCGACATGATCACCGTGGTGGGGTATGAAAACGGCGGCGCCACGGGCAAGCTGGACATCGGCACCCTGGTGCTGGTGCCGTCGGTGGTGGACGCGGTCAAGGTGCCGGTGATCGGCGGGGGCGGCGTGTCCGACGGCCGGGGCCTGCTGGCCGTCCTGGCCCTGGGGGCCGGGGCCGTGATCATGGGCAGCCGCCTGCTGGTGACCCGGGAGTGCCCCATTCACGAAAACCTGAAAAAGGCGTTAATGAACGCCACCGAGCTGGAGACCCGGCTGATCATGCGCTCCATCGGCGCCACCCACCGGGTGTGGGACAATGCCGCGGCCCAAAAATGCGCCAAAATAGAGGCCGAAGGCGGCGATTTCAACGAGGTGATCAGCGTGGTGGCCGGCGACAAGGCCCGGCACATGTATGCCACCGGGGACCTGGATGCCGGGGTGATCTCCTGCGGCCAGGGCATCGGCCTGGTGCATGATATTCCCACGGTGGCAGAACTTTTTGACCGGATCGTGGCCCAGGCAGAGGCGGTCGGAAAACGCATCGGACTTACGGGATAAGGTGTGCCAATGGCATCCGTTACTTTGATCATTCTCGGTATTCTGCTGGCACTGGCCGGTATTGCGGGCTGCCTGCTGCCGGTGGTGCCCGGCCCGGTGCTAAGCTATCTGGCCCTGATCCTGCTCAGTCTGGCAAAAGCGTGGCAGCCCTTTGGCCTTACCTTTCTGGTGGTCATGGGGGTGCTGGCGGTCCTGCTCTCCGTGGTGCTGGATTACGTGGCATCCATTGCCGGGGCCCGGCGGTACGGGGCCACAAAGGCCGGGATCTGGGGATCGGCCGGCGGCATGCTGATCGGCCTTTTTATTTTTCCGCCCTTTGGCGTTTTTCCGGGGGCCGTGGCAGGCGCGGTGATCGGCGAGATGGTGGCCGGTAAAACGACCGGCCCTGCCCTGAGGGCCGGGTGGGGCGTGGTGGTGGGCAACATCGTGGGCATGGCCCTCAAGCTGGCCTATTGCATCACGGTGCTGTTTTTCTATCTTAAAGAGATGTTCTGAGCCCTTTTTCCCTACGACTTATCGTAGTACCGCTCCTTTTCGCTGTAGATGCAGCCGCAGTACTGCTGGCGGTACATGCCCAGCTCCCTTGACACGGCAATGCCCTCTTTCCACCCCTCACGAAAGTCCCGGTAATAAAACGGTACCCCCGCGGCCTTGCCCTCGGATTCGCCGATCTCCCGAATGGCCTCGTGGTTCTGGAACCTGCTGTAAAGAAGCGTTGAGGTGAACGCGTCGAACTTTCCCTTTTTGGCCATGCGAGCCGTGGTCCTGAGCCGTTCGTGGTAGCAGCCCAGGCACCGCTGGGACTCCCGGTAAACCGCGCCGCGAAAAAACTGCTCAATGTCGTAGCCCTGCTGGTAGATCACGGGCAGGTCAATGGACGGAGCATAGTCTTTCAGGGCATTTTCCCGTTTCAGGCACTCGGTAAAGGGATGAATGTTGTACCGGTAAAAAAATCCCATCACCTCCATGTCCTGTTCCCGCAGCACCCGGACCGGGTAGATGGAACAGGGCGCGCAGCAGATGTGAATCAGAATCTTCATTGCCGGGCTCCGAATATGGCGGTGCCGATGCGAACCATGGTGGCCCCTTCCGCGATGGCCGCCTCAAAATCGCCGCTCATGCCCATGGAGAGTTCGTCCATGGTTACATTGGAAATCTGCTGCGCCTGAATGGCGGCTGCCAGTTTTCGCAACCGCTGAAAATGGGGCCGCACCGCTTCGGAATCATCGGAAAACGGGGGGATGGCCATCAGGCCCCGAACGGCAACGTTCGCAAACCGGCTGATTTCGGTCACCAGGCCGGCTAGATCGTCAGGGGCCGCCCCCGACTTGGACGCCTCCTGCCCGGTGTTGACCTGGATGAGAATTTTCTGGACCTTCCCCAGCCTGGCCGCCTGTTTGTCGATCTCCGCGGCCAGCTTGACCGAATCCACGGTATGAATCCAGTCAAACAGCGATACCGCGATTTTTGCCTTGTTGGACTGAAGATGGCCGATAAAATGCCAGCAGACCGGATGGCCGGCCAGGGACTCGATTTTTTCTTTGGCTTCCTGAATGTAGTTTTCACCCAGGTCGGTGGCGCCGGCGGCAATGGCCTCAGCGATACGGGAAACCGGCTGGGTCTTGCTTACCGCCACCAGCCGGACGGTTGCCGGATCCCGGCCGCACCCCCCGGCCGCGGCTTGAATCCGTTTTCTGACCTGTTCCAGTTTTCCCTTCATCTCACACTGTTGTGCCGTGCAGGGCGGCTTTGGGCATCCGCATGGCCTTCTTGCGATAACCCAGGTTCAGGGCCACCCTGGATTTGATATTGCGCGGGCTTCGCAGACACCGTTTTAAGGTATTGGCAATGGAATAGCTTTTGCGAAAGGCCCACCAGTAACCGTCCTGAAGCTCCTCCGCGGTCATGGAAACCGGCGCAAACACCACATCGCTGGTGTGGTACCGGCCCCATTCCCGGCTGGTGATACGGCCGTCTGCGGCCATCTTATCATAGAGCCGCGTACCGGGGAAAGGGGTCAGGATATGAAACTGGGCCGCGTCAATCTTGCTTTTGCGGACAAACTCCACGGTGCGCTGAAACACACCCGGGTCATCATCATCCAGGCCGAAGATGAAGCTGCCCAGAATGTTGATGCCCTTTTTATGAATCTTTGCGATCGCCTTCACATAGGTCTCCGGCGAATTCCAGGACTTGTTCATGCGGGCAAGATTTTTTTCAGACAGGGATTCAAAACCGATAAACACATACTGCCCCCCGCTTTTCGCGTACAGGGAGAGCAGATCTTCGTCCGTGGCGATGGTGATGGCGGTCTGACCGCCCCAGGTACGCTTTAAGGGTATCAGCGCGCGAAACAGTTTTTTGGCATAATCGACCTTGCCGGTGATGTTGTCGTCCACGAAAAAAAAGCTTTTCGTGTCAAACCCTTTGATCTCTTCGATCACCTGGGCAACGGGCCGGGTCCGGTAGGTCCGCCCGAAAAAAGCGGAGACCGCGCAGTATTCACAGTTATAGGGGCACCCCCGGGTCGCCTGAATGGTGTAAAACCCAGTGGAATACATGTCCCGGTTCAGCAGGTGGCGGCAGGGAACGGCCATGTGGCCCATGTCAACTACCCGGTCGGCCCTGTAAACCGGTTTCAGGTGCCCTGCTTCGACATCGGCCAGCACATGCTTCCACACCGGCTCGGCCTCGCCCACCACCACGCTGTCGGCGTGTTCAAGGGCCTCCTCCGGCAGGGCCGACACGTGAAATCCGCCCATGACAACGGGCGTACCCTTTTGCCGAAAGCCGTCGGCGATTTTATAGGCACTGGGAATCTCGGCGGTAAAGGCGGTGATCCCCACGAGGTCCGCCGGTGCGTCATAGTTTACCGGCGTCACCCGTGAATCGAGAATCTCCACCTGCCAGTGGTCCGGGGTCAGTGCCGCCACAGTGGAAAGGCTCAGGCGGACCATGCCCGCCTTGCCGGATCCGGAAACATGGCCCCAGAACCCCTGCTCATGGCGGGGCAGAACCAGCAACAGCTTTTTCATTGTTCAATGCCTTTGGTATGGAATTTAGACCTTCCCGGTACGGGGAAGGCCGACGACCTTGTGAGCCAGCAGATGGGTCATCACTTCGCAGACAGGCAGCCCCACAACATTGGTGTAGGAGCCATTGACGGATTGAACAAAAAAGGTCCCAAGTCCCTGGATGGCGTAAGCCCCGGCCTTATCATAAGGTTCTCGAGTGGAAACATACCACTCTATCTCATCATTGGAAAGCGGTTTAAAGGTCACCCGGCTTTCCGCCACCTCGGTATAAGCATGGTCCCTGGCCCGGCACACCACGGCAAACCCGGTATAGACCCGGTGCGTGGCGCCGGAAAGCCGGCCCAGCATGCGCCGGGCATCGGCCACGGAGTCCGGCTTTCCCAAAAGATCGCCGTCCATCACCACGATGGTGTCGGCCCCCACCACCCAGCTGTCCGGCCGCGCAACAGCCACGTCATTGGCCTTGGCCAGGGCCAGGGTGGTGGTGTATTTTTTCGGATTCCCGGTCCAGGGTTCGGCCGCTTCGTCCACGCTGCTCTCCTGTATGACAAAAGAAAGACCGGCCTGTTCCAGAAGGTGTTTACGCCGCGGTGACGCGGATGCCAGCACCAGCAAACCGTTTTGAATCAATGTTGTCATGTACTTTCTCTGCCCCTGTAAGCCGCCATGATTAGGAAAAGACGGCCATACACTCGATCTCCACCCGGGCCCCCAGGGGCAGGGCCGCCACCTGAACCGTGGACCGGGCCGGCTTGTGGCGCCCGAAAAAACCGGCATAGATGTCATTGACCAGGGCAAAATCGGCCATGCCCACAAGAAAGACCGTTGTTTTAACCACCTGATCCGGTCCCAGCCCGGCGGCCTTCAACACGGCGCCCATGTTTTCCAGGGCCTGGCGGGCCTGGCTTGCCGTATCGGTTCCCGCCAGCATTTTGGTGCCGGGCACCAGCCCGATCTGGCCGGAACAGAAAAGCAGGTTCCCGGTTTTGACCGCCTGAGAATAAGGGCCCACCGCCGCCGGCGCCGCGTCTGTTGATATGTAATCCATGAGGACTGTAGCTCTTCTGTGACAATCAAAATCGGGATCGATTCGATTCCGATACCGATACCGATTTGGATTGGGATAAAAGCAAAGAATCGCCTATTTGAAGCGCTCCACCGCGTCTTCCACCAGTTTGCGAATCTCGGCAAGCCGGTCTTCGGACATGGCTTCAAACCGCATCACCAGGGCCGGCTGGGTGTTGGAGGCCCGCACCAGCCCCCAGCCGTCGTCAAAGAGCACCCGCACGCCGTCGATGTCCACCACCTTGTGGGTCTTGCGAAAATGCTCGGTGACCCTTTTTACCAGGTCAAACTTCTTGTCGTCCGGGCACTCCACCCGAATTTCCGGGGTGGTAAACGTTTTGGGAATGTCGGACAGCAGAGAGGAGATCGGTTTGCCCGCGTCGGCAATCAGCTCCAGCAGACGACAGGAGGCATAGACGGCATCGTCATAGCCCAGGTACCGGTCGGCAAAAAAGATATGGCCGCTCATCTCCCCGGCCAGGGCCGCTTTTTCTTCCTTCATCTTGGCCTTGATCAGGGAGTGGCCGGTTTTCCACATGATGGGCCGGCCCCCGTGCTTTTCAATGTCATCGTACATCACCTTGGAACACTTGACCTCGGACACAAAGACCGCGCCGGGCTTGCGGGAAAGAATCTCCCGGGCAAAGAGAATGATCAGTTTATCTCCGTACACAATGTCGCCGTTTTCATCCACCACGCCGATTCTGTCCCCGTCGCCGTCATACCCGATGCCCACGTCCAGTTTTTTTTCCCGCACCATGGCGATAAGATCGGTCATGTTCTTGAGCACCGTGGGGTCGGCCTCGTGGTTGGGAAAGGTGCCGTCCATGTCGCAGTAAATGTCATGGACCTCGCAGCCAAGGGCTTTGAGAACCGGCACCGCCACCACACCGGCCGTTCCGTTGCCGGCATCCACCCCCACCCTGAGCTTCCGCGACAGGGAGATGTTGGACTCCACGTATTGACGGTAGGGCGCCACCGGATCGGCGGACTCCAGGGAGCCGGACCCGGCGACAAAATCTTTTGCGTCAATGATTTTTTTAAGTTGCAGAATGTCCTTGCCGTGAATGGAATCCAGGTCGATGCAGAGCTTGAACCCGTTGTACTCGGGCGGGTTGTGGCTGGCCGTGATCATGACCCCGCCCCCGGTTTTAAAATGGTGAATGGCAAAATAGAACACCGGGGTTGGGCAGATCCCCAGCTCCAGCACATCGCACCCGGTGGACCGAAGCCCCTCAATGATTTTCTCCGCGTAGGAGGGTGAGGTCAGGCGGCAATCCCGGCCCACGGCGACAAAAGACTTGCCGTGGTTCCGCAGGTAGGTGCCGGCGGCCTTGCCGATCAGCAGCACGTCGGCTTCAGTAAGATCAGTGCCGGCTACGCCGCGAATGTCATATTCCCTGAAAATTTTTGCGTCCATCAGGTCCCTCCTTGTGTCCTTTTGAAAAATACTTTCTCTTCCGAAATCGTTATCGGGATCGGGATCAAAATCGCCTCAAAAAACCGCCTTATTCCCATCCCCCTTTTACCGCATACCCATCCAGAGTGTCACGCCACCCAGGACAAAACAGTAAGGGGCAAAAAGATAGAACCGGCCCTGTTGCACAATCCGGATCAGCACTTTTAAGGCCCAATAGCCTACGACAAACGCGGTCAGGGTGCCCAGCACCGTGGCCGCGTCCAGCCTGGCCTGTCCGGAAAACAGGTCTGCGACGGAAAGCAGCTCAGCACCGACAATGGCCGGAATGCAGAGCAGAAAAGAAAACCGCGCCGCGGTGGCCCGGTCCAGTCCCAGAAAAAGCCCGGCGGCAATGGTGGCCCCGGACCTGGAGATGCCGGGCAGCACGGCCAGCCCCTGGACGGTGCCGATCCAGAAGGCCCGGGCCTTTGAAAATCCGGGCACGCCGACGCCATCGCTGTCCCGGCCCCGGGTCAGCCACAACAGGGTGCCGGTAACCAGCATCATGGCCCCCACCAGGGGCAGGGAGAAAAACAGGTGGTCGACCTGCTTGAGGCACAGTCCCAGAATGGCTGTCGGCACCGACCCCACAACGATCAAGAGCGCCAGCTTGAGGCCTTCCGCGCCCCGGTCGAACCTGACGGCGGTGCCACCGAGCATGGCGGCAATGCCTTGCTTCACCGATACCGCCATCATTCCGAGGTCGTTGCGAAAAACGATAAGCACCGCCAGAAGGGTGCCCATATGCAGGCTCACGTCAAAAAAAAGGGCCGGTTCGGTGATGCCGAACAGATGCTGGACCAGCACCAGATGCCCGGAACTGGAGACCGGCAGAAACTCGGTCAGTCCCTGAATGATACCCAGCACAACTCCCTGAATCGGTTCCATCCCGCTTTGCCATCCTTCCGGTTTTCCGGGGATAAATCCCCGCCGTTTTTCGAAAAATTATTGGGCTGATTGTAGTCCAGGGACCGGCGGATTGCAAGGCGTTTGCCTGTGATTTTCAGGCCTGTCGATGCAAAAAAACACCGGATAAAACAATCGGGGGGTGGGGAAGTACGGCTTTTTACTTGTAGACGATATAATACTTCATCACCTTCCGGACGTAGTCCATGGTCTCGGTATAGGGAGGGACCCGGCCATACCGGGCCACGGCATTGGGGCCGGCATTGTAGGCGGCCAGGGCCAGTTGCAGGTTGCCGTCATGCCGGTTGAGCATTTCCCGAAGATACCGGGCACCGCCCATGATGTTCTGGCAGGGATCAAAGGGATCACGGATATCCAGTGCCCGGAAATTATGGGGCATGATCTGCATCAAGCCCTTTGCGCCGGCCGGAGAGACGGCCCGGGCGTTGAAATTGGATTCCACCTTGATCAGGGCCTTGAGCAGACCGAAGGATATCCGGTATTTTCCCGCCGCCTCCCGAATCCAGGTGTCATAGTCGGACCGGTCATAAGCGGTGGAGCCCTTTTCATCCACCGCCAGGTAGAGATAAAACCCGTCACCTCCGGGCCGGTCGGTAAAATGCAGCACACCGTCCTTGTCGATGTACTTGTAGACATCGGCATTCAGGAACACCGGTCCGATAACAATAAAAAGGAGCGCCAGAAGCATTCGCCCTGCCGGCCCTCTTATGATCCTGCGATGTGCCATTCCGTCACCTGCCGCCTGCACGTCCCGTTGACGCCATTTTCCGTCTCATAAAGATGTATTATTTTAGCACGGGAAATCTATCCTGCCAAACACTCTGAAAGCCGCTTTCTGATAAACCGTGCCGGGAAATCAGGATGAGCCACGTAGGCGCCGGTGCCGGACAAGAACGTCTGGTAAAGGTTGTCGAACACCGCTGTTTTGTCATTATCATCGACAAAGTTGCGTTCCCGCCGCTGCTCGAACATCACTGTTTCTCCCAGGATTTTTTGCGCATCGGCCGGGTCCATGGCATCAGCGCCCCGCCCCAGGAAACCCTCCCGCACCGGCACCACCACCCTGGCCAGCAACATCACATACCACCGGTCTCCGGCTATTTTCCGGGAGGCGTCATAGAGGCTCATCTCAAGGCCGTTGGCCAGTGTCTTTGTCTCAATCAACCGCTCTTCCATGTTGCTCCTTTTCCATTCCGGGCTTTCATCTTGATCGCAGTCTTCATCGTTATCCATTGACGTTCGTAAGACATGTCCTGACCACGAAACAGCCAAACCGGTATCGGATGGCAAAGCAAAAAGATCAAGAGCAAGGCGTCGCAAGGCCCGAGGAATGATGCGTACTTGTCGTATGCCGCAGTGACGAGGGCTGCAGCGCAACACAGCTATTGACCTTTTTGCTTTGCCATCAAAACAGCTCCATCTGCACATGCCCGTCTTTTGGCGGCCTGTCCGCCTCCACCGCGGCCTGTTCCTTCAGGCCGGCTTCGATATCCGCCACGAACCGGGAAAGGGAACGTTCCATTTTTTTGCCGTAAAGGGTGCGGTTTTTCGCCCATGTCAGGAAAAGCCGCTCTTTTGCCCGGGTCATGGCCACGTAAAAAAGCCGCCGCTCCTCGTCAATATCGGTCGCCCTGTCGCCGTACCCTGAAAACGGGATCAGGTCCTCTTCGCAGCCGGCCACAAACACCACGGCAAACTCAAGGCCCTTGGCCGCGTGCAGGGTCATCAGACGCACCCGGTCCACACCCGGCATCACGGCATCGGCATCCGCGGCCAGTGCCACGGTATCAAAAAAAGCGGTTGCGTCTGTTCCGGCGGGCCGGGCCGCTTCAACCGCCGCATCAAAAGCTTCCCGGTTCTTTTTACTTTCGGTTGCAAGGGTCGCAAGCGGTTCCAGGTTTTCTACCAGAAACCGCAGCCGCCCGGCAACCGGAAGATGGCCGGCCCGGGCCTGTAACTCCGCCACGGTGCGGGCCGCCCCGGCCAGCCTGCGCTGGGCCGCCCGGGAAAGGCCGGGCACCGGAAACCGCTCGGTGGCGGCAAGGACCTCGGCTGCCGGCAGGTTGCGCGCTTTTGCCCATGCGGCAAGCAAGGCCTGCTGTTTTGCCGCGACAGCGCCGTAAAGCACCCCTCCGGCCTTTTCCAGGTCAATGAAGGTGGCCTGCCCCTCCATCAGCCGCAGCAGGGAAATCGCTTCGCCCACGCCCCGGGCCGCGTAAATGCTCTGTTTGCTCACCACGTGGCAGGGGATGCCCGCCGACTCAAGGACATCGGCAAAAACTTCCGTCTGGCGCCGGGTCCGGCACAGCACGGCAAAATCGGCAAACCCGAGCCCGGCAGGGGCCTCGTATCCGGCCTTGCCGAAATCAACGGAATGAAAGCCGAGGCCCCCCACCATTCGCTCAATGGTCCGGCCCGCGAAAACCGCCTCGGCCCGTTCCGAGGCAAGCCTTGCCACGGTGACAACCGGCACACCGGCAATGTCCGAGTAAACCCGGACCCGGCCCGGGTCATCGCCCTGGCCGGTGATCACATCATAAGCGGCGGAAACGATGGTCCGGGTGGAGCGGTAATTTTTTTCCAGAAAAAAGCGGGCGGCTCCGGGATAGTCGGTTTCAAAGGTCTGAAAATAGGCGGCGCTGGCACCGCGAAACCCGTAGATGGCCTGGTCCGGATCCCCGATCACGCAGATGTTGCCGCCGGCCGGCGCCAGCGCCTGAATCAGGCGGTACTGGGCATGGTTCACATCCTGGTACTCATCCACGAATATATGAACAAACCGCTGCTGCACGGCCTGCCGCACCTCCTTATGATCTTCCAGCAGGTCCACGGCCCGGCAGATCAGGTCTTCGTAATCGCAGCCGCTGTTTTCGGCCAGCAACGCCTGGTAGTCGCCGTAAAGGACTGCCAGAAGACCGGGAGGCGTCTCCCGTGCCACACCCGACAGGTCATCACCGGGCTCCAGCATGGCCTGCTTGGCCGACGCAATCATGTCCAGCAGCCGGTCCGGACCGGGCAGGCCATCCGCCTTTCCGGCCGCGGCCCGTTTGAGCACCGTTTTTGCCAGGGCCCGCCGGTCATACTCATCCAGGACCACGTCGTCAAAACCGCCCTGCTCCCGCAGCAGGCCCAGGCTGAACCCGTGAAAGGTGGAGACCAGGGGAAGATCGGCGTTATCCCCCAGCATGGCGGCCAGGCGGTGGGCCATCTCCCGGGCGGCCCGGTTGGTAAACGTAATGGCCAGAACCGCACCGGCCGGCACCTTCCGTTCCTGTATCAGGTAGGCCATGCGGCAGGTGATGGTCCGGGTCTTGCCCGAGCCCGGCCCGGCCACGATTACCATGGGGCCGGCGCCGTGGTGAACTGCCGCCAGTTGGGCCTCGCCAAGACCGGCGGTGATGCTTCCCGGTTCGCCCACGGCCGGGGCTGGAACAACACCCGGCACCTCAAAAAGAGAGGCCTGGCGGGGAGCCGGTTCAACCGGCGGGACCTGTTTTGCCGGCGCCGGGGCATTCGGCACGGCAAAAAGATGCTGCTCGCCTTTAAGCCGTTCGATCTCGCCGTCTGAAAAAAGGGTCACCCGGCCGTAGGCGCCGTCATAACCGGGAGCCCGTGTTACCCGGCCCTCCCGCATGCGCGATACAGCGACATCCAGCAGGGGCAAACCGCTCTGGGCGATCCTTTCTACGGGAAGCCGGTACAGAATGTCAAACTCCGGGCCCAGACGCTCCAGCACCGACCGGTAGGCATGGCCCACCTTTTTGGACTTGGGGCCCACCCCCACCAGTTCGGAGATCATCTCCGGCAGGGGAATGATGCTGTAAAAAGGATGACGCTTCGCCGGCGGGTTGTCTTCGGCCCGGTCGGCCAGCTCCTCCACCCGGTAGAGAACGCCCAGGGTCAGGGGTTTTCCGCATACCGGGCAGAGTCCCCGATGCTGGCGGGTCTGGGCCGGATGCAGGCAAATACCGCAGTCCCGGTGCCCGTCTAAGTGGTACTTGCCCTCTTCCGGAAAAAACTCGTAGGTGCCCAGGAACCGGGCCGGGTCGCCGGTTTTCATGGCATCGATCATGGCGCCGTAGGAGAGTTCGGTGTCAAACAGGTTGGCCTCCCGGCCCAGGTTGGCCGGAGAGTGGGCGTCGGAGTTGGAAATCAGGGTCCGGCCGTCAATGCCCGACACCCGCCAATTCATGGGCGGGTCCGAGGAAAGGCCGGTCTCCAGGGCAAACACCTGGTCGGTCAGGTCCTCAAAGCAATCGTGAATGTCATCAAACCCGGATTTGGAGCCGAACAGGGAAAACCAGGGGGTCCAGACATGGGCCGGCACAAAAAAGGCGCCTGAAGAAACCTCAAGGGCCGTCTCCAAAAGGTTTCTGGCGTCCATGCCCAGGATGGGCCGGCCATCGGACTGAATGTTGCCGACGGCACCAAGTTTTGCGTTAAACCGGGCCGCGGCCGTCAGGCCGGGCATGAAAACCAGGTTGTGGTTTTTCCGAACGGCCCCGGCTTTTTTATAAATGTTGCTGATCTCGGTGGAAAGCACAAACCGCACCGGCCTCCGGCACGCATCCGGCACCTCTGCGTCACATGCCTTTGCCAGGTCATCTTTGAGCCGAAACAAACCCGGTTCGGCAGGCACCAGCTTTTCCGTGATCCGGGCAAACCAGGCCGGATGGGTGAAGTCGCCGGTGGCCACCACGGTGATGCCTTTCAACTGTGCCCAGACGTAAAGATGCTCAAAGTCAAGGTCCGATGAAGTGGCCCGTGAGTAGGCTGAATGAATATGCAGGTCCGCTATGTAACGCATCACTTTTGTCCAAAACCGGTATCAATAAAACAGGCAATGCCGGTTCCCTGCCCGAATCGAAATCGGGATCGGGATCGAAAATATTTGTCTTTGGTGCCGTCTGAGATTACCCGCCGCTCCAATTCAATCATTCTCTTTTTCAGGTCCGTGCCGCCGCCGAATCCGCCCAGGGAACCGTCGGCCCGTATCACCCGGTGGCAGGGGATAAATACGGGAAACCGGTTGTTCGCCATGGTGTTTCCCACAAACCGGGCCCCGCCGGCAAACCCGGCCCGCCGCGCGACCTCGCCGTAACTTTGCACCGTTCCATAGGCAATGTCAAACACGGCCCGCAGCACCTTCTGCTGGCCGGGAGTTGCATGGGTCATGTCAAACCAGCGCCAGGGAATTTTCACCTTTTTGCCGTCAAAATAGTCAACCAGTGCCCGGGCCGCGGCCTGAGCCGCTTCAGGATGGCCCCCTGCCCTGTTCCGCCGATCGGATTTCGTGAGAGTTCCGGGCAGAAAAATACGGGTGACGGCAAACGGCTTTGTCCGGTAGATCAGACCGGATTTTCCGAAGGCGGTGTCAACGATTATAGTGGTGGTTGTGGCTGTTGCAGCCTTTTGCGTGATCATGCGATCCTGTTTAAATTACGTTTAACGGGTGATATCCATTAACGTTTATTCTGCTTTATCTGGTTTCACGGGCCAAACGACAGCTTGCCCGTGCGTTGTTCATGTCCGGACGATCACTGGCAACCTTCGGTTTGCCAGCGGCACCCATTAAAGTCCTGCTTTACTTTGACGGGTGCCGTCCAATTACGGCTCTCCTTACTTTGACGGGGGCCACGGCCGGACTTGCGTAAACGACCACGGGCAAGGCCTTTCGGCCTTGGCCCGTGTCACCCATTTAAGGCCAAAATTCCTTACCCGTTCGATACCGGTACCGATTTCGATAAGCTGCGGTCATCACTCAAACCCGCCGGCCAGGTTGTCATCGGCGTCAAAAGCCATGGGCGCCCAGTCGGTAACCCGTTCCAGGCCATCGATCCGGGCCATATCCGTCTCCAGGGCTTTTGATATCCACATTTTTTCAATGTGGGACGTATCCTGGATTCGCACGATGCGGGCCGTGTCAAACGACTCGCACCCGCAGGTGTGAATGCAGGCAGCCAGGGCCTCCCGGTCGGTGTCAAACCAGGGAGGGACAGCCGCCTTTTCCGGGGATATGGCGGCCAGGGCATTGGCAAAGGTTTTCTCCCGGTCCATGGCGGAAACCAGCCGGGAAGTGGTAAAGTCGGCCAGGCCGATGCCGTTGGCGTTGCCCGCCGATTCGGGGGTAAGATCCCGAACAAAAATGCGCCGGACATGGGGGGCGGCAAAAAAATCGCCGGTGATGTCCCGGTGGCGGCCCGTCACATTGGAATCCATACCGATGCCGCTGATGTTCTTGCCGATGCGGTCTATGATCAGGATATCCAGACTATCAAAGGGAATACGGGCCATTGTGGTATACGCTTTCTTCAGCAGCTGTCTTTCCCGTTGAATCATCTTCTCAGGGCCTGTCGCCTCGATAAACGATACATTGCCGCAGCCGTCCTCCACCAGGGCAAGTCCGCACAGCACGTTGCAATGCCGCAGTATCATTTCCGCCGCCTGCTCGATCACGCCAAAGGAGTGGGCCACGGCAAACCGGTGAATGGTGGCCGCGCCATCGGCCTTTCCCAGGCCAACGGCCAGCATCTTGGCCAGGCCGCTTTCAATGGGGCCGGAAAACTTGGTGTGGGGTTTGACGCGGTTGACCGGAAGAATGTAATCCGCTTCCAGCGCGGTTACAGACACCCGCACCGGCATGCCGCATGAAAGCCGGTCGAGTTCCACGGTCTCCATGTCGGAAACAACCGGCACGCCCATGGCTGCCCCGGTGATGCCGTAACCGGCCAGCACCTTTTTCTGGCCGTCGGCCGTGGCCCCGCCATGGCTGCCCATGGCCGGCACGATAAACGGCTCAAGTCCCCTGTCCTTCAGGCCCTTTACACAGGCCCGCATAATGGTATCGATGCCGAGAATACCACGGCTGCCAACGGCCAGGGCCACTCTGGCCCCCGGTTTTACCGGCCGGGCCGACAGGTACGGACCGATTGCCCGCTCAACCGCGTCTGCCAGATCGACGATGGGCGCCCGCAAAAGGGCCTGACGAATCAGGGCCATGGAGGGAAAGGATGTGGTTGCCCGGCTGTCCATTTAAAGGGCCTTGCGTCTTTTGAAGGGTTCAAGGGGTCGAGGGGGCAAGTGAAGGTACTTCGGTCAATTTTATGCCGGATTACTTGTGCCAGACAAAACACTGCCCTTTTGAGCCCCTGAGTTCTCGCCCCCTTTAAACAAAAAATCCCGGCCTCAAAACAACAGTGTTTCAAAGCCGGGATTACATGCCGCAAAAATCGGTTTGCTCTTGACTATATCTCTTCCACGGTGATGGCGTTTTCTTCACACACCTCAACGCAGGTCTCGCAACCCAGGCACTCGTCCATGTTGACAGGATTGGCCTTGCCATCCACCATCTCAAACACTTCCACCGGGCAGTTGTCCACGCACTCTTCGCACGCCTTGCACTTGTCCTCATCCACAGTCACTTGCCAAGCCATTGTAAAGCCTCCTTATTTATGATTATCCGTGTGTCGGCCTCAAAGCTGCACGCCCAAAGACCTTGCCATATTCGAAATTCAAAATTTTCTATACCACTTCAAAAACCAAAGTCAAGGATTTATAAGCCGGTTACGGAAAATTCGCCGGGCCGGTTACACTGTTTTTAACCTTCCGATAATAATATTTTTTATATCTTCCCTGTTCGGAACATCATCGTGCCCGGCAACCCGGGCCGCAAAAAACTCAAAAAAAGCGCGGGGCCCGGTATCGGGAAGAACAAAAAGGGACAGAACGGCTTCACTCCGCTCCGGGCCGCCATGAAAAAAAGCGGCGGGCGCCGGAAGGATTTCATCTCCCCTGCCGCGGGCCAGTTTTTCCAGAAAGTCTGAAAGCTCGCCCTGCCAGTCTTTCAAGGCCAGCGGATCGGTGACTGCGTCCAGAAAAGGAATGCCGGGGATTTCCGTGACCGGCGCCATGGAGGGGAAACAGGTCTCAATGTGGGCCATCACTGCCTCGCTGTCTGTGATAAAAACGGCGGACGGCAGGGTGTCGCGGGCCGCCACCATGGCCCAGGCCCGCATTCGCTGGCCCGTCATGCGGGTGCCCGCATCTTCCGCCGGACCGGCGACACTCAGGCCCAGCACCTCCCGGGAAAGATCGTCGTCATCCCCGCCTTCGCCGCGAAGGGTGTCAAAAATGGTTTTTTCCCTGGCCTCCAGGGCACCGACCCCCCGGGCCACCTCCGCCTCCCCAAGGTCGTGATCCAGGGCCAGGCGCATAAAGAGCTTGGCTTCCACCAGATCATCTGCTGCTGTTGCCGCAGCGCTCTTTTGCCTCAAAATCTCATTACGAACATAGGAGATGGTGGTTTCATCAAAAAAAGGGGCACGACCCTTTTCCCATGTTTTGACAAACGACATGTCAGCGCCGAGGGTCGCCTCCTTCCACTGAATGGCGGCCCGGTAAAGGTCTTCCACTGCTCCATCCAGGTCTGCCGCCGGCACACGGGTTTCCAGGTATTCCGGCTGGCCGCAAAGTCCCAGAACCGGTTCCCTGGCGCTTTCTGCAGGCAGGTAAATACCCATGACCGGAAAACAGACGACCAGGCGGGCCATGGTCCGGTCGGACAAAACGGAAAAAGGGAAATAGATCGGTATCATCACAGGTCCTTACAACTTTTCGTCGGTCACGGAAACGCCCATGTCGCGCAACGTCTCCCGCAGACGGTCCGCCAGTTCCCAGTCCTTTGCTTTCCGGGCCGCTTCCCGCTGTTCCATCAGCTGTTTTACTTCGGGCAAAAGATCGTCGGCCGGGGTCTGGTCAAAATCAAACACCTGCAGCACGCTGTCGATGCCGGCAAAGGCGTCCTGTATCTTTTCCGCGGCCGGGCCGTCCAGGCGCGACTGGTCCAGCATCACGTTGACGGTTTTCACATTTTTAAAAATATTGGCCAGGGCCGCCGACACATTCAGGTCATCGTCCATGGCGTCGACAAATCCCTGCCGGATATCATAGAGCAGCTGGTCCACATCCTGTTCCGCGCCGTCCGGCTGTTGGGCACTTTCCGTAGACGGGTTCGCCGCCAGGTCGGCCAGCGACCGGACACAGCCGTCCAGCCGGGCCAGGGCCGATGCCGCGGCCGCAATACGATCCGCGGAAAAAGAAAGGGCCTTCCGGTAATGGCCGGAAATCAGCCAGTACCGCAGCTGGCGACCGGTAAACCCCATGGCAAGAGCCTGCTCCAGGGTGGTGCGGGCCGTCTTCCAATGCACACTGTCGTCCGACTCCAGCACGGTGTCGCAGTGGACCCAGTACCGGGCCGGCTCCCGGCCGGTGGCGGCCCGGGCAATGGCAATCTCGTTTTCATGGTGGGGAAACACCAGATCCCGGCTGCCGGTATGAATATCGAACCGGTCCCCCAGGTATTTTCTCGAAATGGCGGCGCATTGAATGTGCAACGACGGCCGCACATTGCCCCACCGGGTCTTCAGATACCATCCCTGCTTGAGTTCGGACATTCTGGCCCGCTTGAGCAGGGTAAAGTCCCGGGGGTTCTCCTTTTCATATTCGTCCAGGTCCACGGTGGCGCCCAGCCGAATCTTGTTGGTGTCTATGTTGGAAAGCCCGCCATACCCTTCGGCGCTGGTGATATCAAAATAGACCGACCGCAGTTTTTCATAGGCCACGCCGCGGTCCACCAGCTTTTCGACCAGGGCCACCATCTCCGGCGCCTCCTGGCTGGCCAGGGGGTAGGCGTCGGCCGGATGGACCCGCAGGGTCTTGAGATCCGCTTTAAAAAAATCGATGTAGGTGCCGGTAAACGCGGCCAGGTCCATGCCCGCCTTCTGGGCGCCCTCTATGGTCCTGTCGTCAAAGTCGGTGATATTGACGATATGCCGGACCTCAAATCCCCTGTAGGCCAGGTAGCGGCAGAGCAGATCGGCAAACACCATGCGGCGGCACTGGCCCAGATCCATGCGGGCATGGACCGTGGGACCGCAGGAGTAAATGGAGACCTTTCCCGGCGCCAGGGGCGCAAACGCCTCCTTTTCCCGGGTCAGGGTGTTAAACAGCGACACACCGCTCTTCTCGGGCTCCACAAACAGCGTGGTGGAAAGATAGCGCTCGCCGCTGTCCGGCAGGATCACCACGATCACGCCGGCATCCATGGCCCGGGCCTCTTCCGCGGCCACATGCATGGCGGCCCCGCTGCTCATGCCCACCAGCAGCCCCTCTTCTTTGGCCAGGCGGCGGGCCATTTCGTAGGCGGCCTCGTCCTCGATGTTGGGCTTGGCGTCCAGCCGCTTCTGTTCAAAAATTTCCGGGCGGTAGGACTCCTTCATGTTTTTAAGGCCCTGAATCTTGTGGCCCAGAAACGGCTCCACCCCCACGATGCGAATATCCGGTTTGAGCTCCTTGAGCCGCCGGGAAAGCCCCATGGCCGTGCCGCTGGTGCCCAGGGTGGCCACCACCACGTCCACTTTTCCTTCGGTCTGGTCCCATATCTCCTGGGCCGTGCCGGTGTAATGGGCCTTCCAGTTGGCCTCGTTGTTGAACTGGTCGGTGCAGAAATAGGTTTCCGGGTTTTCCCGGGCCAGCCGGTAGACCTCTTCAATGGCGCCGTCCGTTCCCAGATGACCGGGGGTGAGCAGAATCCCGGCGCCCCGGGCCCGCAGAATCTTCTTGCGCTCTTCACTGGCCCGCTCGGACATGGCCAACAGCAGCCGGTACCCCTTGATGGCGCACACCATGGCAAGTCCGATGCCGGTGTTGCCGCTGGTGGCCTCCAGCACGATCTTCTCTTTTGTCAGGCGGCCGGAGGCTTCACCCTCTTCGATCATGGCAACAGCGGCCCGGTCCTTGATCGACCCGCCGGGGTTCATGTACTCCAGCTTGGCAAAAATTTTCACCTTCGGATTCGGGGAGAGCCGCCGAATCTCCACCAAAGGAGTGTTGCCGATCTTGCTTAACAGGGTATGGTCCATATCAATCTATCCAAATCGGTATCGGTATCGAAATCGCAATCGATATCGAAACAAACATGCCGCGCCTCACAACGTGTCTTACCGCAGGCATCAAGGCCCGTCAACCGCATTGTTAAAAGACAACGGCGCTCACGGCCGATTGATACCCGGCACCCGTTCCAGGGCCGCGATCATCCGGCCGGCCACTTCGGCCGCCGTCCCGAGGGCGTCGATCACCACAAACCGCTCCGGTTCCCGCCGGGCCAGGTCCAGGTAGCCCTGCCGCACCCGCTCATGAAAGACCATCTTTTCATTTTCAAACCGGCAGTCCGCCGCCTCCTTGCCGTTCTGGGCGATGCGCTGCCAGGCCCTTTTCAGGCCTGCTTCCGGCGGCAGATCAAACAGAAGGGTGATATCGGGTTTCCGGCCCCCGGTGGCGACCCGGTTCAGAACCCGGACCAGCTCCATGTCAAGGCCCCGGGCCCACCCCTGGTAAACCTCGGTGGCGTCGGCAAACCGGTCGCACACCACGGTTTTTCCATCGGCCAGGGCCGGTTCGATCAGCCGGCGCACATGCTGGGCACGGTCCGCCGCGTAAAGAAACAGCTCGGTCTCCGGCGACATGTCGCTGTTGTCCGGATCCAGCAGCAGGGACCGGATCTTTTGCCCCATGCCGGTGCCCCCCGGTTCCCGGGTGACCACGCAGGCATGTCCGTGCTGTTCCAGAAAATCCACCAGGCGGGGAAGCTGGGTGGTTTTGCCGGCCCCTTCAATACCTTCAAGCGTGATAAACACTAAGATTCTTTCCCGTTACCCATGTAAAAATAGCGCTCCATGGGGCGATGGTAGGCGGTCCACTTCTGGCGGGGGTCCTGGCTGTCCATGAAGGCGCCGATACCCACCACCTTGGAGTCCACCTCGTCGATATGGTTCAGCACCAGGGCCTCCAGTGTCTTGGGCGGTTCCACCGCGCCGAACTCCCGGGTGCCGTGATGGCTGGCCACCAGGTGCTTGACAAGGTTGGCCCGCTCCGGGGAGAAGTTCTCCACCTGGGCGATTCTCTCCTCCACCATCATGATGCCCAGCACCATGTGGTTGAGCAGCCGCCCCTCGTCGGAATAGTCGATGACCACGTCGTAGACAAACTCCCGGGTCTTGCCGATATCGTGCAGAATGGCGCCGGCCAGCAGCATGTCTCTGTCCAGCCGATCGCCGTACCGGTCGGCCACCGCCAGGGCCAGTTCGGCCACGGCCACGGTGTGTTCCAGCAGCCCGCCCAGGTAGGCGTGGTGCATCAGCTTGGCCGCCGGGGCCCGCTTGAAACGGTTTTCCACAAAATCGTCATCATCCCAGAACCGTTCCAGAAGCTGCTTGAGGTCCGGGCTGGTCATGGCCCGGGTCATGGCCAGCAGGCGCCGGAACATGGCGTTGACGTCGCCGGCGGTGACCGGCAGAAAATCAGCGGCATCCACCTGCCCGGGATCGCAGGGACCGAGGCCGGTCAGGGTCAGCTGCGGCGTTCCCTTGTAGGCGGAAACATTTCCCGCGGCCCGCACAAACATACTCTCGGCCACGGCGGCGTCGGCGGATTCCACGTTGTCCCACAACACCGCGTCAATGGTGCCGGTCTTGTCGGACAGCACCACCCGCAAAAACGGGTTGCCGTCTTTCTTTCGGGCCAGGGTCTTGGACGAGAGCAGAAACAGATCGTCCACGGTGTCGCCGGGTCGAAGATTTTCAACAAACAGACGCTTCATCGTCCCTTCCTGTTCACAGGTCCAGGCGAAACTGTTTCAGCCGTTCCAGAACCCCGTAATGGGTGCCGTCACAGGTGACCGGGGTGATGGAAACCGTGCCGTTGCGCAGCATGGCCCGGTCGGTATCCCCGGTGCCGTCGCTGTGGGTGTTGTCATAGGCATACCAGTAATAGGCCAGGCCCCGGGGGTCGTTGCGCATGTCCACGCGGTCGCCCGGAGGCAGCACGTCCTGGCTGCAGAAGCAGATACCGGTAATCCGTTCTCTCGGCAGGTCGGGCATATTCACGTTTAAGAAGGTATTGGCCGGCATCTCCATTTCGGTAAGGCGTTCCACCAGGGTTTGCGTCAGAGCAGCGCCCTCATCAAAATGGGCCGGCGGATAACCGTCCATGGAAACCGCCATGGACGGCACACCGTACACGCACGCCTCCCGGGCCGCGGCAACGGTGCCGGAATAGTGCATGTAGGCCCCGTGGTTCAGCCCCGCGTTGATGCCGGAAATGACCAGGTCGGGCTTAGGGTCAAGCAGGGCCAGAATGCCCAGCTTGACGCAGTCCGCCGGCGTGCCGGACACCGCATACCATTCGCCTCCGGCAGGATGGCGCCGCTGGTTGACCCGCAGGGGCTGGTGCAGGCTGATGCCGTGGCCCACGGCGCTGCGTTCCGCCTCCGGTGCCACAACCACCACCCGGTGGTCTTTGGAAAAAACCCGGTAAAGGGCCAGCAGCCCTTCGGCATCAATGCCGTCGTCATTGGTTAACACGATATTCATGATAATTTTTTTACCTTTAAATTCTTACTCTTACTCGTAATCTTACGCTTGATCCCTATACCGTTCCGGCCCCGGCCGGCTCTTTCTGAGTACGATTAAGAGCAAGAGTAAGATAGACTGCAAGTCTGAAAACATGTCCGAAGCGTCCTTCTCGATGCCCTTCGGAAACGACATACCATTAAAAAATAACGCTTTTATGACTACCATAAACCACACCCGCTGAAAAGCATAAAAGCGGGTGGGCTGACAATGGCACAGTTTAAGGAACTGTTCAGCATTGTTATCAAAAAAAACGGCCGACGTGGGAAAATCGGCCGTAACATGGTCAAGGCAGAATCCGCTCTTGCACCGGCGGATCAGTTGAGCGGATACTCACCGTGGAGCTGCTGCATCTGCTTTTCCTTTGCCTCCCACAGGTCGTTGACCCAGACCTGAAAACGGTTCCGAAAGGCATCGTCTTCAAAATAGTCGCCGATCAGGTCCGGGGTGATGGGAATGGTCTCCACGTGCACCCGTATCCGTGAAATCCGTCCGCAAACAAAGTCCCAGAAGCTGTTGGCCCCGGGCGGATAGGCAATGGTCACGTTGACGATGCTTTTTAACGCCCCCCCCATGGAGGCAAGAACAAAGGCGATACCCCCGGCCTTGGGCCGCAGCAGGTGAGCGTAGGGAGACTGCTGCCGGGCGTGCTTGCCCGTGGTAAACCGGGTACCTTCCAGAAAGTTCATCACCGACACCGGCATGGTGGCAAACTTTGCACACGCTCTTTTGGTGATCTCGATGTCCTTGCCCTTCAGGTGGGGATATTTTTTAAGAAAGGCGCCGGAATAGCGCTTCATAAAGGGGAAATCCAGGGCCCACCAGGCAAAACCGAGGACAGGCACCCAGATCAGCTCTTTTTTCAGAAAAAATTTGAGAAACGGAATTTTGTGATAGAAAACCCGCTGCAGCACCAGAATATCCACCCAGCTCTGGTGATTGCTCACCACCAGGTACCACCCCTTCTGGTCCAGCCCCTCCAGGCCCGTCGCGATGATCGGGGTCCGGCTGAAAATTTTCTGGTTTATGTTGTTGCAGAAAATCCACGAAAAGGAGACGGCTATCAGCAGACGGTTGCAGACCCGGCGGAACCAGGCAACCGGCACAATCAACTTTATGAGGGCAATGGCGTAGAGGGGAATACACCAGAACACGGTATTGATCACATAACACAGCATGGAGAGCGACCCGCGCACCACGCCGAAAACAGAGCCGGCCATATCAATCCTTTCAATGCCCGAACAGCCCACAGGGCCTGAGATATCGACCCGCTGTGCTTTGCAAAAAAGCCCGCCGGTCGGTCCGTTTCTTATATATGATGGACAGAAAATCGGACAGCAGATTCGGCTGTTTTACAAAAATTTTACAAAATCGCGAAAAATCTGCCGGTTCTGATTTTTCCGGCTCTGATTTCGATAGCGTTACCGATACCGATAGCGTTACCGATTTTGATAAGGGGTAAAATCATTCTTGACACATCCGCCGCCCCGATATATCAATATCAATATAGAACGGCGGCCCAAAGGTGAAACGATGTTCTCAGGATAAAACAGCACAGGCCAAGGCCTGTTTTTCATAATACCCCGCCGAGACCCGGTTCACCCGCCTTCACACACCACACAGCCAAGGAGCTCATCATGACGGTATCCGCCATTGAGGTAGCACCGGAAGTTGCATCCCCCCTGATTTCTGAAGTCATGGAACGTTCCGGGCAAAACCTGCTTGCCTGCTACCAGTGCCGACGCTGCGCCGGGGCCTGTTCGGTTGGCGACGAGACGAACTTTTTCACTCCTGACCGTCTGATCCGTGCCATTCTTCTCGGGGACCGCCAGACCGCGCTGAACAACGAACTGATCTGGAAGTGCGTCTCCTGCTACACCTGCGGCATTCGGTGCCCCAACGGCATTCAGACAGGCCGCATCACCGAAACCCTGAAGAAAATGGCCAAGGAGGCCCACCTGGCATCCCCCCATCCCAGAGTTGTCCATTTTCACGACGCCTTTGTCGAATCCGGTGTGCGGTGGGGCCGGGTCAACGAAACCGAGTTCATGGCCGTCTACGAAATGAAAAACACCGCCGCCGACATAAAGAAAATGGACTTTGCCGCCGTAGTCGCCGAGGTGACCCGGCAGTTGAAACTGGCCGTGGCCATGCTCCGGCTGGGCCGCATGCATTTCGGCTTCCTGTCCGCAAAAGGACGGAAAGAGATCAAGCGGCTTTCCAAAAAGACGAAAACCACCACATTTTAAGAGGGCTGCCATGGAACTGGCCTACTACCCGGGATGCTCGCTGAAACAGTCTTCCGCGCTGTATGATCACCAGACCCGGCTTGTTTTCGACAGGCTCGGGGTACAGCTTAAAGAGCTGGAAGACTGGAACTGCTGCGGCGCCACGTCGGCCGGAAAAACCGACGACTTTCTGGCCATGGCCATGCCGGCGCGGAACCTGGGCATCGCGGCCCGGTCCGGTTTGAGCGAGATGGTCATTCCCTGCTCGGCCTGCTACTCCCGGACCCTGGTGTCTCAGCACTACCTGGAGGCCCATCCGGACTTAAAGGACCAGCTCAATGCCGGGTTTGCAAAGCCCATCAACGCGACGGTCAAGGTCTCCTCCATCCTGGAGGTGCTGCTGGCCCTTCACGATTCCGGAGCCCTTGCCGGCACGCTGGCATACAAGCCCAAGGCTCTCAAGCCGGTGTGCTACTACGGCTGCATGCTGACCCGGTTCCCCTTTTCCGTGCCCGTGCCCGACGACATTGAAAACCCCCAGGGCATGGAACGGATTCTGGAGGCTCTTGGGGTCCATCCCATTGACTGGAACCGCAAAACCAGCTGCTGCGGGGCATCGGCCGCCGTGACCGATCCGGCGGTGGCCCACGCCCTGATGGCCAAAATCCTTTCAGACGCCCTGGCCCGCAACGCCAACTGCCTGGTCACCACCTGCCCCATGTGCCAGATGAACCTGGACGCCTACCAGGAGGCGGCCTGCCAGGCCCACAACATTTCCGAACGGCTGCCGGTTTTTTTCATCACGGAAGTGGTGGGCATGGCCATGGGCCTGGACATAAAAAAGCTGGAGATCGAAAAGCATTTTATAAACGGAACGGACCTTTTCAAGGAGCTGGAGCCCTATGAGTCAGAACAGTAAGCCATCCGGTTCGGTGATGATCGTCGGCGGCGGTATCGGCGGCATGCAGGCGGCCTTAGACCTTGCCGACAGCGGGTTCAAGGTCCACATGGTGCAGAAGGACTCCTCCCTGGGCGGCACCATGGTCATGCTGGACAAGACCTTTCCCACCGGCGACTGCTCCATGTGCATGATCTCCCCCAAGATGGTGGAGATCGGCCGCCACCCCAACATCGAGATTCACACCCTGGCCGAGGTGACGGCCATTGACGGCGAACCGGGCCGATTTACCGCCACCGTGAAGCTGCTGCCCCGGTACGTGGATCCGGACAAGTGCACGGGTTGCGGCATCTGCGAGAAAAAATGCCCCAAGCTGGTGACCAGCGAGTTTGAGCAGGGCCTGACCACGCGCAAGGCCATCTACTCCCTGCTGGCCCAGGCCGTGCCCAACACCCGGGTCATTGATTACGACAACTGCCTCTATTTTCAGCGGGGCCGGTGCAAGGCCTGCGAAAAGTTCTGCACCGCCGGGGCCATCAATTTTGAGGACACGGGAAAAGAGATCACCCTTACCGTGGGCGCGGTGATCCTGTCGCCGGGCCTGGCCCGTCACAGTGCGGCCCGCCACCCGGAGCTGGGCTTTGGCCGGTGGCCCAACGTGGTCTCCTCGGTCCAGTTCGAACGGATCCTGTCGGCCTCGGGTCCCTTTTCCGGCCAGATCCTGCGGCCCGGCGACAAGAAGCACCCCCACAAGATCGCCTGGATCCAGTGCGTGGGGTCCCGGGACACCAACCACGGCAACCCCTGGTGTTCTTCGGTCTGCTGCATGTACGCCACCAAGCAGGCCGTGATCGCAAGGGAGCACGACGCCTCTGTGCAGCCCACCATCTTTTACATGGAGATGCGGGCCTTTGGAAAAGACTTTGACAAGTACGTGGACCGGGCCAAAAACCAGTACGGGGTGCGGTACCACCGGGCCATGGTGTCGGCGGTCCATGAAGAGGCGGACACCGGCAACCTGGTGCTGCGGTACGCGGAGATGGACGGTACCATAACGGAAGAGACCTTTGACATGGTGGTGCTCTCCATCGGCCTGGAGCCCCACGCCGACGCCCTTGCGTTTGCGAAAACCTTCAATATTGAATCCAACGGCCACGGGTTTGCGGCCACCACGCCCTTTGCGCCGGTGGACACCACCCGGCCGGGGGTGTTTGTCACCGGCACCTTTCAGGGGCCCAAGGACATTCCGGAAACCGTCATCCAGGGCAGCGCCGTGGCCGGAAAGGCCATGGCCCTGCTGGGCGAGGCCCGGGGCACGGAGATCACGGAAAAAGCCCTGCCTCCGGAAACCGACACCACCGGGGCCGAAGCCCGCATCGGCGTGCTGGTCTGCCACTGCGGCATCAACATCTCCCAGACCGTGGACATCCCCGCCGTTGTGGAAACGGCAAAAACCCTGCCCAACGTGGTGTTTGCCGATGACCTGATGTACGCCTGTTCCCAGGACAGCCAGGAGACGATCAAGTCCATGGTGCGGGAGCACAACCTCAACCGCGTGGTGGTGGCCTCCTGTACGCCAAGAACCCACCAGTCCCTGTTCCAGGAGACCATTCGGGACGCGGGCTTAAACAAGTACCTGTTTGAGCTGGCCGACATTCGGGAGCAGTGCTCCTGGTGCCACATGGGCCAGAATGAGCCGGCCACGAAAAAGGCCATCGACATCGTCAAGATGACGGTGGCCAAGGTCAAACTGCTCGAGGCCATTCACACCGATTCGGTGCCGGTCACGCCGGCGGCCATGATCATCGGCGGCGGCATCGCCGGCATGACCGCGGCCCTGGCCCTGGGAGACCAGGGATACGAGGTGCATATCGTTGAAAAGACCGCGGCCCTGGGCGGGCTGGTCAAAAACGTGTACCGCACCCTGGACGGCCGCGACGTTCAGACCTTTCTGGCCGACTGCATTCAAAAGGTTGATCAGCACCCGAAAATCACCGTCCACACCGGTACCGACATCAAGAAAACCGACGGGTTTGTGGGCAACTTTGTCACCACCCTTTCCGATGGCGCCGCCATTTCCCACGGCGCCATCATCGTGACCACCGGCGGCGTGGAATATGAACCGACTGAGTATGAATACGGCAACAGCAGCGCCATTGTGACCCAGCGGGAACTGGAAAAACGGCTGGAGACCGAGACCTTTTCACCGACGGCCGCCTTTGCCATGATCCAGTGCGTGGGGTCCAGGGAGGAACCGTTCAACTACTGTTCCCGTATCTGCTGCCAGGACGCCATTAAAAACGCCATTGCCATCAAGAAAAAATACCCCACAGCCGGGGTCACCATTTTCTACCGGGACATTCGCACCTACGGCCTGCGGGAGGATTATTACCAGGAAGCCAGAAGCCTGGGCGTGCTGTTTGTGCGGTTTGAGCCGCAAAACAAGCCCGAGGTGCGCGTCGACGGCGACCGGGTGACGGTCACCGCCTTTGATTTTCCGGCCAACCGGCCGGTCACGGTAAGAGCCGATGTGCTGGCCCTGTCCACCGGCCTGCGGCCCCATCCCTCCACCGAGGAGGTGGGCAGACGGTACAAATTGACCTGCAACCCGGACGGCTATTTTCTTGAGGCCCATGTCAAGCTGCGGCCCGTGGACTTTCCCAGCGAAGGACTGTTTGTGGCCGGCCTGGCCCACGCCCCCAAGAACCTGGACGAAACCGTCAGCCAGGCACTGGCCGCCTCGGGCCGGGCCGGGGTCCTGCTCTCCCACGACCGGCTCTCTGTTTCAGGTATCATCTCAAAACACAACCGGGACATCTGCATGTCCTGCCTGGCCTGTTTCCGTGTCTGTCCCTTTGACTCGCCTTTTATCGACGAAGAAGGACGCATCAGCCACAACGAGGTCAAGTGCATGGGCTGCGGCATCTGCGCCGGGGTCTGCCCGGCCAAGGCGTTCCAGGTCAACAACTTCAGGGATGACCAGATTATCGCCATGATCGACGCGATAAGCTGAAGCCGGAATAACCGCTTTGGAAAAGGACATTCGATGAGCAAACCAGCAGCAGCAGCCGGCAAACAGGAGCCCGCGCCGCCCATTGAGCGGCCTGTGGAAACACCCGCCGGCTGGGAACCCAACGTTCTGGCCATTGCCTGCCACTACTGCGCTTTTGCCGCGGCAGACCTGGCAGGGGTGATGCGGCTCTCCTACCCGCCCAACGTTAAGATCATCCGCCTGCCCTGCACCGGCAAGCTGGACCATTTTTACGTGCTGCGGGCTTTGGAAAGGGGGTTTGACGGTATTTTCGTGGCCGGGTGACTGGAGGGTCAATGCCATTTCCTGGAAGGAAATACCAACGCGAAAAAACGGATCGATTACCTGAAAAAACTGATCGTGCAGGTGGGCATCGACCCGGCCCGCATCGAAATGTACAACCTGTCCGCGGCCATGGGACCCAGATGGGCCGAGATCTGCACCGAATTTACCGAGCGGATCCGGCAGATGGGCCCCTCGCCCGTCCGGCCGGCAGGGCCTCAACCTATAGAACAAGGAGTCGCACCATGATCATGGGTGAACAGAAACCTTTGGAAGAGATATGGGAGATGATCAAGCCCTACAGGAAGGTGCTGGTCTTCGGGTGCAACACCTGCGTTGCCGTGTGCCATGCCGGCGGCAACAAGGAGGCCGAGATCCTGGGCTCCCTGCTGCGCATGAAGGCCACCCAGGAAAATGTCGCCATGGAGATCAAAAACAGCGGCATTGAGCGGCAGTGCGAACACGAATTTTACGAATCGGCCAAAGAGGACCTGGCCTGGGCCGACCTGGTGCTCTCCACGGCCTGCGGCGTGGGGGTCCAGTTTACCGCCGAGAAAATGCCGACGACGCCGGTTTTTCCGGGCCTTAACACCACCTTCATGGGGGCCGTGGACGCGCCCGGCATCTTTACCGAACGGTGCCAGGGTTGCGGCCAGTGCATTCTGGCGGTCACCGGCGGCATCTGCCCGGTATCCCGGTGCGCCAAGCGCCTGTTCAACGGCCCCTGCGGCGGCTCCACCAGGGGCAAGTGCGAGATCAACAAGGACCTGGACTGCGCCTGGCAGCTGATCGTGGACCGGCTGACGGCATTGAACCGGCTGGACGACTATGAAACACTTGCGCCCATCAAGGACTGGTCCAACGAACGTTCCGGCGGACCCAGAAAACTGGTCAGGGAGGATTTGCAACGATGAGCGAAAAAACACCCAGCAGACTGGAAAAGATCCTTCGCCAGGGGCACCTTGCGGTCACCTCCGAGTGCGGCCCGCCCCGCGGCAGCGACCCGGCGGCCATCACCAAAAAGGCCGAGATGATCAAGGACTACGTGGATGCCGTCAACATCACGGACAACCAGACCTCCATGACTCGAATGTGCAGCCTGGCCTCATGCATTCACTTAAAGCTCATGGGCCTGGAGCCGGTGCTCCAGATGGTGACAAGGGACCGAAACCGCATCGCCCTGCAGAGCGATATTCTCGGCGCTGCCTCCTTTGATATTTTCAACATGCTCTGCCTTTCCGGCGATCATCAGAGTTTCGGGGACTGCGCCACCGGCCAGAACGTTCACGACATCGACTCCATGCAGCTCCTTCAGCTGGTCCGCCGCATGCGGGACGAAGGCAAATTTTTAGGCGGCGACGACATCGCCCGGCCGCCCCGCATGTTCGTGGGCGCGGCAGCCAACCCCTTTGCCGACCCCTTTGAAATCCGGGTACCGCGGCTGGCCAAAAAGGTGGCGGCCGGCGCCGAGTTCATTCAGACCCAGTGTATATACAATCTGGACAAGTTCGAAGAGTGGATGAAACGGATTCGGGACCGGGGCCTGCATGAAAAGGTCTTTATTCTGGCCGGGCTCACCCCCATGAAGTCGGCGGGCATGGCCAAGTACATGAAGAACCGGGTGCCGGGCATGGACGTGCCCGACGAGGTGGTCAAGCGGCTTTCCGACACGCCCAAGGACAAGCAGGCCGAAGAAGGGATCAAGATGTGTATCGAATCGATTCAGCGGCTCAAAGAGGTCGAAGGGGTGCGGGGCTTTCATATCATGGCCATCGAGTGGGAGGAGAAGGTTCCGGAAATCGTTCAGCAGGCCGGCCTTTATCCCCGTCCTTCGGTTTAGCATCAAGGAGCGCACATGAAGACTTTTGAAGATCTGATCAGGGAAGTCCAGGAACCGGGTCTCTGCCACCACTGCGGGGGCTGCGTGACCTTCTGTACCTCCATCAACTACGGCGCCCTGGAGCTTGGCCCGGATGGCATGCCCCGCTTCGGTAACCGGGACAAGTGCATCGAGTGCGGCCTCTGCTACTCCATCTGCCCGGAGATCAACGAGCTGGACCATGAGACCAAGAAGATGGTGGCCTGGGAGCCGCCCATGGGCAAGGTGATTGAACTGACCGGGGCCCGCGCCCTGGACCCGGTGGTGCGCAAAAAAGCCACCGACGGCGGGGCTGTCACAGCCGTCCTGCTCCACCTGTTTGACACCGGCCGCATCGACGGCGCCATTGTCACCCGGCGCACCGATCCCTTCAGCCGCGAGCCCCACCTGGCCACCACCCGGGACGAGATCATCGCGTCGGCCGGTTTTTTCATGGACACCTCCCACGGCATGAAGCATTTCGGTCACGACTACTCCACCTATTCGCCGTCCGTGCAGGAGTTTCGGCCTGTTCTGGAAAAGGGCCTGAGCCGCATCGCCCTGGTGGGCACCCCCTGCCAGATCGAGGCGGTGCGCAAGATCGAGGTGCTGGGCATCGTGCCCTCCGATTCCATCAAGTTCTGCCTTGGGCTTTTCTGCTCAGGCAATTTTTCCTTCACGGACAAGGAAAAGGACCAGATGGAGGCGGTGGGCGGGTTCCGGTGGGATGCGGTGACCCGCATCAACATCAAGGAAAATTTCATGGTCTACCTGAGCAACGGTAAGGTGCTCTCCATTCCCCTGGACAAGGTGGACTTCATGAAGCGGTTTGCCTGCCACTTCTGCATGGACTATGCCGCGGAATACGCCGACATCTCCTTTGGCGGCATCGGCGCAAAGGACGGCTGGACCACGGTCATCACCCGGACCCCCCTGGGCCGGGCCGTGATGGCCGACGCCAGGGGCAAGACCCTTGAGACCGCTTCCGACAACAAGGCACTGAACCGGTCGCCGGCCGACACCCTGGATGGGGTGCGGCAGGCCTCCCGTCGCAAGACGGAACACGCCCAGGCCCGGCGCAAAGAGTTGTGACCCGGCCATGGCCCCTGAAAGCAAAAAGGTCGTGCTGGTGGTGGATGACGAGGCCGATTTTGCCTTCATTGTTCAGAAAAACCTGAAACAGCAGGGCTTTGTTGTCGAAATCGTCTATGACGGGGCCGAGGCCCTTGAGAAAATTCGAAACGATCCGCCGGACGCGGTGATCCTCGACGTGATGATGCCGGGAAAAACCGGCTACGAGGTGTGCGCCGAACTCCCATGACCAGCGGGCGGCATGTAAGCCGCCCGCTGGTTGTCATTTCCATTTCAGACGCCGTCCGTTCCGGAATATTTTACAAGTAAATCACTGTTGATGGACTCGGATCAACGCGGATCCCCCATGGCGGAGAAGTCCGCCCCTGACCCAATATGGGCTTATCCAGGCAAAACCCTCCCCCTGAGCATAAAACACGAAAAGGGAGGCTGAATTTTCAGCCTCCCTTTTTATCACTGCAACCGACTTGTAATACTACTGCCTATTTCTCACGGCCGGCATAGTTGGAATAACCCATGGCCACGGTACGGTAGACCAGGTGGGCCAGCTTGGAAAACGGCAGAAATGCAAACAGGTTAAAAATAAAAATCAGGTGAATGTAATACATGAAATAGGTCAGTGCCTCGGCACCGGCCAGGCGGGTCAGCTCGGTGAGCATACCCGACAGGCCCAGGCCCAGGACGAGGCCCAGCAGGTACCAGTCCTTGTAGGACGAGGCCTGATCCTTTCGCGCCAGGCGATTCTTGATCATCAGAAGACTGCCGATGACCAGGGCGATACCGGCGGCGTTGGCCAGAATCTTGACCGGGTTCAACTGGGAGTAAGGTCCGGGTGCATGCAGAAAGTAGAGAGTAAAAAAGAAAATATTGGTTACCACGAAAAGCCCGATAAAGCTGTAAAGCACCATCATATGGGCCGTGGACCGGTCCTTGTTCTCGGTACACTCGGAAAACTTGTTGTGCTTGAGAATGGTGGGGATTACCGCGACGACGCCCTTGACCAGACCGACATAGTCCAGTTTCCGCTGGGTGGTTTTTCCGTCGGCCACCGCCTGTTCATGAATATCATTGATAAACCGGCGAAGGCCAAGAGCAAACACCAGCACCACAAAAGCGGCCAGGGGCAGAAAAACAATGTCCACAAACCAGGTCGAATAAAAATCCGCGTGGGCGATAACACCCGGTTCTTGATGATGGGCCCACGGGAAACCGATGGCCTCAAGGCCGATACTCTTGAAAATACCGGCCATGGTGTCGCCGAACTGGACGGTGATAAAAGACAGAACGGCAAACAGGATGGCAGGCACCGCGATCAGAATCGGCAGTTTCTTGGGATCATTGACCGCCTTGCCCACGGCCTTGGGCGTGGCATAGTCGGCAATGGCATAGGACCGCACCGCGGCCAGCACATCACCGGGGGCCGCGCCGCGCGGGCACTTGGTGGAGCAGTCGCCGCACTGGTGGCACAGCCAGATGTCCACGTCCTTGACCAGTTTGTCTTTAAGCCCCCAGGACGCGGCAATCATCTCCTTTCGGGGAAAGGGCTTGTTGTCCGGTGAAATCGGGCACACCACCGAGCAGGTGGCGCACTGAAAGCACTTTTTCAGGGTATTTCCCCCAAGCCCGATGACCTCGTTGATGAAACCAAGATCAGGCTCGGCAAGATATCGTTCACTCATGTTGATGCCTCCTTATGATTAACCGTCACTCCGGTATTAGAAACCTTTAAAGGGGTTGGGACCCAGGGCCTCGATCTCTTCCACAAAGGAGTTGATGATCTCCGGAATCTTGAGATAGTCGTCGATGGCCACCTCTTTCTGGGTGACCCGCTCCTGCTCCAGGGAGAGGGACTTGAGCGCGTCGCCGATCTTGGTCATACGAATGCTGGCCAGCTCAGAGCCCTTGACAAAATGGCACTGGTAGTCGTCCCCGTGCTTGCATCCCAGGAGGATAGCGCCGTCCATGCCCTGGGAAAGGGCGTCCTTGATCCAGATCACGTTGACCGATCCCAGGCACCGCACCGGAATGATCCGTACGTCAGCGGAAAAAGAGAGCCGGTTCATGCCGGCGATGTCAATGGCCGGGTAGGCGTCGTTTTCGCACACCAGGGCCAGAATCCGCAGGGGCGGCTCTGGATAATCGTCCTCGGAAGGCACCTGAATCGCCTTGACCATGCTGCCGATGCTGTTGATATTGTAATCGGCAAAACCGATAATCCGCTCCGGACAGGCCCCCATGCAGGTTCCACACCGGCGGCATCGGGTGGGGTTGGGCTTGGGCGTTCCCTTTTCGTCATCATCCAGGGCCCCGAAGGGGCACTCTTCCGTGCACCGCTTGCACTGGGTGCAGCGCTGGAAGAAGAAGTCCGGAAAGGTCATATCACCGGACCGGGGATGCACAGACACGCCCCGGTTGGAAGACTCAACGCACTGAATCGCCTTGAGGGCCGCGCCGGCGGCGTCTTCCATGGACTCTTCAATGGTCATGGCGCGCCGAATGGAGCCGGCGGCATAGACGCCGGTCCGCTGGGTCTCGTAGGGAAAACAGATGAAGTTGGAGTCCGCGTATTTGTCGAATATGTCGTTGTCCCTGAAGCCGGGGCCCTGGCGATAGGCCAGGTTGACCACAGGGTCATCGGCGGTGGCCGGCACCATGCCGGCGGCCAGCACCACCATGTCGGCCCGAATCTTCAGTTTTTCGCCCAGCAGGGTATTGTCGGCCTCCACCATCAGGCTACTGCCGTTTTTGGAGACACCGATCACTTCTCCCTTGGTCATAAAAATGCCGGGATCCTGCTGCATGCTCTTGTAGAAATTCTCGACCAGGCCGGGGGTCCGCATGTGCTGATAGACAATGTAGGCCTTGCCGTCGCTGTAGTCGTCACGCACGTACTTGGCCTGCTTCAGGGTGGCGATGCTGGTCACCGATCCGCAATAGGAAAAGTCACCGTCATCCTCACCCTTGCCCGGGCTCTGGATAAAGACCACGGACTTGGCCTCTTTGCCGTCGGACGGCCGGACGATCTTGCCTTTGGCAGCGATCTGTTCGAACTCGGCGTTGGTCACCACGTCGGGAATCTGACCGATGCCCAGGTGGGCAAAGGCCTCGCCCTCCAGTTTGGCGGGCCGCCAGCCTGCGGCCAGGATCACCGAACCGAACTTGACGCCGTCGGGGTCGAACTTGAGCACATCCGCCTTGCCTTCATTATACTGTTTGTAAATCTCGAACTGCTGCTCGGCGGTCAGCTCATTGCCCTTTTCATCCACCTTCATCTCGGGCGGCAGGGGGTAAGGAACGTCAAAGGGATGTTTTTCTCCGGGTTTTTTCAGGGTAACGGTAAAGTCGCCGGGCTGACCCGCGATACGGGCCACTACCGTATCGGTCTTCACGGTAATGTTGGCATTGGCCTCCACCGCCTTGACCAGATCAGCCACCACAGGTGGGCGCAGATCCTCATAGGGGCTTGCCACCGGAGACTGCATGCGCATCTGCGCGGCAAAACCGCCCAGCGCGCCGCTCTTTTCGACGATAGTGGCCTTGTAACCGGCCCTTGCCACATCCAGGGCCGCGGCCATGCCGGTGACACCGCCGCCGATAACCAGCACGTCGGAAGTGAAATTGTCCAGCTTGTACGGCTCGGGCAGCTTGATCTGTTTGAGCTTTGCGACGCTCATGCGAATGCAGTCCTCGGCCAGCATCTGGACCCGGTCGAACTTGGTGCCTTCGGCCTTCTCCTCTTCGGTCAGGGCCGGGAACTGATCCCTGGGATGGGACCACACCACCTGCTCCCGCAGGTTGACCCGGTCCACCAGACAGCCGTCAAAGGAAAACACGTCAAAATTCACCCGCCTGGAGCAGGCGGCAATGGCCAGGGAGTTAATGCCCTGGCCCACTTCGGCCTTGAGAAACTCAACGCCTTCCTTGCCGCACAGGAATGCATGGGTCTTGACAGGAAAGCCTTCTTCCCTGGCGACCTCGGACAACGCATCAATATCCAGCGAAGCCCCTATGCCGCACCCTGTGCAGATATACACACCATATTTCTTATCCATGGGGACCTCCCTACCTCTTCAGAGTTTGAATTGCCTTCAGTGCCATGCCTGTTGCGTTCTGGTTGGACGACACCACGTCCAGCGGCTTGTTGGCACACCCGGCGGCAAACATGCCGCCCTTGTCGAAATCATTGAGAACAAACCCGTCTTCGTTGTACTTCAGGTCCGCCGGCAGCTTCTTCCTGGCGGCAGTGGGCTGCATACCCGTGGCCAGCACCACCATCTCCACGGTCTGTTCGGTCTTTTCGCCGGTCACGGCATTCTCCGCCACCACCGTGATGTTGGAGCCGGCGGCCTCTTTCACCTCGGCCACCTTGCCCTTGACAAAAAAGACGTTGGGGTCCTGCTTGATCTTGTTGTAGAACTTCTCGTACCGGTAACCCGGGGTCCGCAGATCGATGTAGAAAATATAAATTTTGGCTTCCGGATACCGCTCCCGGATATAGGTGGCGTGTTTCAGAGAGGCCATGCAGCAGATATAGGAGCAGTAGGGCAGGTGGTTTTCGTCCCTGGAGCCGGCGCACTGGACAAAGGCGACGCTCTCAGGGGCCTTTTCATCCGACGGACGGACAATTCTGCCCTGAGTGGGGCCGTTGGGGGAGGCCAGCCGCTCCAGCATCATGTTGGTGATGATGTTTTTGTACTTGCCGAACCCCAGGTTGTCGATTTTGGTGGCGTCATAGGGTTCCCAGCCGGTGGCCCAGACAATGGAGCCCACATGAAGCTCAATGACCTTGGGCTTCATGTCCAGATCGATGGCGTTGTACTGGCATACCTCCACGCACTTGTTGCACGAGGTCCCCTTGCAGGCGGCGCCGTCAATGGCGTAGCGCATGGGGAAGGCCATGTCCGTGGACTTAAAGATCGCCTTGTTCTTATCCATGCCGAAGTTGAAGCTGTTGCTGCGTTCCGCCGGGCAGACCGCCACGCAATCGCCGCAGGCGGTACAGTTTTCGTTGACAAACCGTGGATTGATCTGCACCGAGACCTTGTAGCCGCCCGGACCGCCCTCCACCTTTTCCACTTCGGCCATCGTGTACGTACGAATGTTCCGGTTGTCCTTGATCCGCCGGTAGTTGATCTCAAGACCGCAGGACGGGGGACACAGCTTGGGAAAATACTGGTTCAGCTGCGCCACGCGTCCGCCCAGGTAAGGTTCCTTTTCAATGAGGAACACCTCGTAACCCACCTCGGCAGCCTCAAGGGCGGTAGTCAGACCACTGATGCCTCCTCCGACCACCATGATGCTTCCGTTGGCAGAGGTCGAATTATCTGTCGCCATACCATCCCTCCGTAAAAAATGAATTAATATACAAACCTGTCGGTTCCTTGAGCCGGAAGTGCCTTCCGGCCTCTACGATACGGTAGAAAAAGCGTCCCGACTTGC
>JAXHVI010000011.1:0-8055 GCA_034189195.1 Thermodesulfobacteriota bacterium | reverse complement strand
GTGCCTGATTTCCAAGCGCAGCCGAAGGCCAAGCTGCAGGGCGCGGTTCTTTTGGTACTTTTCTTGCCGCCAAGAAAAGTACACTGAAAAACATTTTAAGAAAGATCGATTTTAAATGGTCAAGATTGCTTCGTCGCTTTCGCTCCTCGCAATGCAGCGCAGCGCGGGCGAAACTCCCCGTTTGTAGTGTGCCCGCAAGGGCATCGGACATGCCCGGTCGATAAACGCCTTACGGCGTCGCTACAAACAAGAAAGTTAAATTGCTGCTGTTGCAATCGGAGGGAATCGCTTTCGAGAGTGACTTGGCTCCTGCTTGAAAACCCAATATCGCAAAACGCGATATCAAGTTTCTTTTTATTCCGCCTCCTTTAAAAACCCGCTGGCATACTTGTGCAGGACGCTCCCCATCAATGTCTGATATGGAATGCCTTCCCGGGCGGCCCGCCGCTGGATGGCGGCAAGGTCATTTTCCGAAATACGGATGTTGATTTTGCGGTTTTTTTTCAACGTCCGGCGGGCGATCTCCTGATAGTCAGGCTGAGAAGACGCGGGTTTTAGCCGCCCGTCTTCGTAAGCTTCCAGAATTTCTTTTTCATATTCATCCAGTACGATTTTATTTTGTTTTTTAGTCATTTTTTACCTCCAAGGTGCTGCCGGGTTGCCTTTCTGCTGGGAATAATCGTTTTTAAAAAATATTCATCCCCATTAATGACACACGGTACCAGATATGCGTAGCCATCCACATCAATAATAAGGATTTTTTGATTCGGATATTTTTTGGGATTGGGATGATCCGTTTCAATAACCATTGCCCCGGCTTCAATGCGCTGAACAATTTCTTCGAACGTGATCCCTCGCTCCCGGGCCAGGACTTCGTTTTTCTCAGCGCTCCATTCAAATTTTTTCATGGTTGAAATGTATGACATTGTAGGTACAATGTCAACACCTCCGCAATGAGCAGGGAGAATGGCAGGGTTATCTGTCGTGAGCGACTATCCCGATACAAGAGAAAATAGCGGACCTGCCCCCCCGCCCATTGCAGCGCAGCCGAGTGTGGGCGAAACTCCCTGTTTGTAGTGTGCCCGTAAGGGCATCGGGGCTGTCCGGTTTCAAACGCCTGACGGCGTCACTACAAACAGAACGCAAGCGACCTCATGGCTACGTATTTGCAGGATGAATTTATTCTATTCTGCAAGCGACATATTATAGAATAGTTGAAGATAATTCTGAACATCGGTTCCATGATGAGGTGCACGTAGTGTGAACGTTAACTCATACGGGAGTTTTGCCGATGTTCAACTTGCACGAAGTTATCGTCCGGCCCGTTTTTTCTACGGAAGAAGAGCGCTTTCAGAAATTGATGCATGCGTAGGTTTGCCATCGGGATCATAAAATCCCAAAAAGCCCGCAGTGTCGCCCAAGCCATGCGCAAACTATCGCGAAACATCAGACTGGTATTTGACTATTTGCGTATGACAGCAAATACTTGCTGCCCAATACGGAATTAGAACAAATTTGTCGTGGGCCCGGGGCCGGCAAGGCCCGGAACCGGAGGGGATTGCGGCGTGCCGGCCACCGGCCAGAGAAAAAACTCGGCCAGGGGTTTGAACCCCACGCCCACGGCCCCGTCATTAAAATAGAGGACCCAGGCGTAATCCGTGTTGTAGGCGCTGGTGGTGGCCGACCAGTAGAAGGGCTGCACTCTTTCCCTTTGGTCATCTACGGCCACTGCCGGGGAGTGCCGGCCCATGTGAACCAGGCTTTCCATTTCGATAATGTGGGGCACGCGCCAGTCGCTTCGGCCAAAGGCGTGGTCCCGGTTCATCTGGTCCACAGCCTCAAAGGTGGAGGGCCAGTCCGAAAGCGCGGCCGGGAGGAGGGAAGGTTTGAGCCAGGGCAGCCGGGTCAGGGTATCATAAAAGGTGTCGCCCTGGTCGATAAACCGGGGGGGTGCGGTGCGGCCGGAGCCAAACGCGCCGTCCTGGCCCGTGCCGGCGCAGTCCGCCGCTTTTCCGGATCGGGTGTAACAGCGCTGCTGGCCGGTGGCCAGCAGGCGGCCCGGTGTTTCCGGCGGCAGCCGCACCGGCCACACCATGTAGGAGCCCTGTTTCATTCCCTTGAACACCCTGGCCCCGCCCATATGCACATACCAGGCCTGGTCCGGCAGGCGGTGGCAGGTGGTGGATGTCCAGTAGTAGCCGTGAAAAACGTTTTCAAACAGATGGCCGGCAGGCAGGCTGGGGTTGATGGTGTCGTGGCTGGCCAGGCTGAACAGTTCCCGCCGGTTGGGCAGCTTCCAGTCGGTATGGCCCCCGTATTCAGCGCGGTTCAGGTCGGCCACAAAATCCAGGGCCTCCTTCCAGGTCAGGGGAAATTCGGACAGGGCCGCGTCTTTTGTCCAGGCCAGGCCGGTGGCCGTGTCTGAAACCACAAGGTCATTCTGAAGAATGAATCGCGCCATAGTCTACTTTAACCGAATCCGGTCGCTTTTGATGCTCCAGACAAAGAGTTTGATCCAGTCAAACCCGAAAAGCATCAGCTCGGTGTCGCTGGCCCGCAGCTTCTGCAGGGTCGCGGACTTGACCTTGTAGCGCTTGAGAAACCCGCTGTTAAAGACAAAATCCCGAAAGGCGTCCATGTTGTAAGCGGCCATAAAGGCCATTTTTGCCGCCGGGCCGTAAGGTCCGGCCGCGCTCCAGGGGTCGGCGGAAAACAGGGCCTTGACCTCGGCCCAGAGCCGGGTCATGCGCACGTGGGTTTCGGCCTGCTGGTCGGCGATCCATTGGGCCGGGGACAGGGGCCGGACTTCATGGCGGCCCAGGCAGAACTCAGGCGGCCTGAAAAAATAGAGAATCTCCGGTTTGGCCGCGCCGTCGGCCATGATCACGCCCTGCTCCATGGGAAAGAGGCGGCAGGAGTAGGAGCGGTCTTCGTATACCGCGCACCCGGCATTGGTGAGAAACGGGCAGGTCTTTTCCGCATTGTCGGCCATGGAGAGCAGCACGTCGGGAAAAAAGTTGTCCGGCCGCATCACCACGTCCACATGGCGGTCGATAAACTCACCGGCCGTGATGTTGAGCGCCTTTTTCAGCCGCAGCACGTCATAGGGGTAGAGAAAGAGGTTGAGGTTGCGGCAGCACTGGTTGAAGCAGGCAAGGCCGTCATGGCAGGCAAAATTGAAGGTGTCGGATTCGAAGAGCCGCTTTCCGGGCAGGGTATCGATCCGGTCCGGGGCCACGGGTTTCATCGGGCGCCTCCGGCATGGGACAGGTCTCCGGGAAGGTCGACGGAAAGCATCTGGGCAATGGTCATCTTTACTTTTCCGTTCCGGCCCGTGGCCTGGCGCACCGCCTGCTCCAGCTGGGCCAGCTCGCTGTAAAACGGGGTCCGGTCAAAGGGTATATAAGCGCACCCGGCGCACCGGGTTTCAAACACCTCGCACCCACTGCCCGTAAATGGGGCACGGCCCGGATAGTGAATCTCGTAGGGAATGCCGTGAAGCCTGCAGATCATCAGCCGGTGGCCGTGCATGGCGCACAGGCCGTTTTCGTTGAGCGGGCAGAGCACCCGTGGCTTTTGCCCGGCAGCCTTTGCCGCGTCCACCTGGCTCCGCGCGTCAAGGGCTTTTGCCATAACGGCCCGGCGTTTTTCTTCGGAAAGGAGGGCCATTCCTTCCATCAGGTAAAAGTATTCGATGCTGGTGTGATTATAAAAAACCGTGTAGCAGCAGTTGTCCGTGCAGCCTGCGCAGTCAAACCCGTAGCGGCCGGCCGTGGCGTTGTAGGCCGCGTCCATGCGGGCGTAAAGGTCGGCCAGGCGGTGAAAAAAGGGCTGTAATTTGCCGGATTCAGACATGCATCGGCCCCGGATAGATAATGGGAGTGGGAAAGAACAGCTTGGAGTAGAGGGCCAGTGCGTATTCGTCGGTGATGCTGGCGATAAAGTCGCACACCACCCGGTCGGTGTCGTCCGTGTCCATGCAGTTGCCCATCTCCATTTTTTTAAGCTCAGCCTCCAGCATGTCGGTGTGCGTGTAGAAAAACTCGTACAGCTCGGTGAGAATGCGGTTGGCCTTTTCAAATTCGGCATGTACCTTGGGCGAGCGGTACACATGGTCGTAGAGAAAGTGGCGCAACTCGGTCATGGCCTCAAACACCGGTTCGCTGATGCGCAGCCGCAACTGGCCGTCTTCGGGCCGGCTGGAGTAGACCACGTCCCGGATCATGGTGGTGGCCCGCTCGGAGTGGTTTTTGCCCAGCACCTTTACACACTTTTCCGGAATGCGGGACCGCTCAATCACCCGGCACCGCAGGGCGTCGTCCAGGTCGTGGTTCAAATAGGCCATGATATCGGCCACCCGCACGATGCGGCCCTCCACGGTGATTGCCATTTCGTTGGGGTCGTCGTCCAGAATGTTGCCGTATCCCTTGGAGTGCTTGAGAATGCCGTCGCGCACCTCAAAGGTGAGATTCAAGCCTTTTCCGTTGTTTTCCAGCTTTTCCACCACCCGCAGGCTCTGTTCGTTGTGGGCAAAACCGGCCGGGGATATCTTTCTTAACACCGTCTCTCCGCTGTGGCCGAAAGGCGTATGGCCGATGTCATGGCCCAGGGCAACGGCCTCGGCCAGGTCTTCGTTGAGCCGCATGGCCCGCGCCAGGGTGCGGGATATCTGGGCCACCTCAAGGGTATGGGTCAGCCGGGTGCGGTACTGGTCCGCCAGAGGCGACAGGAAAACCTGGGTCTTGTGTTTCAACCGGCGGAATGCGTTGGAATACACAATCCGTTCCCGGTCCAGCTGAAACGCGGTGCGGATGGATCCCTCCGGTTCCTCGTGGTCCCGGTTCCGAATGTTGGAACTCAGGCATCCATAGGGAGATATAAAGGTTTTTTCTCTTTCCTCAAAATCCGAACGAATCGACATCTTTTTCTCCGTACCACCGGCCCTGACCGTGCCGCTGGTTTTTGAATTTTCATTTTTTCCACAGGGCCGAAGGAATGTAAAGACTAATTTGAGAAGGGTTCAAGGATTCAAGAGGTCAAGGGGCCGGGAAAACCCGGTCCGCCATCCCGTGTTCCGACCCGGGACGGGTAATGACAGGTACGGAAGGGTCGGGCGGGACATGAAAGCCTGTTGAAGCTTGGCCTGCCGTTGAGTTGCCGCACTGGGGTGCGGCGCTCCCGGGTGTGCCCGTGGCGCGGCCAAGCCGCAGGGCCGGTTCTTTTGGTATTTTTTTTGCCGCCAGGAAAAGTACACGGATAAGCGCTTTGAATCGGCCCGGTTTTCTGGTATAAACCATTGAATTCGATGCAACGGTCGATTGCGGACACTCAATTTCAGGGCCGGGCGAGTCATAATCATTAATTTCTGGAGGACCATATGCGACAATCACGGTTCAGCCTCATTTTTATTATTCTGGTATCGGTATCGGCATTGTCCGGGTGCGGTTACAACACCATGCAGCAATATGAGGAGGCGGTTTTCAAGTCCTGGGGTGACGTGGAGGCCAGCCTGCAACGGCGGGCCGATCTGATTCCAAACCTGGTGGAAACGGTCAAGGGATATGCCTCCCATGAGCAGGAAACCCTGGAGGCGGTGATCGAGGCCCGTTCCAAGGCGACTTCCGTGACGCTTTCGCCGGGTGATTTAAGCAACGCCGCCGCTATGCAGCGTCTTCAGGCAGCCCAGGGGGAGCTCTCTTCCGCCCTTTCCCGATTAATGGTGGTGGTAGAGCGATACCCCGACCTGAAGGCCAACATGAACTTCATGGACTTGCAGAACCAGCTGGAAGGAACGGAAAACCGAATCAATGTGGCCCGTCAGCGCTACAATGAAGCCGTAGCAACCTTTAACTACGCCATTCGCAAGTTCCCCAACAATCTGACCAACAGCCTGCTGCTGCACCTGGAGCGAAAAGAGTATTTCAAGGCTGACGAGGGCGCCACAGCTGTACCGAAAATTGATTTTTCCCGTTAATGAGTTCCGGGCAAGGCGGTTGTGATTATGAAAACGGTTTTTAACCTTTCTTTCAAGGCGTTGGTGCCCGCGGTTCTGTTGGTGGTTTTCTGCTGGTCGACGCTTTATGCCCTGCCGGTGCCGTCGCTTCAGGCGCGGGTCAATGACTATGCCGGCATGCTCTCCAGCCAGACCGAGCAGCAGCTTGATATCATGCTTCGTAATTTTGAAGCCACAGATTCCACCCAGATCGTGGTGTTAACCATCCCTTCGCTGGAAGGTGAAAATCTTGAGGATTTTTCCATTCGTGTGGCTGATGAATGGAAAATCGGCCACAAGGGAAAGGATAATGGCGCCATTCTGCTGATCGCTAAAAAGGACCGGGCCATACGGATTGAGGTGGGATACGGGCTGGAAGGCCGCCTCACCGACTTAATCGCCGGGCGGATCATCCGCAACATCATGGCGCCTCAATTCCGGGCCGGAAACATTGATAAGGGCGTATTAGATGCCGTTTCGGCAATGATCGCCAGCGTTCGTGGCGAGTTTGCGGCGGAACCGGCACCGGAGAAAGGCCCCGACCGTGTTTCCAGCGGCATAGGCATGATGGTATTCGTGCTTTTTGCTATGAATATACTGGGCCGGCTTCATCGTTGGGTGGGTGCCGCGGCCGGCGGCCTGCTGCTTCCCCTGGTGGGCAGCCTGATTTTTGGTCTTGGGGCTTTATGGCTTTTAGCGCTGATCCCTCTGGGTGTCGGTGCCGGCCTGCTGGCAGGCTTCCTGGGCGGGCCGCTTGTTTTCGGCCACAGTGGCGGTTCTGGCCCTGGCGGCGGTACCGGCCATGGCGGGTTCTGGCTTGGCGGCATGGGCGGCGGATCCGGTGGCGGCTTTGGAGGGGGCGGATTCGGCGGCGGCTTTGGAGGGGGCGGATTCGGCGGCGGATTTGGCGGCGGCGGCGCCTCGGGCGGATGGTAAGCGTATTCCTAAAGAAAAAGGTGGCCATGAAATCTTCGATGGATCATTTTTTATCTCCAACGGACAGGCAACGCATCATTGATACGGTCAAGGCGGTGGAGCGCACCACCGCGGGCGAGATTGTTCCCTTCGTTGTCCCGGCCAGCTATCACTATCCTGTTGGTGTTATGATCGGCGCCGCAGCCATTGCCTTTCCCGCGGCCCTGCTCGGAACCCATTTTTTAGGCGGCTTTTTCTGGCTGGGCGCAGACAACCTGTGGTTGTTTTTGGGTATGTTGTGCGTCCTATTCTGGGCCGGGCACGCGGCGGTCCGCCGGATGCCGGCCCTGCGCCGCATTTTTGTTTCGGAGCGAGAAATGGAAGAAGAGGTCTGGGAGGCCGCGTTTGTTAATTTTTATAAGCGGGGCCTTCATCTGACCCGGGACCATGCAGGGGTGCTGATATTTATTTCTGTGTTTGAGCGCAAAGTGGTGATTTTGGCGGATCGGGGCGTCAATGCAAAGGTCTCTCAAGACCAGTGGGATGGGACCGTAAAAGACCTGGTGTCGGGGATTCGGAACAATCAGGTCGCCGAAGCGATCTGCAGGTCCGTTGAGGATGTGGCGCGTTTGTTGGCGACGCATTTTCCGCCAAAGCCCGACGACACCGACGAATTAAGCAATCTGATTGTGGAAAAATAGAACATGGCTGTATGGCATGCCTGAGGATTCAAGGAACAGGGATTGACGGTTCAGGTAGGTTCTGATGATAGGACGAAACACGTCGGCCAGCCATGGATGTCCCGTGAGGATTCTTACTGCGGGCGCTGGAACGGTGAACGTCGCTTGACAACCAACAGGAGAAGTTATGCATAAACTACTTGCCAAGGAACCGGGAAAAGAGATGCTGCTCTTGGGCAACGAGGCCCTGGCCCGGGGCGCCCTGGAGGCGGGTGTGGGGTTTGCCTCCACCTATCCGGGAACGCCCTCGTCGGAGCTGTCCCTCAATTTTTTCCAGATCTCCCGGGAAACCGACCTCTATTTTGAATACCGCACCACCGAAAAGGTGGCCCTGGAAGTGGCGGCTGCAGCCGCCAACTGCGGGGTGCGCAGCATGTGTGTGATGAAGCACGTGGGTGTGAACGTGGC
>JAXHVI010000109.1:0-5820 GCA_034189195.1 Thermodesulfobacteriota bacterium | reverse complement strand
ACTTTCCGGCCTTTTCCATCTGCTCAAGCCCTTCCATCAGACCGAACCCCAGCCCCTCGATCACCGACCGGTAGATGTGGGCCTTGGTGTGAACATCACCAAAACCGATCATGGCGCCCTTGGCCGACGGTTTCTGCAGGCCGGGACTCCAGTAGGGCTGAACCACCAGGCCCATGGAGCCGGGCGCGGTCTTTTCCAGATGGCGATTCAGCACCACTTCGGCGGCAATGCCCTTTTCCTTTGCCTCCATCACCTCCTGAAAGGCAAACTCATTTTTAAACCAGGTGATCATCCAGAACCCCCGGAAAATTTCCACTTCCGGATTGTAATGGCCGGGAATAGGCGCCGGATAGGGCGGCATAAACCGGATGGGCTCAAAATATTTGTCGGACGTGGTCTGCACCGTGGCTGTGGTGCCGAAGCTCAGGCTCACCATGGAGGTGTCCACCACGCCGGCGCCGATGGTTTCGCACCCCTTGTCCGACCCGCAGGCAATCACCGGCACGTTTTCGGGAATGCCGGTCTGCTGAGCTGCTGCTCTGGTAATGCGGCCCAGAACATGGCCCGGGGGCACCAGCTCGGCCAACTTGTCGGGTTCCACCGGAAAAAACAGGGCCGGCGGATCCGGTTTTTTCGTCCACCGCATCTTCTTATAATTAAAAGGAAGGTGGCCGATCTGGGAGGCCACCGAATCGGCGAACCGGCCGGTGAGGCGAAAATTTAAAAACCCCGACACCTGAAGGTATTTGGCTGTTGCGGTCCAGATATCAGGCTGGTTCCGGCGAATCCAGTTGCACTTTCCCTCGGCCTGAATATCCAGCACGGTATGGTACAGGCCGGCCAGCTTGAGCGCCAGTTTAACCACATGCCGGGGAACAAAGGGCGGCTCGGCCTTGCGCTGGTCCAGCCAGATGATGGCCGGCCGCAGGGGTCTGCCCGCTTCATCCACGTTGATCATGCTGGCGCGCTGGGAGGTCACGCCGACACCGGAGACGTTTTTCATGTGGTCCGGATGTTCGGCCTTCAGCCGGTTACAGGCCTCGCACAGGCTGTTCCAATAGATTTCCGGATCCTGCTCGGCCCAGCCCGGCGCCGGGCTGACATAGGGAGCATACTCCACCTGGACCCTGGCCAGCAGGTTTCCGGTGTCGGAAAAAAGAAGCGTGCGAAGGCTCTGGGTGCCGCAGTCCACGGCCAGCAGAACAGCGGTGTTTTTGGATGGCGTCATGGCTTTTCCTTTTCAATCAGAATCGGGATCGGTATCGAAGTTGAATCGCACCACCCGCATGGTGGACCCCGTCAGCCGGCGTACCCCTTGATTTACACATTTTAATGTGTTGAATTTTGTGTCGACTCAAAGGAAAGGAGGCCGACATGGCAACCAATCTTGCAATAGATGACCGGCTGATTCTGGAGGCCCTGAAAGCGGGCGGCCACAAAACAAAAAAAGCCGCGGTCACCACCGCGCTTAAAGAGTATATTGCCCGGAAAAAACAGGCCGAGGTCATCGGCATGTTCGGCACCGTCGATTTTGATGAATCGTATGACTATAAAAAGGCCCGTCGCAGATGAAAGTACTGGTGGATACCTGTGTCTGGTCCTTTGCCCTTCGGTGCAGAAGCCCGGACAAAAAAACGATAAAGCAGCTGGCCGATCTCATTAATGACGGCCGGGCCGTGCTGATTGGGCCGATCAAGCAGGAGTTGCTTTCCGGAATTTTACACCCGGATCAGTTTGAAAAACTCAAAACGATTCTCGCCTCCTTTGAGGAGGCCCGGCTTAAAAGCGAACATTTTGAAAAAGCGGCCGAATTTTCCAACATCTGTCGTTCCAAAGGGATACAAGGGTCCACCATCGATTTTCTGATCTGCGCTGTGGCGCATTTAGAAAATCTTCAAATTCTCACCACGGATAAAGACTTTCAGAATTACGCAAAACAGTTGCCTGTCAAGTTGATGGCGTAGCCGGAAACTGTTGCGTTATAACCGGCATCTGCCCTTACCGCCTTCTTCTTCCTGTATCGCCGGGCTTGACCCGGCGATACAGTATAAGTAATGATCTAAGCCCTTATTCAATTTGGATGGGGCTGATGATGGTGTGAGCAGGCCCCGGCCCCGGGGCTACTTTTTGATGTTAAACCCTTCGCCCTTGAAAAAAATTGCTTTCAGCCAACGGAACCCGAACTTAAGCAGATCCACCTCGCTGTCGCGGATTTTTTCCACCGTGTCGGGATCGATGTCGTAGCGGGAAAGAAATGTGCTTTCAAACACAAAGCGCTTGAAGGCGTCCACGTCGTAGGAGACCATGAAAAACATCTTCTTGGCCTGCTCGGTCAACTGAATGTTGGCGGGAAAAGAGCGTTTTCGCACCACCAGGTCGGTCCACTCGGCATTGATGTCGTCGTGAATGTCCACGCCCTGGTCTTTCCGCCATTCGGCAACAGCCCACTCCTTTTTTTCCTCAAACCCCTTGCAGTGGGGCTCATTGACAAAGAAATAGAACCCGTCGCCGTCCGGGGCCGGCATATCGGTCTCCTTGTGGCTCAGGGTGGCCACGCCCAGGGGGTAATATCGGCAGGCAGTGGGCCGGTCCTCGTAAATGATGCATCCGTCGTCCCGCACAAAGGGGCAGGAGGTCTGCTCGTCGTCCAGCAGTTTCAGGGACACCACCGGCAGGTCGGTTTTTTCCAGAAGGTGAGGCTCGGTGTAGATGGCCAGAAACTCGGTGGAGGAAAGGTCCAGCCGGTTCTTGAGCCGGACAATATCATAGGGGGTGAGCAGAATGTTGATGCCCCGGCAGCAGGTGGTAAAACAGGAAACCCCCTTGTGGCACTCAAACACGAACCGGCTCTCCGGCCCGAAACGGACGGGGTTGATGGTCGCGGCGCCATCGGATGAAGTGGTGTTGTCAGTCATAATGGTAAAAACTCCTTTTCATTTGTTTTGTCTGTCCGTATTTTTCACATTCCGCCTCGATAGTAAAGTCAAAACCGGAACGCATGGTTTTTCCGTGCTTTTTTGCACAGGCGGAGCTGTTAAAAAATGGTCGGCCGGGAATCAGCCAGGTGGCAAAAAATGCTTTGCGGATTCTTGCGTTTGGTGCTAAACCGCTGTAAGGTATATGACTTGAACGGCCTTAGGCCGTGTATTGAAACAGAGGAACAACGTCAATGTCCGGGATCGCAGGTCGGGAATTTGGCACAGGCAGGCGCTTTTTAGGCCGGCTGGCCCACGGAACGGATCTCCTTTCCGCCATAGAGGGGTTCTGTGTTCAACATGGCATTCAGACCGGTGTTTTTTCCCTGATCGGCGCGGTCTCATCGGCCACCATCGGGGCCTACGACCAGCAGCAGCAGGTGTATGTCACGGTAAAGGAGGACCGGGAGCTTGAGATTCTCTCCTGCACCGGCAACATCTCCATAAAAGAGGGCAGGCCCTTTGTTCACGCCCATATTATGCTGGCCGATATTCACGGCGCCACCATCGGGGGCCACCTGTTTTCCGATACCGTTGTTTTTGCCGGCGAGATTGAGATTGTCGAGCTGGTGGGCACTCCCCTGGAAAGGCGCCATGACGAGGTCACCGGCCTGATGCTGTGGCAGATGGCAGCCGACATTTCATGAAATCCGGGGATGTCGCAGGCTGGAAACGACACGCGTCATTGTGAGAAGCGCGGTGACGAAGCAATCTTATGACATGCGTACCTTTATGAATAAACTACAGGAGACAGAAGATGGAACTTACCCTGACCCGGGCACAGGAGTTGAAGCCCCACCCCAAGGACGACGAACTGGCCTTTGGCATGGTGTTTACCGATCACATGTTCAACATGGACTACACCCCTGAGAAGGGGTGGCACAATCCCCGCATCGAGCCTTACGGACCCTTTGTGCTTTCACCGGCCTCAATGGTGCTTCACTACGGGCAGGCCGTATTTGAGGGGCTCAAGGCCTATCGTACCGCATCCGGCGGGGTGCAGTTGTTCCGGCCGAAAAAGAACCTGGCCCGGCTCAACGAGTCGTGCCGGCGGTTGTGCATTCCCGAATTCAACGAAGCAGAGCTGCTGGACGGTCTCAAACAGCTGGTGGCCCTGGACCAGGCATGGGTGCCCTCCACCCACGGCACCTCCCTTTATATCCGGCCGTTCGTCATCGCCACCGATCCCTACGTGGGCTTGCGGTCATCCCGCACCTACCGCCTTGCCATCATTCTGTCGCCGGTGGGGGCCTACTATCCCGAGGGGTTCAATCCGGTCAAAATCTGGGTCACCCGGAAATACGTGAGAGCCGTGCGCGGCGGCGTGGGACACGTGAAAACCGCCGGCAACTACGCGGCCAGCCTCTACGCAACGGAAGAGGCCCACAAGGATGGCTACACCCAGGTGCTGTGGCTGGACGGGGTGGAACAGAAGTACGTGGAAGAAGTGGGCTCCATGAACATCTTTTTCGTGATCAACGGCGAACTGGTGACCCCGGCCCTCAACGGCAGCATTCTGCCGGGCGTGACACGGGACTCGGTGATCGAGGTGGCCCGGTCCTGGAACATGCCGATGACCGAGCGAAAAATCTCCATTGACGAGGTGTTTGAGGCCCAGAAAAGCGGGGCTCTTTCCGAGGTGTTCGGATCCGGCACTGCTGCGGTGATTTCACCGGTGGGCATGATCAAGTGCGATGATCTCGAGGTGACCATCGGCGACGGCAGCGCCGGGCCGGTGTCCAAAAAATTCTTTGACACCCTCACCGGCATTCAGTACGGCGACGCGCCGGCGCCGGAGGGGTGGATCGAACCGGTCTAGTTTCCATCCATAAGTGGCCTTTTTTCGCAATCTCTGCGTCAAACTGCGGGGTTGTTTGTGCGGCCACCGCCAGTACGCCTCCGCGCGATCCTTTGTTTTCCTTGATTTTGCGAAATCCCGCCATGGCGGGACTGGATTGGAAACACCAGATGATCCCATCCAGTAAAAAAACGCGGAGGTCCGATGGAAATCAGCAAACCTGGCTCCCGCGGCCGAAAAGATTCGGGCAAGGGGGAGAAAATGCCTGCCCGTGGCGGCCCATGTGGGCCGCATGGACAGCGACGGCACGGCACGGCACGGCTGTTAAACGCCCTGTCCACCAACCGGGTCGGACCGCTTTGTGCCCTTTGTGTAAAAAGCGGCCGGTCGATTGCTGCGACAGGCTTTTTTACACGAAGATCACGAAGATGTGGAAGGACACGAAGCGGCAGGTGATTGATGGCGTTTGAAAGTTTCGATCCCGATTCCGATATCGATTTGGATAAATAAGGTAAAACCCTTTTCACACAGGAACCGATCATGAAACACGGAAAAGCAACGACAAAAATGGCCTCCTTCTGCAAGGACACCTGCCCGGTCTGCACACGGGCGAGGGAAAAGGGGGAGGGGTTTCTTTATGAATTCGTAAAGCTAGAAGAGCAGCTCTGCCCGGCCTGCCGCTCCTATAAAAAGGTGTTTGGCGTGCCGGCCCATGAGAAAATCAAAAAAAAGTCAGTGTTGTCCGGTTAGGTTTTTGCATGAACAGGACGGTGAAAAAAAATCGAAAAAGTAAATTTTTTGCTTGACTTTTAGGAAAATTTTTTCGCGGCGACTTGTAATATTACTAACTATTACAAGGAGTTACAAATCATGCCGCAATCCTTTACGCCACGCAAAAAACGTCGACCACCGTCATTTAAAAAACTGGTTCTTCTCCCAATTAGTGGGAGGAAAAGGCCTGTATGACCTTTAATGTAAAGTATCTATCATCATGAAATCCATAGGCATTACGTTTTATGACCTTAATTTTATTGTTAACCCCTTCCA
>JAXHVI010000108.1:0-8993 GCA_034189195.1 Thermodesulfobacteriota bacterium | reverse complement strand
TGGCGGCAAAACTCGCTTTTTTGTAGGCGTTTTCGTCAAAGGTGGCGCCGTCTTCTTCGATTTCCGGAATGGGGCCGAAGTCGTCGAGGTTTTTGATCTCCACGTTCCGGCCGGCCAGAAGATCTCGAATCTCTTTTGTTTTTCCCTTGTTGCGCGTGGCAATCACCAGGATTTGCTGTGGGTTCATTCTCTTTTCTCCAATACCGGCATCGGCAAACAGCACATTAAAACTCATATTTATACTTGATCCCGGATGGGTTGTAAACTCCAATATTTGATAGTTTTTCCGGTACTAATTAAAAAAACAGAATGCAGCAAAACGCGGTTGGTAACATCGTTCTCCCTGGTTTGTGGCGGCCTGAAGATCGCCGCTGCATTTTATTTTTTGTCGGCATGTTCCGGTCGAGCATCAACGGCATGCCCTTTTTTGCGTCTTGTATCCTCTCAAGCCCTTTTCTCCTTTGACGAACAGGCGGTCACTGATATAAAAGAAAAAAGCAACAACCGACATTCGCCGAAAGACAAACCCATGAAAACCGTTTTCTGCTGCCAGTCCTGTGGATACCAGGCCCCCAAATGGATGGGCCGCTGCCCGGAGTGTGAAGGGTGGGGCACCTTTGTGGAGGAGCCGGCCGACGGCTCGTCGGCGGCCGTGAAAAGCGGCAGGGGCGTCAAGCCGGCGGAAGTCATGGCCCTGGATGCCGTGGAACTGGCCGACGAGCGCCGCATTCACACCGCTATCAACGAGTTCGACCGGGTCCTGGGCGGGGGCATTGTGGCCGGCTCCCTGGTGCTGGTGGGCGGCGACCCCGGCATCGGCAAATCCACGCTCATGCTGCAGGCGGCCCAGAAGCTTTCGGAAAACGGGTGCACCGTGCTTTACGTGTCCGGCGAGGAGTCCCTTCGGCAGATCAAGATGCGCAGCCGGCGGCTCTGCCCGTCCCTCTCCTCCTTCCTGCTGGCCGCGGCTGAAACCGATATCGAAAGAGTGACGGCGCTGGCCCGGTCGATAAAGCCCGGCGTGATGGTGATCGACTCCATTCAGACCATGTCCAGCGGCGATTTTTCGTCGGCCCCGGGCAGCGTGGGCCAGGTGCGGGAGGCCACCATGCGGCTGATGGCCCTGGCCAAGAAAACCGGCATCTGCGTGTTTCTTATCGGTCACGTGACCAAGGACGGCAGCATTGCCGGTCCCCGCATCATGGAGCACATGGTGGACACGGTACTCTATTTTGAAGGGGACAAGAACCAGGTGTTCCGCATTCTCCGGGCCGTGAAAAACCGGTTCGGTTCCACCAACGAGATCGGCGTGTTTGAGATGCGCACCGAAGGGCTGGGCGAGGTGGCCAACCCCTCGGCGGTGTTTCTGTCGGAAATGCCTGAAAAGACGCCGGGGTCGGTGGTTACGGCCAGCATGGAGGGCACCCGGCCTATTCTGGTGGAACTTCAGGCCCTGGCCAGCCGCACCAGCCTGGGCATGGCCCGCCGCACCATCCTGGGCCTGGACGCCAACCGGGTGGCCCTTCTGGTGGCGGTGATGGAAAAAAAGCTCGGCATGGAGCTGACCGGGTATGACGTGTTCATGAACGTGGCCGGCGGGGTCCGGGTTAACGAGCCGGCCATGGACCTGGCCGTGATCGCGGCCGTGGCCTCCAGCTTCCTGGACCGCCCTATCCCAACCGGCACCGTGGTGCTGGGCGAGGTGGGGCTCACCGGCGAGGTGCGGGCCATCAACCATATCGACACCCGGGTGGGAGAGGTCAAGAAGATGGGATTTACCGCCTGCCTGCTGCCCCGGGGCAATCTCAAGCGCATGTCCAGCGATAAAGGGATCAAGGTCACCGGTGTCGGCACCGTGGCCGAGGCCATGGAGACATTATTTCAATGAGCCGAAAATCCCCGGTAAGCCGCAAAACCCCGGACCATTACGCGCGCAGGGCCAAAACCGAGCACTACCCGGCCCGGTCGGTGTATAAGCTTCAGGAAATTCATAAGAAACACAATGTGTTAAAGCCGGGAAACGCCGTGCTGGACCTGGGCTGTTTTCCGGGCTCGTGGATGATGTTCGCCGCCGAGACGGTGGGCAGAGGCGGAAAGGTGACCGGCATTGACCTTAAAAAAGTTGCCACACACATGCCGGCCCAGGTGACCGCGTTGCAGGAAGATATTTATGAAATCGACAGAGATGCCCTGGCCGAGGCCCTGGGCCCCCTGGACGTGGTGCTCAGCGATATGGCGCCGGACACCATGGGCAACAAGTTCACCGATGCGGCCCGTTCCTTTCACCTGGCAGCGGCGGCCCTGGACCTGGCCCTGTTCCTGCTGAAACCGGGAGGCCATTTTGTGTGCAAGGTGTTTCAGGGAGAAGATTTTCAAAAGTTTGTGAATATGGTAAAAGCAGAATTCGAACGGCACAAGGTTTTTAAGCCGGAGACCTGCCGCAAAGACAGCAAAGAAACATATGTCATAGGGTTTTCAAAAAAGGAGAGCACACATGTCGGGTCATAATAAATGGTCTTCCATCAAGCACAAAAAGGGCGCCGCAGATGCCAAGCGCGGAAAGGTCTTCACCAAACTGATCAAGGAGATCACCCTGGCCGCGCGCACGGGCGGTGGCGACCCGGCCGCCAACCCCCGGCTGCGGACCGCCATTTCCGCGGCAAAAGACGAAAACATGCCCAAGGACAACATAGAACGGGCCATTAAAAAAGGCACCGGCGACCTGGAGGGTGTCAACTACGAGGAAAACACCTACGAGGGCTATGGCCCGGGCGGGGCCGCCGTGCTGGTGGAGTCCCTGACCGACAACAAGAACCGGGCCGTCAGCGAGATTCGTCATATCTTCAGCAAGCACAACGGCAACATGGGAGAAAACGGGTGCGTGGCCTGGATGTTTGATAAAAAGGGATATATCGAGGTGGAGAAAAGCGCAACCGAGGAGGACCGCCTCATGGAGGTGGCCATTGAAGCCGGAGCCGAGGATGTACGGGAATCCGACGACACCTTTGAGGTGATCACCGAGGTGGAAGACCTGGAAACCGTGCGCCAGGCCCTTGACGGCGCGTCGATCCAGTACGCCTTTGCCGAGATCACCATGCTGCCCCAGACCGTGGTGGACCTGGACGATAAAACATCCGAGCAGATGATTCGGCTGCTGGATGCCCTGGACGACTGTGAAGACGTGCAGAAGGTGTACACCAACGCCAGCCTGTCAGACAGCGTGGGCGAGGAGTAGCCGGGGCCACACCCGGAGGCCCCACCGGAAAGGTATTGACAGGGGCACGGCATGCCGTGCCCCTTTTTATCTCAGCTTTCGCATAACCCAGCGCGCGATCTCTTTTTCCTCTTTTTTCTTTACCTCTTTGTAAACCGCGTCGATGGGAATCTCGGCCCGGGCCATGCTCCTGTGGCCACCGGCGCTGCCCATCTGTTCAAATGCCTTTTTGGCCGCCTGGCCGGCGTCCCGCCGAATCCCGTCGTTTCGCAGAATCACGATCAGCCGGTCGTCATACACACCGGACACGATGCTCCACTGCACCGAGCTGACCCGCATGAAAAAATCGGCCACCAGCACGCACACATCCGGGTTGACCACCCGGCCCAGGTGAATAAACACCTTTTTCCTTCGCATGACCTTTCGATTCAGGGCCTTTGAAAAACAGGCCAGGAACTCGGGCTTGATCTCCGCCTGTTCGATCCGCCGGGCCAGATGGATGTTGGCATACCGGAACACATACTGAAAGGCCCGCACATCCTCAATGGAGGCGTGACGCTCGAAATTGCCGGTGTCGGTCTTGATGCCCAGGTAGAGGCCGGTGGCCAGCTTTGCCGACGGCTTGATCCGGGCCGCCTTGAGGTATTCGACCAGGATGGTGGCGGTGGCGCCGTAGTCGGGCCGGATATCGGCATAGGACGCGGTGCTTTTGACCGCCACGGGATGGTGGTCGATGATCACGTCGGCGGCAATGCCGGCCAGGCGTTCGTTGTGGTCCGGCTGGGAATCCACCAGCACGACCCGGGTATAGCGGCTGACATCAATGGTGTCGATATGAACCAGCTTGACACCCAGCAGCTTTACCATGGCCAGGTTGTCGGGCCGGTCGATGACATTGATGTGGGCCAGGGTAACGGAAGCCGCTTTTTTCCACAGCAGCCGTTTTACCGCCATGGCGCTGCCGATGGCGTCGGGATCGGCGTTGATCACCACCAGCACATGGTCGGTGCCGGAAAACCGGCTGTAAAAGAGACGAACCCGTTCGGCATTGGAAACAGACATACACACTCCGTGAAAGATTCAGGCTGAAAGGCTTTTTAAATTTGAGAAAACAGTATAAAGAACGAGAAGCGGCATTGTCCACGAAAAAACCCGGAAGCGTCGCAACCGGTTGACAGAACGGCTGTTTGTTCTGTATTTTAGGTAGGCTGGCTGCGACAGGCACACCGTTCAAACACTTCAGGGGAAAAAAATGACCCAACTGCTCTCCACAAAGGAGCTGGCCCACATGCTGGGCATCCATGAGAAAAAGGTCTACAAGCTGGTTTCCGAGCAGAGGATACCGGCCACCAAGGTCACGGGCAAGTGGCTTTTTCCAAAACACCTGGTGGAGCAGTGGATCGCGGCCAACACCGTCAACCACCCCGGTGAGGCCTTCTGCCTGATCGACACGCCCTCCCTGCTGGTGGCGGCCGGCAGCAACGACATTCTGTTAGACAGGACCATGGCCCTGTTCATGAAACATCACCCCGAAATCACGGTGGTGTTCGGCAACCTGGGCAGCATGGGCGGGCTTAAAGCGTTGAAGCGCGGGGTCTGTCACATGGCTTCCTCCCACCTGGTCCAGGAGGATGAAACCGAATACAATTTTTCTTTTGCCGCCAAAGAGATGGAAAACATGCCGGCGGTGGTCAACTTCTGTTTTCGTGAGCAGGGGCTGGTGCTGCCAAAGGGGAACCCGAAAAATGTGGCCGGCATGGCCGATCTGGCCCGCAAAAAGCTGACTGTGGTCAACCGGTCCCATGGCACCGGCACCCGGCTCTGGTTTGACCGCAAGCTCAAGGAGGCGGGCGTATCTCCCGGTACGTTAAAGGGCTATGACCACGACGTGCAGCGCCACCTGGATGTGGGCCTGGAGGTGCTGTCCGGCCGGGCCGACACCGGGCCGGCCATTCGGGCCGTGGCCCAGCTGCTGGACCTGGACTTTCTGCCCATGCACTGGGAGCGGTTTGACCTGCTGATTCCCAGAAGCCTGTTCTTCGACAAGAAGATTCAGTCCTTTTTATCTTTGCTCACCGACCCGGCCTTTACCGGTCTGGCCGACACCCTGGCCGGGTATGATCTGTCTAAAAGCGGAAAAATGGTTTATCCCCGGGATTCAGGGAAAGAGCCGGCCTGACGCCGGCGCACATAGCATCGGGCGGAGAATGATGTTGCGGTCATCGGCCTGCACGACCTTGAACCGGAAAAACGGATCAAGGTTGCCTTTCTGCCCAGGTATGCAAAAGGAGACACCCCTGAAACATGGGACCGGATCTTTCGCGGAATGGAGATTCCACGGGGGGCGGTAAAGCATGGGGATCCGGCCATGACCATGGTGGGCCGGGCCTGGTTCAGGTTTGGCAATCTGCTGTCTTTTTGATAATCGGTATCGAAATCGAATAGTTGCTTTTCCGGCGTCCGTCATCCCGGCCTTCGAGCCGGGAGCCGGTTGAAAATTGATTTTCACCCCTTGTTTATCCGTGTCCTTTTCCTGGCGCCAAGAAAAGGGCCAAAAGAAGCGCGCCCTGGCAGCTTGGCCGCGCCACAGGCGTGGCTGCCATCGCGCAAACGCTTTTTTCGGCGCGGGCAGGAACTCATCCCGCTTTCTCCGAAAAAACCATTTGCGCTCGGCTGCGCTGCAATGGGCGGCGTTTACCATTGATGTCCGGTCCGACGGAAAGAGAACTCATTGTCCAATAAAAGTATCCTGTCCCCGAAAGTGTCGAGAGCCGGAGAAGCCTTACAGAAGGGATATTTGAGTGGCCGTTACGGTGCTCTGCCTTCAACCAGGAGCTTGAGGACGTCGTAAAGATTGTTTCAATCCACGCCCCCGCGCGGGTTGGGAAACATCCTGGACGGAGAGACGATAGCCAAGCAGTTACCGGTTCATCCCCACACGTGTGGGGAACATCGTTTCAATAAACACCATGAAACCCTTAAGCCCGGTTCATCCCCACACGTGTGGGGAACATTTGGCCGAGGATGGTGATGTTGCCCTTGCCCGCGGGTTCATCCCCACACGTGTGGGGAACATCCGTAAACCGTGGCCAGGCCCAGGCCGGTTCCCGGTTCATCCCCACACGTGTGGGGAACATACTTCCTCGAACTTTTTGTTTTTAGAAGTATTTTTGCAGTTTGTTTTTTCTACCGGTCATTTCGGCCTTGTTGCCCCAATTTAATCTGGTTGTCAAAGAGCAGTTGTCGTTTCATTCTTGCCCTGGTCTGGCGGCAAAAATGAAACCAGCCGGAGGCCATCATAGTCGATAGGTATCCGGCGATTTTTACCATAGGTCTGAAAATCAAATCCTGATTCATTGGGCGTCGCCCATGCCATTGCCACATTGCCGTCCTCAGCCAGGGCTGCGATCTGTTCCCAAATCATCTCCCGGATGCGTCGTGAGACATTACCCACATAAACACCTGCCCGAATTTCAAGCAGCCACACAGCGAGTCTGCCGCGCAGACGTGGAGGAACAGCTTCAGTGACAACCACCAGCATGCTCATACTATGCGCTCCTGTGACCCTGGTCTCCGATTGATTCAGGCTCCGGTATTGCCGGAGGCTGGGCATCTTCAGGGGGTGGAGGCGGCTTAATCCCACCGGCTGAAAGAATATCTTCTATTCCCGGAATAATTTTCTGAAGCAGCCGGGTTTCCCGAAACGCATCCCGGCAGGCGATCCGCACCTCCCGATCCGGATGAGCCGGTTTTTTTGCTGCCACACGAAACGCCACCGGCACCACTGTATCAAACTTATAGATATCGGCAATATCATACACAAACGACAGTGGCTTTCCAGAATGGATGAAGCCGACCGCCGGAGCGTATCCGGCCGCCAGAATGGCGGCCTCGGTAACGCCATACAAGCATGATGTGGCCGCGCTCAAACATTTATTTACAACATCACCGGACTCCCAGTCTTTAGGATCATAGCGTCTGCCCTTCCATGGCACACTATACTGCTTTGCCATAAGTTCATATATTTTTCTGACCCGCGCGCCTTCGATCCCGCGTAGTTGATCCACACTGCGGCGATCCGGCGGCTTTTCACCAAACCGGATTTCAAACATTCGGCGCACTACCTTCAGCCGCAACTGTTCATCCAGGGCAAGTTTGGCCTGATACAGCAGCTTGTCCGACCGGGCACCACCAGGCTGACCCGCCGAGTACAGCCTCACTCCGGCTTCTCCAACCCATATCAACAAGGTTCCTGTGGTGGCCGCCAGCTTCACGGCGGCGTGGCTGATACGGGTGCCCGGCTCCAGCATGATACATGCCACCGACCCTACCGGAATGTGCTTTCGCTCGCCGTTGACATCATCCACCACCACAAAAGCGCCGTCTTTCACATCAATCTGGCCGTAGTACACAAATACCATGGAGACACGGTCCTTTATGGGTATGGGCTTAAGTGGCACGAAATGAGAGTCAGTCATTTTTTCTTCTTCCCTGTCAGTCGCTTTTTGCTTTCCGGTTCGGTCAGGTAGTTTTCCGGGGAAACAATTTTGGTGCCGGTTTCGGCTTCAAGTTTTTTTGCGGGCATCCCCGGATATGCGGCCCCCTTTGCGAGCCGCCTTCTTGTTCTCATCAAAACCCTGGGCATCCTGCTTTCGGGTTATCTCAGTGGTGGCAGCTTCCCCCAGCATCGAAAAAATAAGCTCAAGATCATTCATGTGATCGCGCAGGTTTTCCCGCTTCAGCCCTTTGACCTTTTTATACTCCGTCGGCGTCAACCCAAAGGCAGCCTTGGAGATTTCAGCCGTAAGCACGGCATATGCCGGTTCGCCATCCACACCTCGATTTTGCCATTCATCCGTCAATTCCGCGCGAACGGCAATGCCACGCATGCGTTTTTCGATCCACGCCTCGGAATGGCCCTTGGCCCGGTAAATGGCCTTGGTCCGCTTGGTGGCCAACTCCGGGTTTTCAATCTCCTGTACCCGTTCATAACCGACCCTGGCCAGCCAGCGCTTAAAAGGCTCCGCCTTGGGGGAAGGAATGGACTGGATGATTCGGAAAAGGCCCTCGGTGTTGGCGCAATCGGTCTGCCGCATCTTGCCGTCAGGAGCGGGCATTTTCAACCCGTGACAAAATGTCACGACTTCACTTCCTTCTGCCGTAAGTCTTTGTTTCAATTTCCGCCAATAAGCCCCGGCATCCGGGCTATCCGTCAGCACCCCGCACACATCAACCACCGAAAACCACCACTCATCATTATATAATGTGCGCCTGATCTCTTTGCCCTTGAAGACAACCAGTTTTGTTTCCATGCTTCTTCCCTCAAATCCGTTTCACCAGCATCAGCCCACAGCCAAAGGCTTTAGATCGCCCGATACCGTTAAATAACGCTTTCTTGAATGCCTCAACATCAGAGACCACCAAATCACCGGTAAAGTCCACGGTGCTAAAGCCGGACTTCTTCCCTTTGGCGGCTTTTCCTGTTAATGCATGCCATTGATAGGCACTGTTCTGAAGCTTCGGCTTCCCATGGTTATCCTTTACAATCGTAAATCCATTTTGTTTGCCCTGCTTTGCCATCCACTCGTCAAGCATGTTATCGATTTCGGCTCTCAGTGCCCAATCCAACTTTTCGCGCAGGGTAAGCTTCTGGTCCAGGCGCTCGGCATATCGATAATCTCCGTCTAGTAAAACTCGTTTCAATCCACGCCCCCGCGCGGGGGGCGACCACCGGGCGGGATGGTGTTCTGGTAGATTATTCCGTTTCAATCCACGCCCC
>JAXHVI010000107.1:0-17142 GCA_034189195.1 Thermodesulfobacteriota bacterium | reverse complement strand
TCCCGGTCCGGGCCAAAATCGATTTTGACGCCCAGCACCGCCAGGTCGACGCCTGGAAGGCCCACCCGATCGGCAATTTTCACATAATCCTTTTTACTGGTGACAACCGTTTTTGCCCCGGATGCCAGGGCACGGCCGGTTATAACGGAAAGATCCTCGTCCGTGTAGGCATGATGGTCCCGAAAAAACAGGTGGCCCGTCACCCGGGCGCCTGTCTGCCGGACGCTTTTCAAAAGCTCATTGTTTTTGGCAAGTCCGCAGAATACAAATACCGGCAGTTCCTTTAGTACCATGACATCAGCCGATGGGTCCGGGGCCATCGCTTCGTCCCCGGCCCTGACCCACCCGTCCAGCACCGGCCGGTGAAAAGCCCGGAAAACCGGCTTTTCCTTCAAATAAGGCAATATGGCCGGATCCGGCTGCAGATCAGTAGCCGGATCCGACCGGGTAAAAACAAACGCATGGGCATGGGCCAGACAGGACGGGGGCTCCCGCAGAGGACCGGCGGGCAGCAGCTTTCCGTTACCCACAGGCCGGGTGCTGTCCAGCAGCACGATGTCCAGATTTCGGGCCAGCTGAAAATGCTGAAACCCGTCATCCAGGATCACCACATCCGGGGAAAGGTCCGCCATGGCGGCGGTGGCGGCCCGGTACCTTTTTTTCCCGACCACCACGGGCACGCCGGGCAGGGACTGGGCCATCATAAAGGGTTCGTCCCCGGCCCGGCCCACATCCATCCACACGCGGCTGTGGTCACTCACCAGGCCGCCGGTTGCCGAGGCAGTGCCCCGGTATCCCCGGCTGACGATCATGGGGGCCCGCCCCATTCGGACCAGCAGTTTGGCGAGGTAAATGGTCATGGGGGTCTTGCCGGTGCCGCCCACGGTGATGTTGCCCACCGATATCACCGGGCAGGGCAGCTGCCGGGGGCGCATGAAACCTTTCGTGTACAGGCCGCGCCGCAGGCGCGCGGCTCCGCCGTACAGAAAGGAAAGCGGCATTAACAGAAACCCGCCGCATGTGACGTTTCGGGCTGGTGCATGGGCCGCTTCTGCCGCCCGGCAGACGGTCATCACCCTGTCCAGGGCACCCCGGTTGGCTTCAAGCACTTGAAAGGCGGCCCGGCCCATTTGGCGGCGCTGGTCCCGGTTGGTCAGCAGGCCGGTGATAACCGATCCCAGCGTCTCTGTATCCTCTATCTGAAGGGCGCCGCCGCCGTCGACCAGGAGCCGGGCGATTTCGGCAAAGTCCTCCATGTGGGGACCAAACAGGACCGGCACACCGCATGCCGCCGGCTCCAGGGGATTGTGCCCCCTCAGGTTTAAAAAACTCCCGCCGATAACCGCGATGTCCGCGACAGCATACAGATCGTTAAGCAGGCCGATGCGGTCAATCACCACCACCCGGACCGGGCCGGGTTTGTCCGCCTGCCCCACCCCGGTCAGGGTAAAGGCACCGGCGCCCGGACCGCCGAATATGCCGGCAACCTCAGGGGCCCGGGCCGGATCCCGGGGGGCGACCACCAGTACCAGGTGGTCGAACTGTTTCCAGGCATCGGCCAGGGTGCGGGCAAGGTCTTCCTCTTCACCGGGATGCGTACTGCCGGCCACCAGAATTTGGGCATCAGTCTCAATACCCAGAAGGTGCCGAAGACCAATTCTCCGGTCACTGGAGAGAGAAGGCGCGGGCCGGTCAAACTTGATGCTGCCTGTCACCACTGTTTTTTCTTCGGCAACACCAAGAGCGGCAAAGCGGTCGGCATCCTCCCGGGTCTGCGCGCAAATGGCGGAAAACACGTTCAACACCGGACCCATGATCCATGCAAACCGGCGGTACCCGGCAAAACTTTTCTCCGACAGCCGGCCATTGGCCAGTACAACAGGTACGCGGCGTTTCTCAAGGGTCCAGAGAAAGTTGGGCCAGATATCAGACTCCACCACCACCACCAGGCCGGGATTGATCCGGGTGACCATGCGCACCACGGAAAAAGGAAGATCATAGCAAAAATAAAAAACCTCATCAGCGATGCCGGCCAGGCAATCCCGGGCCGTGTCGATGCCGGTCCGGGTGGTTGCTGAAAAAACGACAGGCCGGCCGGGAAAGGCCGCTTTTAAACGGGCGGTCAACTCAACAGCAGAAAGCACCTCTCCCACGGACAGGGCATGAACCCAGACCGGGCGATCTTTCTCCCGTCGCCGGTGATGGGCAATCTCCTGGAACCCCAGCCGTTTGAAAACCGTGGTCCTGCGTTTTTTCGAAAACAGGGCTGCCACCAGCACCAGGGGGCCGGCCACCACAAAAAGCACCATCAGCACCAGGTTGTAACACCATTTCATTCAGGCACCTGTAATGGCTTTATCGCCGGGCGGCAAAGATCACCGCGGCCGTTGCGCTCCCGAACACCAGGTTGGCCGACCATGCAGCGACCAGGGGCGGCAGCATGCCGCCATATCCCAGGGAGATGCAGAAGCTGTGAAATATCCAGTACACAAAGGAGGCTCCCACGCCGTAAGCGGCGTTGGCGGTGATGCCGCCCCGGGTTCTGCCCATAATACCGAGGGCCGCGCCGATCAGCCCCATCAGCAGGCAGACAAAGGGAAACGAGAGCTTGGCATGAAGGTCCACCCGAAGGGGAACCACGCTGTATCCCTGCCCTTCGACCTGCCGGATTCTGTCAAGCAGCCGGGCAAGTCCCATCTCGTCGGCGCTTTCCGCAGCCCGGTCCAGGTCTTCGGGAAGCAGGTCCAGATCGATCTTCAGCCGCTCCCTGAAGTTGACAAGTTGAACGTTCCCGGCAGCATCAAACTGATGGTCCAGCACATTGCGCAGGGTCCACTGGCCCCCATCATAGAGGCCCCGGGCCGCATCGATGCGCCGGGTCACCCGGAAACCTTCATCCAGATCGTGGAGGACCATATCAAACGCTTTTTTCTCCTGGGGCTGATAATGCCGAATGTGTACAATGGTCCGGTCGTCTTTCAGCCATATGTTACTCTTCTGATCGATACTGGAGGTCTTCTGCCGGACCTGCTGCAGCCAGATGTAATTGGCCCGGCTGATGGTACGGGGGACAACGATCTCTGAAACGATAAGCAGCAGCACACAGCACCCCACGCCCACAACAGCCGCCGGTTTGAAAAGCGATGCCGGGCCGATGCCGCTGCTTTTCAGGGCGGTCACCTCGTTCCGCCGGTTCATGAAACCGAAAACCACCAGGGAGGCGATCAGCACACCCACCGGTGCTGTCTGAACAACAATCAGCGGAATCTTGAACAGAAAAAAAACAGCCATGCGGGAAAGCGGCACCCCCGCCCCGAGAAAGTCGTCGATCTTTTCAAAAAAATCGACGGCCACGTAGATGACGATCACCACGGCCATGACAACGGCCAGCGCCTTGAGAATCTCAGCAATAATATATCGGGACAGGATCGTCATGCCGCCTCTCCCCGCGCACCGGCCCGAAAGCGCACTCGCAGCATCTCAAAAAAAGCCCTCAAGTTCAGGTCCTTTGCCGCTTCCGCATAAAGAAAAAGTCCGAGCCCCCCCATCACCATGTCGGGCAGCCACATGGCCAGGGCCGGGTGAAGAAAGCCGGACTCACCCAGAATCTCACCACCGGAAAGCACCAGGTAGTAAAGAAGAAAAAAAACAAGGGCCAGGCCAACGCCGGAGGAGGTCTTCCGTCCCCTGGCCTGTACCCCCAGGGGTACGGCAAGAAGCCCCAGCACCACGCAGGCAAAGGGAATGGAAAACTTCTTGTGAAGCTCCATACGGGCCGATCCCCGTGGAAGGCCCGCCGCACCCGCCTTTTGAATATGGTCGACAAGCTCGGCAAGGGACATCTCGTTTTCACTTCTGGCGGCAGTGGAAGCCACCTGTCCGGCACGCTCCAGGTCAAGTTGGATATCATAGGTCTCAAACCGGATCACCCGGGACGACCGATCCCGCAGGTCGACCTGGTACATTCTGCCGTCTGCAAGAGAGAGCCGGACCATCTGTCCGGCCATGTCCACGTCAAGGATGCCGGAAGGCGCGCAGATGGTCACCGGCTTGCCGGCACTTCGCTGGTCTTCAATGAACACGTCCGACAGCACCCGCTTTTTCTTGTCAAACTGGCCGACATACAGGGTGATGCCGTCAAGCAGGGTATTGAATTCGCGGTCTTCAATCCCCAGGTTGGGATTGGACGTGACCACCGTGTAGGCCAGCTGTTTGAAGGCCACCTTGCCCCTGGGCAGGCCCCACACGGTCATCAGCAGGGTCAGCAGGCAGGCCGCCACACAGAACCCCATCACCGGGCAGGACAGCCGGTAGAGGCTGACGCCGCTCGATTTGAGAGCGACGATCTCATTGTCTCCGGACATGCGCAAAAAGGTCAGCAGCACGGCCATCATGGTGGAGATGGGAATTACATAAACAAGAAAATAAGGCGTGGAATAGACCAGCATCAGCATCACCACGCCGAGCCCGGTCCCGTAGTTGACGATGAAATTGGTGATATCCAGAAGCTGGTGGGTCAGAAAAACCAGGGTAAACACGGCCAGGCTGACACCGAAAACCGGCACCAGTTCGGCCATGATATATCTGTCGATGGCTGTGGGTTTCATTCGTCCGTGCCGCCTGTCATGGACAGTTGTCGGTTGTGGTGGTGCTGCCGAACCGGGCCGGTGTCGCCGTTCCATGGTACAAGCGCAACGGCTCTTCTCAGATACCGTCGTGAGGCCCTGTTATACGAACCACGGACGGAGTGTCCGCGTCCACATCGCACCGCTTACTATATGTACAAACCGCAAAAATAACAACCCCCGCCACCATGATCAGGCCGGCAAAGGGGAACGCCTGGCGAAGGGAGAAAAAGTCCATGGCCACACCGCCGATGGCGGCGCCGAACAGCATGCCCATGCTGTGGGCAACGGTGAGAAGGGACATAACCGATCCCATGGCCCTTGTCTCTCCACCCTTGACCACGGCCATGGCCATCAGGGGCGGCATGGCCACGCCGCCGCTGATGCCGAAGGCAACGCTGGCGGCAAACAGTCCCCAGAAACCAACGGCCCAGGTATAGACCACCATGGCGCCCGCCGTCATCAGGCCGCCGCAGATCGCCATTCTTTTCTGGTTCGTCCGGTCGGCCAGCATGCCCATGGGCATCTGCAAAAGCCCGCTGACAAAAACCCCCAGCATGATCAGCACCCCTATCCGGGAGCTGGACAGGCCGATGCGGCTGGCAAACACCGGCAGAAAACACCAGATGGTGCCGATGCAGAACACATACACAAACCGCAGACAGAAAAGACCGTATAAAAAACGGTCCGTCAGCAGCAGGGACCATTTCACCGGAACGCTGCCCCGGGTCATGACGTGTTCCTTCCGCACCGGGGGCAGCAGAAAAAGGCTTGCCAGACACGCCGCCAGGGAGAGCACTCCCATGCCGGCAAAGGCCGCGTCCAGGCCGGCCAGGTCGTTTATGACACCGCCCAGCAGGGGGCCGATGCTCAGGCTGGTAAACATGGAAAGGTTGAAAAGCCCCATGGTAAACCCTTCCCTGTTTTTCGGCGTGATGTCGCCGATATAGGCATGGGCCACCGGCATGATCATGGCCGATGCGATTCCCTGCAGGAATCGCAGCCCGATCAGCCCGCCCACTGTATCCGAATAGATGAAGGCCACGGAAACCAGGGCATAACCAAAGAGCCCGATGGTGATGTAAGGCTTGCGCCCGGTCCGGTCGGACAGGGAACCGAACAGGGGCAGCAGAAAGGTGCGGGACAGGGAAAACGCGGCAAAAATAAGGCCGATGTAAAAACCGCTGGCCCCCAGATTCTGAGCATAGACCGGCAGCAGCGGAACCACAATGCCCACGCCCATGACCGCGCCGAATATGGAGACAAAAATAGCGGCAAATATCTTTTTGTCCCCGGTGGTCATCGTCTCCATGGGGCGGCCTGAACATATAACGTGTAAATCAAAAACAAAACGAAATTATCCTTTCAAAACATACAGGCCTGACACCTTACCATTTTCCGTCCCTGCTCCTCAACTCAATTATTCAGATTTCTGCCTGGAACACAAAACCGGACGGCTACGCCACCGGAACAAACCGTCCGTGGTCCTGTATCACCTTTCCCTCCTCTTTCAGCAGGGCCAGGAGTTTAGCGATCATCTGCTCTTCAAATGTGTTCTGAATCACCCGGTCCACGAACCGGTTTTTGTAAAAGGGCGAATCCGCCACCATTTTCTCAAGGGTCTTTCCCTCTTTTCCCAAACACGCGAGCACCTCCTGTTGCTGCCGGTCAAAGCCGTCCAGAAACCGCTGAAACAGGGAGGTGGCGTCGCCTTCGTGGGGCAGCCGGTGGGAGGCGCAGACCCGCCGGTAGGGAATCGCCATCAGCCGCCGAATGCTTTCCTGAAAAGGTTTTATGGCGCCTTCCGGGTTGCCGTACCAGGGGCCGAAGCTGGAAAAATCGATGTCTGTGGTGATCAGGGTGCCGGACCCGTGATCAAAAAAGCAATAGTGATCGTCCAGGTGGCCCGGCGCGTGAATGGCCTCGATGCGGGCCGTCCCCAGGGCAAATATGTGGCCGTTGTCAAACCGGCCGTCCGGTTTGCGAAACGGCCGCAGCCCCAGGGGCCTGCCGATGGCATTGACCCAGTGAGCCCCCCGCTCCGGTGTGCCGGTGTAACGCACCCCCAGGCGGTCAAGGTCGGTCACCGAGTCCGGTGTCTGCCGGGGCAACAGCAGCGTCCTGTCTTCCAGCAGATGCCAGTTTAGAATATGGTCCGGATGGGAATGGGAAATCACCAGAATGTCGATGCGGCACAACCGGTCAATCTCCTGAGTCAGCTCCGGCCCCAGACCGGCGTCTATCATCATTGTCTGGCCCCCGTCGCGAAACAGAAACCCGTGACAAAAGGGGAACCGGCCCCTGGCCGGTGCACGGACCAGATAGAGATGGTCGGCGATACGGTGTATGCGGGGGTGGTCGATCATGGTCTTCTTTTTTCATTAAAAAGGGGCCGGCCGAAACATGCGCCGCCCCCTTATGTTATCTGGTGCCGGAGGTCGGAATCGAACCGACACGGAGTTGCCCCCGGAGGATTTTGAGTCCTCTGCGTCTACCAGTTTCACCACTCCGGCGTCAGGCAGAACTTATATGAGATTACACCCCCCTTGTCAATACGCCGGGGACCGGTTTTACCTGCCCGCACCCGCGGTCTTCAGAATATCGACGGCCCGGACCGTGCCCTCCCGAAGCACCTTCGGCGGATTCATTGTCACGTCCACCACGGTGGAACCCACCCCGCCGCCAAGGACGCCGGCATCCAGCACCATGTCCGCAAGCCGTACAATGTCGACATCCAGGTCTGCTACGCGGCCGCACGCCGGGCGACCGGACTGGTTGGCGCTGGTGCCGGTAACAGGCCGGCCCAGCCGGACCACCAGGGAATGAGCAACAGGATGAGAGGGAACGCGCAGACCGATGGTGCCGGACGGGGAGATCAGGTGAGACGGCACCCTGGCTGATGCTTCAAACACCAGGGTCACGTTTCCCGGCCAGAACCGGTCCATGAGCTGTTCGGCCCCGGCCGGCACAGTTGTCACCAGTCCGGCTGCCGCAGCGGCGTCCGGAATGAGGATTAAAATGGGCTTGTCATCCGGACGGCCCTTGATCTGCCGCACCTTTTCCACAGCGGACCGGTTCCAGGCATCAGCGGCCAGGCCGTAAAGCGTGACCGTTGGAAAAACCAACACACCGCCGGCATTCAGCAGGCCACAGGCCCGGTCGATCAGGGCCGAATCGGGCTGAACCGGGTCAACCGGCTGAATGTTATGCCTGTAATCGGCCAAGCTGTTGGGCCTTTTTTTCAACATCGGCCGCCATGTCCTTCTTGTGGGCCGACAGTGCCGCCGCCAAAGTCTCGTCTGACACCGCCATAATCTGAATGGCCAGGAAACCGGCGTTTTTTGCGCCGGCCTTGCCCACGGCCACGGTTGCCACCGGCACCCCCGGCGGCATCTGGACCGTTGACAGCAGCGCGTCCAGGCCGTTCAAGGAAGAAGCATCAATGGGAACGCCGATCACCGGCAGGGTGGTGTGAGAAGCAATCACGCCGGCCAGATGGGCCGCCATGCCGGCACCGGCGATAAACACCTGAATGCCGCGCTCTCTGGCCGTGGATACGATCTTTTCCACCCGGGCCGGGGCCCGGTGAGCCGACGCCACGGTCATCTCGTAGGCCACCCCGAATTTCTGAAGCACACCGGCCGCCTCCTCCATGATTTTCAGGTCTGAGTCGCTGCCCATGAGAATGGAAACCCTGGGCTTTTCCACCAGCCGCTTAAGGGCCTTGTGGCCGATGTCATTCCGGTGGTAAGCCCCTTCCCAGGAGATTTTTGACACTGCCTCGTAGGCCCGCCGAATGGCGTCCTCCACTGTTTTGCCCAGGGCGGTGACACCCAGGACCCGTCCCCCGTCGGTGACCACCTTTTTGCCTTTGGCCCGGGTGCCGGCATGAAAGGCCACCACGTCCTTCATGCGGTTGACGTTGGACAGCCCGGAAATGACCATGCCTTTTTTATAGGCGCCGGGATACCCGCCGGATGCCATGACCACGCAGACCGCGGCCCGGTCATCGATTTCCAGGGTATGCTCATGAAGCCGGTTTTCACACACCGCCTCCAATACAGGAACGATGTCATTTTTCACGCGCATGAGCAGGGGCTGGGCCTCGGGATCGCCGAAACGGGCGTTGAACTCCAGCACGCGGACGTTGCCGCCGGAGATCATCAGCCCGGCATAGAGCACTCCCCTGTAGCGAATCCCCTCGGCGGCCATGGCCTTGACCGTGGCCACCATGACGGTTTCCATGATCTTTCTGTGAAGGTATTCATCCACCACCGGCGCCGGGGAATAGGCGCCCATGCCGCCGGTATTGGGACCGGTGTCGCCGTCACCCAAGGCCTTGTGGTCCTGGGAACAGGGCATCGGAAGCACGGTTTCCCCGTCGGTAAGCGCGATAAAAGAGGCTTCCTCTCCCTCGAGGCGTTCTTCTATCACCACCCGGTCACCGGCGTCCCCGAAAAGCCGGTCCTTCATGATCTGCCTGACGGCATCCGCCGCCTGCTTTTCACTGCCGCACACAAAGACGCCCTTGCCCGCGGCCAGACCATCGGCCTTTACCACCACGGCGCCGCCCAGTTCCTTCAGGTAGGCCAGGGCCTCGTCATAATCATCAAAACAACGCCCCCTGGCCGTGGGAATGTTGTACTTGAGCAGGATCTCCTTGGCGTAGCCCTTGCTGGTCTCCAGCCGGGCCGCGTCCCGGCCGGCCCCGAAAATCTTCAGGCCCGCCGCCTCAAACCGGTCCACAATGCCAAGGGACAGAGGGGCCTCGGGGCCGACAACGGTCAGGTCGATCTGCTCTTCGGCGGCAAACTCCAGCAGCCCGTCCACGTCATCCGCCCTGATGGGCACACACGCCGCCAATGGGGCGATGCCGGCGTTGCCGGGAGCGCAGAAAATCTTGTCTACTTTGGGACTCTGGACGATTTTCCAGACCAGAGCGTGTTCCCGGCCGCCGCTGCCGATCACCAGGACCTTCATGATGGGTCTCCTTTTTTTGATTCAAATATGCGTGTCTGTCCGGAAACGCCCCCGGACGACTCATGATATGTTCGGATCAGCGCTTTTCCAGGCTCAGGCGGATCAGCCGGTCCAGCAGATCACCGAAAGCCATGCCCGCCGCTTTTGCCGCCAGGGGCAGCAGGCTGGTGGGACCCATACCCGGAATGGTGTTGGTTTCAAGAACAAACAGGTCCGTGTCGGTGGCGATCATGTCGGTCCGGCTGTAGCCTTTGCAGAACAAAGCACTGTGGGCCCGGCACGCGTAGTCCCGCACCCTGGCGGAAAGGTCCTCGGGCACAGGGGCCGGGCATATCTCCGAAGTGGCGCCGGGCGTGTATTTGGCCTCGTAATCAAAAAAACCATGCCCCTCGCCGGGAATGATTTCCACCACCGGCAAGGGCTCGGGCGCGTCATTGCCGATCACGCCGCCGGTGAGTTCCCGGCCCTGAATATAGGCCTCCAGCAGCACATCCGGCCCATGGGTCAGGGCCTTGTCCACGGCAGGGGCCAGTTCTGAAACCTGTTTCACAATGGACATGCCGATGCTCGAACCGCCGCAGGCGGGCTTGACCACAAGGGGCAGCCCCAGGGCGTCGGCATGGGCGTCAAGAAAGGACCGGCCGGCGTTCCGGTTTTCAGAGACCACCCGGTAGGGCGGCACCGGCAGGCCGGCCTGTTGATAAACCCGCTTGGCCGCCAGCTTGTTCATGGCAAGGGCGCTGCCCAGTACGCCGGAACACTGGTAGGGGACACCCAGCAAATCCAGGAGCCCCTGTATGGTGCCGTCTTCTCCATGCACGCCGTGCAGGTTGACAAAGGCGGTGTCAATGCCCGGCGCATCCTGCACCAGCCGGGCCAGATCGGTTCTGGAGTCATATTGAAGCACGCGGTACCGGGCCGGGTCCAGGGCCGCCTGAATCATCTTTCCCCCGGCCAGGGACACTTCCCGCTCCGAAGAGACACCGCCGCAGATCAATGCAACCGTCAATTTGCTCATCGTCCGCCTGCCCCTTTTCCTGTCTGCACATTCTCGCCGGGCCGCATCCGCTCGTTGAACCGGCCAAGGTATTTCTGAGGTATTTCCAGGGCCGCATGTCCGCCGCGCATCATGTTGACCCTGGCAATAAGCAGGTTGAGCCGCCTGGTCAGCCGGTACTGCTCTTTTACGTCGGTCTCGCCGGCCAGCAGATCCTCGGTCTGCCGGATCTCTTTGCGCAGCTCGATCTCGGGCGGCAGGCATCCGGCGTTTTTGAGTATCTTGTAGGCCAGCCGGAGATCCTCGGGAACATGCCGGTCGTCCTCCAGCGCCAGGGGTTTGCCGGCGCCGGGCAGGTTGTCAAAGGCCCCCTCCCGCCGGGCCCTTTCGATCCGCTGTTCAACGATCTTCTCAAAACCGGGAAACACGATACGCACCCGCAAAAACATAAAAGGCTCTTTTTGACATCCCGTCCAAAAGAGCCCTGCGTGATCAAGTGGTGGCGATGCAGGGACTTGAACCCCGGACACTACGGATATGAGCCGTATGCTCTAACCAGCTGAGCTACATCGCCACATGGTGCAAAAAAGCGGCATCCCGCCGGCGGCCGCCCACCACAACGGGAAGAAACTCACTACCAGCTTCAGGCCGGTTAGTCAAGCAGAAATCGTGTTTGGACCGCATCAGGCCATCGGGGAGGCTTCCGTGACCTGGACCTCGTATCCGACCAGGTCCGGTGGCAGATCGGAAATAACGATCATGAACGGAACCGTTGCCCCGGCCCGAATATTCGCATTCTGATTGTTGTCCCCGGAGGGGTTGGCCAGCCGCTGTTGAATGACGTCCATGGGCTGCTCGGACAACTCCTCAAAGGCCAATATATTGCCGCAGTAGGCCGACACCTCCCGGGCAAGGGGGTTGCCCTGGGAAGCAAGGGATGCCGTCACTTTGACGAACCGCCGCGGCGCAGAAGATCTGTTGGTAACGGAACCGGTGATGATCAGCAGTTTACCCGCGTGGGCATTGGTGACAAAATTGTTCTGCAGCGAGCTTTTAACCACCACCACCTCGGTTCCGGCGATGGACGCGCCCCCCTTTCCCAGCAGGGTGCCGATAAGCGGCAGCTTGTCCATGGGCGGCACACTGACCCCCATGCTGGAAGCCAGGAAATAGGCGCCCACGGTCAGTCCGGCGATAAGGACCAGCACCAGCACCAGGATCAGGATCACCTTCAGTAGCCGCCTGCCGGCACCGCTTGCCCCGGCAGAAACCGTCTTTTCTTTCTTTTCCTTCTTTTTCTTTTCTTTCTTTGCCTTTTCCGGTTTTTGGGCCTTCTTGTCCTTTTTGGCCTTTTTCTTATCTGCGGCAACCGCACCGGCTTCATCCGTCTCTGTCCCGGCCGCCGCCTCTGTCTCGCCCTCTTCCTGATCCTCGTCCGATGCCAGCATCTGCTCTATATCGGAAAAATCATCCTCGCCGGCATCGGAAAAATCAATATCATCATCCATGTCCTGCCCGTCATCGGACAGGGCCAGTTCCACGTCTTCGGGCTCGTCCTGCTCCGCATCATCCTCGTCCTCTGGCTCCAGCAGCTCCATCTCAATGGTCTGCTCCAAATCAGCCAGGTCGATCTCCTGCTGCTCAATGGGATCGGCGCCATCGATATCGTCGTCCAGGTCCAGATTCAGTTCATCGGCGGAAAGCTCCACGGTGTCAGCCACCGATGTATCATCATCGCCCTCCAGCAGGCTGTCCACCTCCGAAAAGTCAAGATCCTCCTCGGGTGGCGCACCGTCATCATCCAGTTCAAGTTCAAAATCATCGGGGCTTGCAGTGGGGGTCGCCTCGCTGACGTTCTCAAGATCGTCCAGTCCCAGATCGTCATCGTCAAAGTCCAGATCCAGGTCCGTTTCACCCTCATCATCCGCCGCGGGCCGGTCTTCGTCGTCGTCCAGGGCCAGACCGAAATCCTCCTCCTGGTCGTCGGCCGCTTTGTCCTCACCGGTTTCATCAGAGTCCGGGTCCGGATCCGCTTCATCGGCTTCGCCGGATGTGTCAGCGCCCTCATCCTCAAGCCCGAGGTCCTCGTCATCGTCAATGGAGAGTTCGAAATCGTCTGATGCGGCTGACCCGTCAGACGCACCTGCCCCGGCATCCTCTTCCAGCCCCAGATCCAGATCCTCGTCCAGGCCCAGATCCAGATCCTCGTCCGGTTCAGGCCCCAGGTCCTCTTCGTCCAGGGAAAAGTCGGAGGGTTTCTCGGGCTCAGACGGCGGGGGAGGCGGGGGGGTCTTTGCTTCAGGTTTGGATGCTTTTACCGGTGTTTCCGGTGCCGGTTCCGCCTGGGGCCTGGGTTTCTTTTTTTCCGGGGGCGGTTGTACAGGCGCCGGTTCCGGGGGCGGGGGATAGGCCCGGAAAACATGCTTGCACTTTGAACACCGTACCTTTGACCCCTGGGGTTTTACAAGGCTGTCATCCAGCTTAAAACTGACACCGCACTGTTCGCAGGTAATGATCATCTTTATCCTCGTGTTTTGTTTGGTTCAGGGGTTGTTTTGTTCCAGGCGATGGATCCCCTTCAGATTCCGATAACACCCGTTCCAGTCCAGTCCGTACCCCACAAGAAAACCGTCCCTGACAACTTGGCCGCTGTAATCTACCCGCACGGCATGGTGCCGTCGTTCCCGCTTATCCATAAACGCGCACAGCCTTATCCGATCCGGCCCGAAACCGCCCAGATAATCCAACAAAAACCGGGCTGTGGCGCCGGTATCCACAATGTCTTCCACCACCAGCACCTGTCTGCCTGTTATATCAGACTCAATCGGCTTTGTTAACTCAATATTGCCGGAAGATTCTATTTGCGCGCCATAACTGGCAACACCCACAAAGTCCACTTCAACCGGTATGGTGAGGGTTCGAATGAGGTCGGCGAAAAAAACAAAGGCGCCCCTGAGCACACAGACGGCAACGCACCCCTTCTCCCCAAAATCCGATGAAATCCTTTGCCCAAGGGCAACCACGATCTCTTCGACCTGCTGCGCCGACAGTACGGGAACCAGTTCAGGCATAGACATTTATCTTTCTGTTCTCGGGCGGCGGTGACCCGCACCACACCCGCTTTTATATTCCCCTTACTCTGGACAAAAGGATTTGTCAATATCTTTGAATTATTATGCCTTACAGGCCGGTTTCGGCAAGGGCTTCGACCAGCTGTTTCTGCTTATCGGTCAATTTGGACGGCATCTCCACGTGAATTTCAACGTACAGGTCGCCCCGGCCCGCGCCCCTCATGTGGGGAATCCCCTGCCCGGCAAGCCGCAGCTTGCTTTTGTGCCGGGTGCCCGGCGGCACCCGCAGGTTCAGGTCTTTGCCGTCCACCCCGGCCACCGTGATCCGGGTTCCCTTCAAGGCGTCGGTCAGTTTGACACTTCGGGTCGTATAAAGATCGTAACCGTCCACGTCGAACACCGGGTCCTTGACCAGCTTTGCCTGAATATACATATCCCCAGAAGGACCGCCAAACCGGCTGGGCTGCCCTTTTCCGGCAAGCCGTATCTTCTTGCCGGACACCATGCCCTTTGGAATTTTCACGTTGACGGTTTCGGTGCCGCCGCCATGCCGAAGGGAGACCGCCTTGGTGGTGCCGGAGACGACCTCCTGAATCGTAACGGGAAGCTCGTACACCACGTCCTCCCCCTTTACCGCGGCCGTCTGCCTGGGGCCGCCGCCGCCAAAGGGAGAACCACCGTCAAACGAAAAGCGGGCACCACCTCCCCGGCCGCCGCCGGAGAAAAAGCCACCGCCACCGCCAAAACCGAATTCCTTCAGAATATCGGAAAAATCAAACCCCCGGAAAATGTCCTCCTGTGAGTACCGCTCATGAAAACCATTGGCGCCGTATGTATCGTATTGCTTCCTCTTTTCCTTATCCTTGAGCACGGCATAGGCTTCACTGATCTTTTTAAATTTTTCTTCCGCCGCTTTCTTATCACCCTTGCTGTGGTCCGGATGATATTTCATGGCCAGCTTTCGATAGGCCTTTTTAATCTCCTCGTCAGTGGCGTTTTTCTCCACACCCAGAATCTTGTAGTAATCGGTTTCCGCCATTGCTCTGTTCACCTCGCTTATATGGTTGAGACAACCAAAATCTTGACCTTTCAAAATGTTATAGCACTAAAATAAGCCGTATCCCTTTGACTGTCAAGGTACTATATACGGTTGCCGGGGTTGGCTTCGGTATGCCAGTAAATGGCATGAGCCGATCCTGACCGCCGACCGTAAAACGAACAACCGCCGGCTGCGCCTGCGACGATCAGATCCGTGAACTGTCGCAAAAGGCGGCCTGACCGATGTCGATTCTGTTTTCCAAAAACGGCCCGGAACAAACCCTGCGCCTTGCATCTGCGGCCAAACCAACTCGTAAAATATCCGGTTATCCCCTTCAACCTCCTGAACGGGTTGAAAGCGGTAACGCACACGGCTTGATCTGTCAAACCTCGTTTGCAACAATACACAGAGGGACCGTTTTGCCGGTGTCAGCCCCCTGTAAAAGCCATTTCTCCCCGGCATTATCTTTATTTTATGATAAAAATCAGATTATTATAAAAAATCGTTTAAAAACCGAAAAATTTTTCTTGACATCGTCTGCAAGGATCATTAAACCTGTTCTTGTGCTTCCTACTCTTTTGGTAGGATAATACCATACCTTAAAAGTAGTAGTATTACCAAACCGATTTGGGGGGATATAACCTGATGCACGCCGTGCAGCATCCACTCAAAACCCGCCGATACCGATGCAGGGCCGCGCATGAATGCGCCGGCCGGCTCTTTGTTGTCCGTCAAGCAATAGCAAGGGATCGTTTATGAAAAAGGTGCTTTTATCGATCGGTGTTTTCATCACCCTGGTGTTGGCCATCAACATCACACTCCATGCCCGCGACACGCTCGCCTCCGCCGGAGGCGATTCGGCACAACGGCCCGACCTGCTGATGATCGACAGCATGAAGGTGTTCGGCCCCATTAAAAGAAGGCCGGTGCCCTTTGCCCACGACGCTCACCAGAAAGCCGTCACACAGAAAGGCCAGGACTGTTCGGTCTGTCACGAGGCGAAACCCGAATCAACGAACAACGAGTTGGTCTACCTGTTCAAGCGGCTGGAAAGCAGCGATGCCGACACCGTGCGCAACATCTACCACGGTCAGTGCATCGACTGCCATGAGCAGACCCTGGCCAGAGGCGACAAGAGCGGGCCGGTTTCCTGCAACGCCTGCCACACGAAAGACCCGAAATACACCCCCGGCCAGGCCCCCATGGGGTTTGACCATTCACTTCACTACCGGCATGCCAAGGCCCGGGACAACAAGTGCGAACAGTGCCATCACGAATACAACAAGGAAACCGAGAAACTCGTTTACGTCAAGGGCGAGGAGGGTTCCTGCCGTTACTGTCACGGCGACGTGAAGGTGGAAAACCGCATTCCCATGCAGGCCGCGGCCCATCAGGCGTGTATCACCTGTCACCAGGCTGAAAAGACGAAAAAGAAGAACAGCGGCCCCATCGACTGCGGCGGGTGCCATGACCCCGAGCAGCAGGCCCTGATCGCCAAGGTGGACAATATCCCCCGTTATGAACGGGGCCAGCCGGACGCGGCCCTGATCCTGCCCTTTTCGCCGGACAAACCGGTTGACAACAAGAACCTCATGCAGCCGGTGGCCTTCAACCACCTGTCCCATGAGTCGGCCAACGACACCTGCCGGGTATGCCACCACGCGGAGATGACCGCCTGTGTCACCTGCCACACGATGAAGGGGGACCCGGAAAAAGGCGATAATATCAATCTTATGTTCGCCATGCATAAAGAGGACGCCGATCAGAGCTGTATCGGCTGCCACAAGACCCTGACCGAGGAAACGGCCTGCATCGGCTGCCATGCCGCCATGCCCCGGACGACAAAAAAGGACGGGGCTGAATGCGCCGCCTGTCATACCGCACCGACGGATGCCGGTACGGACCTGGCAAGGATGGACGACAAGGCCAGACGCGCCATGGCCGAGGCCATGCTCAAGGCAAGGCCGGACAATAAAAAGCAGGTGGCCACAGAAGAGGTTCCGGAAACCGTCGCCATCGACACCATGGCCACGGTGCCGGCCATGACGGATCCGGACCTGGCACTCGATCAGTACAAAGAGGCCAGGATGCCTCACCGCAACATATACGCGTCACTGAAAAAGGGCGTGACCGACAACAACCTGGCCGCATTTTTCCACGGCAACGAGACCACGCTGTGCCAGGGATGCCACCACAACAGCCCGGCCGGCACCAAGCCGCCGAAATGCGCCAGCTGCCACAGCAGCCGGCCGGACCGCGCCGCCAGCCCGCTGATGCCCGGCCTGAGAGGCGCCTATCACCAGCAGTGCATCGGGTGTCACCAGGTAATGAATATTGAAAAGGTCGGTTGCACCGACTGTCATGCAAAAAAGTAACACCATTTGAGGGAATGCATATGTCTGTGTCGCGAAGAAAGTTTCTGGCCTGGAT
>JAXHVI010000106.1:0-2277 GCA_034189195.1 Thermodesulfobacteriota bacterium | reverse complement strand
CCTATTTTTTCGACAACCCGTTGCGTCGCCTGTTTCATAATCCGGCGCGGCTTTTTTCACCCTATCTGAAAACCGGCATGACCGCCGTGGATGTGGGGTGCGGCATGGGATATTTTTCCATCGGCATGGCCCGGCTGGTGGGGCCAACGGGCCGGGTGTGGGCCGTGGATGTGCAGGAGAAAATCCTGCGGGTGGCGGCACGCCGTTTCAAACGGGCCGGGGTGGACGGCATCGTGACGCCCCACCAGTGCCGGCCGGACGCCTTGAATGTTCCCGGTTCCGCGGATTTTGTCCTCAACTTCTGGTCCCTGCACGAGATGCCGGACGCAAAGGTGGCGGCCCGGCAGATCGCAAACCTGCTTTTACCCGGCGGCATCTACTTTCTGGCCGAACCCCCGGGACACGTGTCCCCGGCCCGTTTTGAGCGGCTATCCGGTTTGGTGGAAAGCGCGGGCCTTGTCCGTGTCCGGGTGGCCGAGCCCGTTGTGGCCCTGAGTACGGCGGCGGTTTATCGGAAACCTTGACGATGACAACGTAAAAGCCCAATATCTGTGTTGCGCTGCACCTCTCGTCACTGCGGCGTACGATCAGTACCCCTCATTCCTTGGGGGTTCCGCGCCTTGATCTTGAACTTTTACGTTGCCATCTCCATGTGATTTTCATGAGCAGGGGCGTCACAATAAAACACTCGAAAGGAGCCATTCTTGAAAATTGATGACCTGATACAAAAGTCTGCGGACAACGGCGCTTTTTCCAGCGAGGAACTGCTCCACATGTTAAGTTACCCGCCCGACGCGCCAGAAACCTTTCGGATACTGGCCGAGGCCGGCCGCATTTCCAGGGAGCTTACCGGCAACCGGGCCGAGGTCCAGGGCCAGTTTGCCTTAAACCTTGCGCCCTGCGCCTGCAACTGCAAGTTCTGTTCGTTTTCCGCGCAAAGCAAAATTTTTTCAAAGGCCACCGAGATTTCCGTTGACGAGGCCGTGGCCCAGGCCCGGCTGTTTGAAGACAACGGCGCCAATGCGATCTATGTCATGACCACGGCCTTTTATCCGTTTGAAAAGTTTTTAGACATCTCAAAAGAGGTGCGGCGCAGCCTGAAAAAAGAGACGGTGATGATCGCCAACGTAGGAGACAAAACTTCTGCCCAGGCCCGGCAGATAAAGGAGGCCGGGTACAAAGGCGTATACCATGCCCTGCGCATGCGCGAAGGCGTTGACACCGACCTGGACCCGGAGCAGCGCAGGATCAGCATGCGCAACTTCCAGGAAGCGGGCCTGTCCGTGGGCACCTGTGTGGAGCCGGTGGGGCCGGAACACACCAACGAAGAGATCGCCGGCCGGATTCTTTTTACCGCGTCCATTTCCCCGGCCTTCAGCGGCGCGGCCCGGCGCATCACCATTCCCGGCGGTCCCATGGAACCCCTGGGCATGATCTCCGAGCTGCGCATGGCCCAGATCGTGGCTGTCACCCGGCTGGCCATGCCCCGCACCACCCTGGGCAACTGCGCCCACGAACCGTGCACCCTGGGCGCGCTTGCCGGGGCCAATCTTTTCTGGGCCGAGGTGGGCGCCAACCCCAGAGACATCGAGGAAAAGACCGAACAGGGCCGGGGCGATACCGTGGACCACTGCAAAACGATCTATGAAGAGGCGGGCTGGGAAGTCCACACCGGACCGTCGCGGTATTTTTAGATTAGTTTCCATCCATATTTTCTTACTCGTGCCCGTGCCCGTGCTCGACCCCGACCCCGATCTCGATTCCGATCCCGATTTCGATTTGGGCGAGGCGGCCTAACCACTCATTTCTCTTGATTTTTTCGCTGTTGTTGGATATTCTTTGCCCATGGAAATCATCTTCGACATATTCCTCGCTTTCATCATCCTGGCTTTTCTTGCGCTGTTTATCCTTATCTGCTGCGGCGTTGTTGCCCAGTTGGCGGCGGAAGCGGAGGCCGCCCTGAAGGGCGACAGAAAAGCCATTGTCAGACTGGTGTGCCTGGGGCTTTTTGGCTCGCTGTTCCTCGACTGACCCGCATATCCGGCCCACGTGCCGCCCGGCCTGTTTGTAAGGAAAGACATGAAAGAGATTCAGGACTCCTACGGAAGAATCGGCGACACCGATGACCGGTTCGATATAACGTTCTGGCAGTCCAAGGGTGATGCCGCCATCTTTGAGGCGGCCCTGGACATGATAACCGACTATTTGACGATCAGGTACGGACATGCTGACAAGCCCGGACTTCAAAGAACTGTTGAGTCTTTTGGAAAAATATAA
>JAXHVI010000105.1:0-5756 GCA_034189195.1 Thermodesulfobacteriota bacterium | reverse complement strand
TGGCATTGGATAGATTAACAATCTGAATATTATTGAAAATCAAAATGTGCCGCCTGCGTCCGGGAGCCGAACCAGGGTTATGATGGCACATCTGAAAATAAAGCTCAAGCCTGTATGGTTTACAAACGATGTGGGCCGGGGTGGGATAAAAAAGAAAAAAGGAATCAAGCTCCCCGGCCGGGCCGCCGTTTTTTCGGCGGCTGAGGCACGGGGGAACTTGAAGGGAGACAAATATTGTCAGGCCGGCAGCGACATTCTGGCGATATCGGCCCGGCTGGTGTGAAACAGGGACCGGGCCAGGGAGGCGATGTTGTCGGTGATGCCGTCCCGGGTGTCGGTATTGTAAAAATCGATGGTGTCAACCAGTTCGTCTGCCATGTTCTTTCCGGCAAAGGCATCGTTGAGCCGGCTGTCCGCGCAGAGGGAGCGCCGGGTCAGCACCAGCCATGGCTTGTCCGGCTTGGCCCGGTCGATCACCAGCAACGATTTGTTAAAAGGGGTATAACGGGATTCGCGCACGACTTTCACTTCAGCGTCGCCGAAACGGAAGAGCGCCCCGGTTTTTGCCACTTTTCCGCTGGTTTTCTCCCGGGCCTCAAGAAACCAGACTGAAGCGCCGGTGACGCCGGCCAGCTCGACGGCCCCGCTTTTTCTGGCATCAAACCCGGCGGTTTCAATAATATCGGTTACCTGCATACCGAACTGCGCCGCCGTGTCCATGTACTCCTCGATATCCTTTTTCGGATTGACCACGCACGCCTTGCGCGCCTTGGGGCAGCCGATAAAATAGGAGAGAGCCCCTGACCCGTCCAGAATGATCTGTTTAAAAAACATGGCACACCTCCTCTTTAAAAATTTTAAGGAGCATTGACGCACAGATCCGTTGCATCAGAGAAAGATAAAGCAAGAAACGTGCCAACGGTTTTATGCCGGCAAAAAAAATTGAAGGTAGCCGGCCTTCTGGTTAAGTATCTAAAATATATTTTTTTATTAAAAGCCAGCAGCCGTAGCGCAAAAAAAACGCGGCCTGGATTTTTTTAATCCAGGCACTGGAAAGGGAATTTCGTCCTGTCATACAGGAGCAATCCTGTTTTATGATACAGTCTGTGGCCTCGAATCGGGCAGTCGGCGGTTGACAACCTTGTTTCAGCCGGGTAGGTTGCTGGCATCACCACCAGGAGTTTATAAAAAGGATTCGCCTTATGACAGGGACCGGCTGGACAATTCTTGTGCTGCTGTGTGTACACTACGGAGTGGAGCGGCTGGCCGACCTTCTCAACCTCAGGGCCCTTTCCCGGAAAGTACCGCCATCTTTTGCCGGATGGTATGACCCGGACCGTTATGCAAACTCCCGGGCCTACCTGAAAAACACCACCGGTCTGGCCATGGTGGAAGCATCCGTGGATCTGGCAATCCTGCTGGCCTTCTGGTTCGCCCGGGGGTTTGGCTTTCTGGACCGGTGGGTGTCCGGTCTCGGCTTTTCACCAATTGTTTCCGGGCTGGTGTTTATCGGGGTTCTGATCTGCGCCCGGGCAGTTTTCTCCCTTCCTTTTTCCATCTATTCCACCTTTGTGACAGAGGAGCGGTTCGGTTTCAACCGCACCACCTGGCCCCTGTTTCTAAGCGACCGGATCAAGGGCCTGTTTCTGGTCCTTCTGCTGGGTACACCCCTGCTGACCGGCCTGCTGTGGTTTTTTGAAAACGTTGGACAAACAGCCTGGCTCTGGTGCTGGATCGGGTTCTGTATGGTGATGCTGGTGCTCCAGGTGGTGGTGCCGGCATGGATTCTGCCGCTGTTTAACCGCTTTACCCCCCTTGAGCCCGGGGATCTGAAAACAGCCGTGCTGGCCTGTGCCCGGGCCGCTGGCTTTCCCGTTCAAACCGTTTTTGTGATGGATGGATCAAAACGGAGCGCAAAATCCAACGCCTTTTTTGCCGGCCTGGGCCGGCATCGGCGTCTGGTGCTGTTTGACACCCTGATTGACAACCATCCTGTTTCTGAAGTCGTGGCGGTTGTGGCCCATGAGATCGGCCATTACAAAAACAGGCACCTGCAGCGGCAGACCCTTGTGGGCATGGGCCAGGCCGGAGTGATGTTTTTTCTGCTGTCGGTGGCGGTCTCGTGGCCGGACCTTTTTGCCGCCTTTTACGTCTCCAATGTGTCGGTGTACGGGGGGCTGGTCTTTTTTTCCATTCTCTATGGTCCGGTGGCCGAGGCCCTGGGCCTGCCGGTTTACGCCCTCTCCCGGCACCATGAGTTTCAGGCCGATGCCTTTGCCGCAAAAATTACCGGTAACGGCCCGGCCCTGGCCGAGGCCCTGAAACGGCTTTCGGCAAACAACATGGCAAACCTCACCCCCCATCCTTTTTACGTGCTGCTCCACTACTCCCACCCGCCGGTAATCGACAGAATAGCGGCGATTGAGAAAAGCGAGGGAACACGGGCAAGCTGTCGCTAGGCCCGTGGCACCCGTCAGAGACCGGCCGTTGAGCCCGGGCTGAATGAAAAAGAGGGTGGCGGCATCATTGAAGAATAACACTGGGCCCCTTGAACCCTTTTTGTTTCAGACATACCGGGTGGGGTCGGGCAGGCCGGCGTCGGCAAACCCTTTTTTTCGAATGCGGCAGCTGTCGCACAGCCCGCAGGCCAGCCCCTGGGGCGAAGGGTCGTAACAGCTTGAGGTAAGTGAATAGTCAACGCCAAGAGCCGCGCCGGTGCGGATAATCTCGGCCTTGGTCATATCAATCAGGGGAGTGTGAATGGTAAATTGTATGCGTCCTTCCACCCCGGCCTTTGACCCGAGATTGGCCATTCGGGTAAAGGCTTCGATGTACTCGGGCCGGCAGTCGGGATAGCCGCTGTAGTCCACTGCGTTGACCCCGATAAAGATGTCCGCCGCGTCCAGGGTTTCGGCCCAGGCCAGAGCATAGGAGAGGAAAATGGTGTTCCGGGCCGGCACATAGGTCACGGGAATGGTATTGTCAACCGGCCCGGTTCTGGGCACCGGGATGTCGGCGGTAAGGGCCGATCCCCCGATTTTTCGAAAGTCGGTTTCAATGACCAGGTGTTTTTCGGCGTTCAGGTGGCGGGCCACGGCCCGGGCAGCGGAAAGCTCATGCCGGTGGCGCTGGCCATAGTCAAAGGTCAGGCTGAAAACGCTAAATCCTTGAGACCCGGCAATGGCCATGGCCGTGGTGGAGTCGATGCCGCCGGAAGAGAGCACCACCGCGTTTCTGCCGCCTGTCGTCATTTTCCCCGCGCCTCCCCCCAGAGAATTTTATGGAGCTGCAAGTGGAGCCGTACGGGCAGACCGTCTTCCAGTATCCATTGGGCAAGTTGTGACGGGGCCAGCAGGCCGTGAACCGGTGAAAAAAGAAGGTGGTCAGGAGCAACTGCGGTGATACGGCCGGCGGTTTTTTTTGCAAAAATGTAGTCGTTTCTGTCTGATATTACAAATTTGACCTGATCATGGGCGTTAAGACGGTCCGGATTGCGGGCGTCGTTCTTTTCACTTTCTCCACTGGACGGGCATTTTACGTCAACGATGCGGACGCAGGCCGTATCCACCAGGCCGATGTCCTGGGTGCCGTTGGTCTCCAGCAGAACCCGGTAGCCGGCGGACAGCAGGTGTTGAATCAGCAGGGGTGTATCTTTCTGCAGCAGGGGCTCGCCGCCGGTGATCTCCACCAGAGAACAGCCAAACCGGGCAACATGGTCCAGTATCTCCGGTATTTCCATGGGGGTGCCGCCATGGCGGGCGTAGGCGGTGTCGCAGTAGGTGCAGCAAAGGTTGCATCCGGCCAGCCGCACAAAGGCGCAGGCAAGTCCCGCATCCAGGGATTCCCCCTGAATACTGAAAAAGAGTTCGCTGATTTGCAGGCTCATCCGGCGTTGGCCTTTTTGGAAGCAAACAACAGGCACGGCCCGTTAGCGGTGCGGAACACCACCTCCGCGGGGGGCCGCCGCCCTTTAAAGATCATGGCCCGGCACCGGTACGGCAGGGGCGCTTCAGGGGTCACCTGGTAGTGCCGGCACCGGTCGCACCGTACCGGCAACCATGTTTCAAGAAAAAGGGTCATTTTTGTGCTCCTTATGATACCGGGAAAAAGATACCATGCCTGTATCGGTGTTTCAATCCCGGCCCGGTATATAAAAAGGGTTCATCTCTCGATTCCTGGCAGTAAACGACCCGCATGATTTTCAGCGCAGTTGATGGCTTTGAAAGGGGCCAAGGATTCAAGGGGTCAAGTGAATTTTTAACCCCGTCCTGTCTCCACAATGACGATCCTCCGCCCGTTGCGGCGCAGCCGGGTGAGGAGAATTTTTCGGGAAAAGCGAAAATGCTGTCTGAGCCACGCTGGAAGCGGGGCGAGTTCATTTTCGCACCGAAAAATTCTTCGAGCGAGGAAAGCCACGCCTGTGGCGTGGCCAAGCTGCAGGACGCGGTTCTTTTGGTACTTTTCTTGCCGCCAAGAAAAGTACACGGACAAGCAGGAAGGTATTACAGGTCAATTTTATCCCGGATCACTCAAGCAAAACGGTTGAAAGCACCATATACAATGAACTCGGGATCAACCCCATACCCGTAATGGTGCCGGAAGTCATGTCGGCCTTGAGCACGGGGCCGGCCGATACCACCCTGGCCCCCGCGGCATGGATGCTCGGCATGCAGGACTATCAATACGCCGGCTACTATATCACCCCGCCGTTGCTCTATTCACCTCCTGGGACAAGATACTTTTCGTTACAGCAGGGGATCGAAAACCAATTTTATGCTGGCTTACCCGGTCAAGTCGGGTAATGACGACCCCCTTCACACGTCATTACCCGATTTGCCGCCTTTTGAATTTCGATACCGATACCGAGTTCGATTTGGATGGGCCTACATCAAGGGTTGACACAGGGACAAAACGGCAAACCCGTCGATGATGTAGAGCATCCAGTGGACATCTTTTCCCTTGCCCAGCACCAGCTTGATCAGGGTGTGGATCAGAAAGCTCCATACCACTCCCTGGGTGATGCTGTAGGTCATGGGAATCAGCACCACCGCCAGAAAGGCGGGGATGGCCTCCTCCAGATTCTTCCAGTTGATCTGCATCAGGGGCTGGGCCATGAAGACCCCCACCAGCACCAGCACCGGCGCGGTGGCCACATCCGGAATAAAGGAGAGCAGAGGGGAAAAAAACATGAATGGCAGAAACAGCAGACCGACCACCACGGCGGTGAGGCCGGTGCGCCCTCCCTCTTCAATTCCGGCCGCCGACTCCACGTAGACCGTTCCCGAGGATGAACCGAAAAGGCCGGAGATGGTGGTGGACCCCGCGTCCACCAGCAGGGCCCTGCCCATGTTGGAAGGGGTGCCATCCGGTTCCACCAGGCCGGCCACATGGGAAATGCCCACAAACGAGGCAATGGAGTCAAACAGGTCCACGAAGAACAGGGCAAACACCGGCATGATCATGCCCAGGCTCAGGGCGCCGGCAATGTCGAGCTTGAAAAAGACCGCCAGGCTGGGCCAGGCAAAAACCTTTTCCGGCATCGTCACAATGGGGCTGTCCACCCATCCGGCGCTGGAAACAGCAAGGGCCAGCAGGGATGTGATAACAATACCGAGAATCAACGCGCCCGGCACTTTTTTAAGCATCAGGGCCGAAGTGATCACCAGCCCGATCACGAACAGTAAGGTGCCCGCGTTCATGGGGCCAAAGGTGATCATCGTGGCCGGGCTGGCCACAATAAAGCCCGCGCTCTGAAA
>JAXHVI010000104.1:0-29509 GCA_034189195.1 Thermodesulfobacteriota bacterium | reverse complement strand
GGGCGCGTCACCCTTCAGGACGCGGCCCGGGGAACAGAAGATATTCCCAGCCTTCAGTTAAAGGGGTTTCATGAGGTCATGGACGAACAGCTCCCCCTGATGCTGCCGGGAAAGCCCGCGGGAAAATGGTTTAACGCCACCCTGACGGCCGAAGCACAGAACGATGTGCCGGAATCAGAGCGGACAGTCCGGCTGGTCCGGTCCATTCAGGCCCCGAAAACCATGAAGGTGGCAAAGGGCCAGTTTCAGCAGCGAACCGGCTCGCCTTCAGAGCCGGTGCTCGGGGGCGGTGTGGGCATGTACCCGGGTATTGCCGGCACGATCGTGGAAATGACCGACGACACGGTCACCATTGATTTTTCCCCGGCATCTGAAGCGCCGGTAAAGACCATGTTCGGCATGCGAACCGTGATGGACAAGGGAGACCACTGGCTGGTCTACACGGATGTTGAAAAAGGCAGCCTGGTCAGAACCGGCCCCCACCTGGGCCGGGTCGAGGATGTTCAGGGCGGCCAGTTTATCGTGGATTATGCCCATCCTTTCGGCGGCGGTGACCTGCGCTGCCGGGTGATGGCAATGCCGGACACGGCCGGCCGGATGCTTGTGGAAAAAGGCGGGAACACGGCTGCCGGCAAAGAGACGGACCGGTCAAAAACAGTTGAGCAAGGCGACCTGGTAAAGGTGGATTACACCGCCAGGATCACGGACATGGTGCTGGTCTACACCACCCGGGAAAATGATGCCGGAGACGGCAATTTTGAAAAGGTGGACTGGTACCAGGCCCCGCCGGCCGGTTATGTGCCGGAGCTGGTCATCGCCGGCGCGGACAGCCCGCCGCCCAATATCGGCAAGGTGGTGCTGGGCATGACCGAGGGAGAGAAAAAAGCAGTGGTCATTCCGCCGGAAGAGGGTTTCGGCCTGACCAATCCGGGCCTGGTCAAGCAGTTTGACCGGACAAAAACCCGGCCCCGCACGGAAACCATGAACATGAAAAAATGGTCGGACAGGTTTGATGTTTTTCCGGTCGAGGGCGGGATCTATGATGTGGACCTCTACCTGAATGCCAGGGTCACGGGTGTGACAGACAAGGAGGTTTCCGTGGAATATATGCCCAGGGGTGAATCTTTTGACCGGCCCCTTGGCACGGTTGTGGTGAAAACCGGGGAGAACACCATCGACATGGTGCTGGAGCCCAAGCTCGGGGCCACCTATACCCTGGAAAATGACAAGGGCACGGCCAGCGGCCCCATTGTCAGCATGGACGACAAGACCTTTACCGTGGACTTCAACCATCCTTTGGCCGGAAAGGAGCTTCGGCTGATGGTGGAAGTGGTGAGCCTGACCAAGGCGGACGCACTCAAAGACGTGGAAATACCCTGGCTGGAAGACCATGACAAAGGGCTGGAGCAGGCAAAACAGCAGCACAAGCCCATGGTGGCGGTGCTTTACGCCGAATGGTGCGGCTACAGCAAAAAATTGTTCGCCGAAACCCTGGCCGACCCGCGTATCAAATTTTTAAAAGACGATTTTATCTGGGTCAAGGCGGATTCATCCAGAGACGCCTATCTCAAGGACCTTTACGGCCAGACCGGATTTCCGCTGACAGTGGTGCTCAGCCCGGAATGGGATGTGACCAGAAAGATCAACGGCTATAAAGACGCCGCTGATTTTTACACGGAGTTGCAGGCCGCACTGGCAACGCCGGATGCAAAAAAAGACACGGATCATTGAATGATGCAGGGGCGAACCTTGTGTTCGCCCGACGGATGGCACAGGCCAAGCAACGTCAAAGTGAGATCGGACCTGAAATAGATGACCATTCCAATGCCGGGCAGAGCGGTTGTAAGAAGAACCGCCATTGTTCTCAGTCTGCTGTTCCTGTTTACGGCCCCCGGGGCCATGTTTCCCGCCGCCCGTGCCCAGGCGGAAGAGGAATCCGTTACCTTTGAAATACGAGGGTTTGAAGTGACGGGCAATACGGTCCTCACGGAACAGGCGGTTTACGATGCACTGGAAGGCTTTACCGGCCCGGAAAAGCTGTCCGCCGACGTGGAGGCGGCCCGGAACCATCTGGAATCCCTGTATCATGACATGGGCTATCCAACGGTGCTGGTCAATATTCCCGAGCAGACCGTGGATGACGGCCTGGTGACCATGCAGGTGATTGAAAGCCGGATCCGGTGGGTCAAGGTGACGGGCAACCGGTATTTTACCAAAGAAAAGATCATGTCCGCGCTGCCGTCGTTCCGGTCGGGCACCATATTATATGTGCCCCATGTAAAAGAAGACCTGGCCCGGCTGAACACCAACCCGGACTTCACGGTCACACCGGTGCTCAAACCGGCCCGGGAACTGGGATTTATTGATGTTGAGCTGAAGGTGGAAGACCGGCTGCCCCTTCACGCCAGTCTGGAGCTCAACAACCGGAGCACCCACACCACCAGCGATTTGCGGGCAAACGCCATGGTCCGGTACGAGAACCTCTGGCAGAAGGAGCATGCCCTTTCCGTCCAGTACCAGACCGCCCCGGAAGCGCCCGAAGAGGTGCAGGTGCTGGCGGTTTCCTATGTCCTGCCGTCGCCCTGGGCCGGCTCCCATCTCATCGCCCTGTTCGGCGTGGCTTCGGACAGCGAAACCGCGTTCGGCGAAGGGTTCCAGGTGACCGGAGCGGGCAGCCTCTTTGGGGCGCGGTATGTGATCCCCCTTGATTCCAGGGATAATTATTACCACACGTTTACCCTGGGCCTGGATTACAAGGATTTTGATGAAACCCTGGGGTTTGGGGCAGAAGAGGACGAGGAGGCGTTACAAACCCCCATCACCTATCTGCCGCTCTCCCTGGCTTACCGGGGCACCCATGCCGGCAGGACCGGCATGACCCGGCTGGACACCGCCCTGAACATGGCGTTCCGGGGGATCGTGACCGACCAGGAAGAGTTTTCGATCAAGCGGCGGCGGGCAAGGGGAAACTACCTCTACGCCACCCTGGGCCTGGAGCGCCTTCAGGACCTGTTCTGGGGGTTTGGGCTTCTCGGCAGGGTGGACGGCCAGATCGCCAGCCAGCCCCTGATCTCCAACGAACAGTATTCGGCCGGCGGCATGGAGAGCGTGCGGGGATACAAGGAAAACGAAGTTATGGGGGACCACGCGTTTCACGGCACCGTGGAGCTGAGTGCGCCCAACCTCCGGGAGGTTTTCGGCCTGAAAGGAAATGTGGAGATTGTCCCTTACGGGTTTTACGACTATGCCTGGCTCATGCTCAAAGACGTGCTGGACCAGGACAAGTATACGGAGATTGACGGAGCCGGCGTGGGCGTTCGGGGCAAACTGACAAAATATATCTCCTTTCGAATGGACTGGGCCACCGCCCTCAAGGACACGGATAATGTCCGGCAGGGGGATACCGAGGTCCATTTTCAGGTGGTGCTGGAACGGTAATGGAGCCGCGCGGAATATGTGGAAAGGCAACGGAATGTATCGGCAAGATGGTTCAGGATTGCTTCGCTTCGCAATGAAGTGAGGGGTTGTGGAAAGGTTTTTGGCAAAATCATAATTGATGGGGCCGTCACTCATGGTTGTGCACGATAAAAAAACAGGTTTTCTGGAGGCAATGCCGCAAAAGGCCGGATTTGGTCTGGCGGCTGTTTTACCGGTCATGCTGGTTGCCCTGATCATGGGCTTCTTTTCGCAGACCGGCCGGGCCGCAACGCTCTATGGGGCCAACAACGGTGTATTCACCGGCGTGGGAACCCCGTCTGCCACTGCCCTGCCCGTGCCGCTGGCAAATGATGCCTTTAAATGGACCAGGGACGACGACAACCACCGGCTCACCGTCCATCAGGAGGAATCAGCCGCGCTTTTTGAGTGGGCGTCCTTTGATATCGGGGAAAACGCCTGGACCCGCTTTGACCAGCAGGGCCAGGCCGACTGGGTGGCCTTAAACCGGATTTATGACGCCAGCCCCTCCCAGATCCTGGGCCGTCTTTCAGCAGACGGAAAAATTTTTCTTATCAATCAGAACGGCATTCTTTTTGGTCAAAACGCCCGGGTGAATGTTCACGGCCTGATCGCTTCTTCCCTGGATATTGACGTGTTTGACAGCACGGATCTCTATTTTTCCGCAAAAGACTACCGGAAGCAAGGCGATGATCTGTGTTTTGACTGGGCCCAGGCCGCGGACAACGGGGATGATATTGCCCTGCCCGGGCCGGTTTACAACTACGCGGGATCAGGCACCCGCCGTGACGCGGGCATCTACACGGATGATGCCGGGTCGGTCTTTCTGATCGGGCCCAATGTGGAAAATCACGGCATCATCGACGCCCCTTACGGCCAGATCGGGCTGGTGGCCGGTGTTGACGTGGATATCGTCACCACGCCGGACCGCACCCACCCCTGTGTGGTGATCCATGACTATGATGACGGCCCCCTGCTGGTGAACCCGGAACTGCTGGGAAACGTTCTGAACGGGGACCCGGACGCGGGAATCGATGATCCCGCCGTGATGTCGGCGAGTTCGGGCATGGTGGGCATGTACGGCCGGATGCTTACCCAGGCCGGGCTGATCCGGTCGGTGACGGCGGTGAAAAAGGGCGGCACCATTGAGCTGCATGCCAGTGATTCGGTTGCACTTGCAAAGGGCAGCCAGACCCTCTGCCCCATTGACGATGCCACGGAAACCTATCACGAAAGCTTTGCCGGTCAGCAGGGAGAAATCTATATTCGGGGCCTTGGAAGCGTATCCCAGGATGAGTTTACCGGTGAATATGAATTTAATTCATCGCCAACGCGCCTGATCGTCCACCAGGGCGAAATCGTGGCGCCCTCCGGCCTTGTGCAAATGACCGCAACCGGCCAGGTTTACCTGGACAAGGGCAGCCTCATCGATGTGAGCGGACAGTGGGTGACGCTGCCGGCTGAAGATGCCGTGTATTCACTGCAATTGAACGCCGTGGAGCTGAAAAACGACTACTATCAGAAGAACGGCGCCCTTCAGGGTGAAGCGGTGAATATTATCGGGTATGCGGGATCGGACATCGGGGACCTCTCCTCGGTCCTGAATTCCCAGTTTCAAAGCGCCCAGGGCATGAACACCACGGGCGGGACGATCACCATCAGCGGCCTGACCCAGGGGGATGCGGTGGTGGAAAACCTGAAGGAGATTGTTATCCGCAGCGGCGCCATTCTGAATATATCCGGGGGCGGCAATATCTATAACGAGGGCTACTATGAAAGCACCAAGCTGCTGGCCGGCAACCGGATCTACGACATCAGCGAGGCCCCGGCCTGGCTCACCTACGACAGGGTCCTGGGGTATCACGCGGTGGGCAATGACCGGTACGGCCTGATTGACGAGTACCACGGGTTTTACCTGGGCGGCGCCAACCCGGTGATGGACTTTCTTCCCGCCCATGTGGAGGGACATGACGCCGGTGAACTCAACCTGGCGGCACGGGGGATCGTGTTCAACGGCACCCTTGTCGGATCGGTGGAAGCCGGGTTTTACCAGACCGACGTGACCATTGCCGAGGAGCGGTTCGGCGATTTTTTTCTGGAATATCTTCAGGGCACCCGCATGCCCCGGGGCGGGCGGCTCACAATCGGCGTGGCGGATAGCGGTCAACAGATTATCATCGATGGCGCAACATACCGGCAATACGATTATCCGGTGGACGAAGTGGTGATCATGCAGGAGAACGCGCCGTTGCCGGAGAACTTTGCGCCGGGGGACGATATTCGGGGGGAGGCCCGGGACACCGTGTTTGCCTCGCCCTTTCGGTCGGCGGATGATGATGAACCCCTTTACCGGACCGTGCTTTCCACGGACATGCTGAACCGGTCCGGCCTGAGCGATTTTCGCATCTATGCCGACACAAAGGTCACCATTGCCGAAGGCGCTGATCTTACCTTAAACCCGGGCGGCTGGCTTCTGGACGATTCAGCGGACTACCAGCCGTCTTGGCCGGTTGCTTACTATCCGAATTATGGTTATGGAACGTATCCCGCCACCCTGACCATCCGGGCCGCAGCCTTTGAAAACCAGGGCGGTATCAATATGCCGGAAGGCCGGGTTGACGTGACCCTGCAAAGCACGGCGGCGGACCTGGCCACCCCCCTGAACCACCGCGTCCTGCTGGGGGAAAACAGTCGCATCAGCGTGGCCGGGGACCGGCTGGACAACCTGAACGCCGATCTTTACGGGGATTATGAAACCGGGTTTATTAACGGCGGGGATATCCTGATTACAGACAGCACAGCCCACGGCAGTGATATGATTGTCCGGCCCGGCGCCATCCTGGATGTGAGCGCGGGCTATGAACGGGACATGGCCGGAGACCTGGTTGCCGGCGAGGCGGGAAGCCTCTCGCTTGCGGCCAACACCATCGTGCTGGAGGGCGACCTCCGGGGATACGGCCTTCCCGGCAATGACGGCGGCGCCATTACCCTTCATGCCGGTTATGTCACAATATCGAAAACCCCCCGGTCTGACCTGCCCGCGGATTTTGGTTTTGCCCGCTCTTTACCCGAAGACTGGGACTGGCAGGTGAACGTGTCCGATGACACGGCATATGCCGGGCTTGTGATGACGCAGGACCGCCTGTTTGACACCGGATTCACCGCCATCAGCCTGAAAAGCTACGGCGACCTGACCTTTGAAGACAGCATTGTATTTGCCCCGTCCGATGTCCGGCTGGCGCCCCCTGACCTGACGGGGGAGGATCCGTTCATGACGGCATCGCTTTTAAGCGCCTACGGCATGGACCCGGCGGATGGCGGCGCCCTGCTGGAACGGGGCCTGATCCGGGTGGGCCCCCAATACCAGGGCACGGCAAGCGGGATTTTTGCTGCGGCCGGTCAGAAAGTGACAAATTTTCAGGATACGGGTTTTGATCAGATGCCCGAAGAAGACCGCCCCCGGGTGATTGTGCCGTCCGGCACCCTTTTGCAGGCGGGGGCCGGCGGGGATATCACCCTGTCTTCACCCGCCACCCTGGTACTGGAAGGCAGCCTGGTCGCCCCGGGCGGGGATGTGAGCCTCTCGGCCACGGCATCGGGCGCCAACCTGGTTCTGGCAAACGGCAGCCGGGTTCTGGCAAACGGCACCGCCATTGCCGAAACCACCACCCTGATGCAGGGGCTGCCGGTCAATCATGTTCTTTTTGACGCAGGCACGGTTTCTCTGGCCGCTGGCAGCGGAACGGTCACTGTCATGGAAAACGCCCTGGTGGATGTGTCCGGATCAAAGGCAATGACCACTTATGTGCTGGGCGAAAACGGCCTTCCTGAAGCCGAAATTGCGGGCAGTCACGGCGGGGGCCTGAAAGTGACGTTCAGGGACGGATACCTGTTGGACGGCATTATCAATGGCCGGGCTTATGCGGAGAACAGCCATGGCGCGTTGCTGGATATCTTTCGCAGACAAAACCCGTTGACCATTGAGGCGGCCGTTATTAAGGATTTTCAGGAAAACGGATTTGACGGGTTCCGGTTTGCCAGTGAAAAGGAAATTGTGCTTGCCCAATCCATGACCCTGGATGCCGGCCGCCGTCTCACTCTGGACGCGCCCCTGATCAGCGGTTCATCCGGAAACGCCGGCGCCATCACCCTCACCGCCACCCATATCACCCTGGCCAACACCGATGGCAAATTTGCAAGCCCCGGTTTCGATAGACTGGAAGACCGATGGGTGCCGGGCGGCGCGGCACTGCTTCCGGGAGCCGGGGGACAGGATTTGCGTTTGCGCGCGGAGTGGATTGACCTTGAAGGCAGTGTCGCTGTTCAGGGCTTTGATGCCGTGTCGCTTTTTGCCGCGCAGGACATGCGGGTGCTGGATGAAAAGTATACCGGCCTGTACACGCCACCGGGCGACTTTGAGGGAACCGGGCAGGTCTGGCAGGGCATGCTGCGGGTACCGGGAGCACTGACCCTAGATGCGGCCCGGATTTACCCGGCCATGAAAGCGGAAACCGTTACGGATCCAGACGCATCGGCAAAGGGAGATACCTTTCTCACGCCAACGGCTTTTACCTTTCAGGCCGGCACCGGGCCCGTGAATATCGCGTCGACCGGCGCCGCGGCCAGCAGCCCCATCTGTTCCGCGGGCGGGGTCCTGGCGGTGGTGGCCCCGGAAATTCATCATAACGGCCACCTGGCCGCGCCCATGGGCCGAATCGTTCTGGTCACCAATCCCCTGGTTGAGGTGAACGGTGGCATGACGCCGGCCAGGGAACTGGCCATCACATCGGAAGATGGCCGGTACAAGATCGAAATTACCTCCAACATCACAGATGAAGATACCGGGGATTTGATTGCCAATGATCTTGATCTGGGGGCAGACAGTGTCACCACCACCAGCAGCGACATTGCCGTGCCATACGGCCTGCTCCAGAACGGAACCTGGCAGATGGTGGACAAGAACCAGACACCGCAGAAACTGACCAGCGATATCACCACCGTTGCAGACTGGCCTGTGGTTGAAACCGTGCCTGAAAAGGGGATTTACCTTCAGGCAACAGATATTATGGTGGCAGACAATGCCCTGCTGGACAGCTCGGCAGGCGGCGGCATCTATGGCCGGCAGTTCATGCCCGGCATCAACGGCCTGGAAAATCCGCTTGAAGTGGATAACCGGTATGTGATCGTACCGGGGATTTCTCAGGCCGGCCAGGCGGTTCATATCACCGATGACGTCACCCTGGAAGACGGCACCATTCTGGCGGCGGGTGAATATTCCCTGCTTTCCGACGAATACGCGTTTCTGCCGGGGGCGTATGTCATAGAGGACCGGGGCACGACAATGTGTCTGTCGGAAACCGCCTGGACTCAGGACGGGTTTCCCGCTGTTGTGGGGTATGAAACCACGGCCGGCACTGATTTCAGGGACAGCCAGTATCAAATGTATGCCGTGCGCACGGCCGCGGATGTCCTGGGTGAGGGAGAGTTTTTCATTGCCCGGTCCATTGACGGGTCCGCCGGCCTGATTTCCATAAAAGGCCGGACAGTGGATTTCCAGGGCGTCCTGGCAATGGATTCCCTGGACTTTTTCCAGGGCGGAACCCTGGCGCTGAGCGGCCGCACCATGGCCGTGGGTAAGCCGACGGACGGATTTGAGGCGGACTTTTCTCTGGATGCCGCACTGCTGGCCGGCCTGGACATTGAAACACTCACCATCGGGGACCCGGCCCTGTCCCCTGACATGGCCACGCAGGAGATACGGCTCTATGACGGGAGCCTTCAGGCCCCCGGCGTCAATATTGCCGCCGCCGGCGATGTGATATTCAATGGCGGGGCCCGGGTCCTGGCAACCGGGGACAGCCTGCAGGCATCGGATTTAACCCTGCGATACACCCTTGACCCGAATGACGCCGGCACCGGGCTGGACGCTTTTTTGCTGACCGGCCTTGCAACGCAAGATGAAACAGGGGCCGTTACCGGCACCCTGACCCGGCGCACCGCAAACGGGGATGTGGCCCTTGATTTTGTCATGGCAAACAATACCCTGGCATGGGATGTGAGGGCCGAAGACCTTGACCGGGTGCCCGACCGTTTGGCCGCGGGTGTTGACATTCCTTATGGCGCGGTCACCCTTGTTTCTGAAACCGGATCCCTGACCCTGCTTTCCGGCAGCCGGGTCCATGCCGCGGACGAGGTGATTTTAGATGGTGTGCTGGACCTGCAAGGAGGGGATCTGTCCGCGGAAAACGGCGCGCTTCAGCTTCGGGGGGACGCCATTCTGTTCGTGCCCGAAGGGTTTGCAGGCGACCGGTCCCACGGCCTCTATCTTACCGAGGCACTGTGGAACAACCTGAACGCCTTTGAGTCCATCACCCTGAAAAGCGCAACCGACCTGGTTTTTCTGGGAGACCATAATATCGCGACCATCGGGAATCTGACCGTAAACGCCCGGCGGATCGTCGGGCTGGAGCCGGATGCCTTTGAGTCCTTTTATCCCGGCGCGGACAACCGGTCACAGGTGACCCTGGCAAGTGATGCCGTGTACCTGACCAATTCCGGGGATGCAGCCACACAGACCGGCCTGGTTATCTATGAGAACGACGGCACGGAACACGCGTTTGCCGTCCTGGACGATACCGGCATCCTCACCGTCAATGCCGGCGCATCCCTGTTTATGGACCCCGGCACTATTCAACTGGACGGATTTGAGACCGTCAGCCTGAACAGCGGCAAAAATATGGTGTTTCGCGGGGAAGGGGCCCTTCTGGCCGACCAGGCCGCCATTATAAACCTGAATGCGGCAAACGGCCTGACCGCGGCGCCCTATAGCCTGGACACGGAAGCCCTGGCCGCGGAAGCATCAGAAATGACGCTTGAGGAAATCACCGCCTTTATCGATGACAACCTTCGGGTGGATGTGGCGTACAACAACCGTGATCTGGCCGCTATTCGGGAAGACGTGGCCGATGCCATTGAAACCTGGCGCCTGTCCGCGTTTGAACAGACCGATTACCGGGTGCAGGCCGATCAGGCCGCGGTGGCCGTCCGTGGAGGCGATACGCGGCCCGCCGGTCCCTCCACCGTGGGCGGCGGCCTGTCCATTACCGGCGACACCATCGACCATTACGGCGGCATCTACCTGCCCGGCGGCAGCCTGAGCATGGAAGCCCTGGCTGACGGTGAAACCCGGGGCATCACCCTGCATGACGGGTCGTGGATCGCGGCAACAGGCGGGAACCTGGCCTATACCGCGGGGGGCGAAACCTTTACCTATCCCTATGGCGGCGGCAGCGTGGACCTGACTGCGGAGACCGGGACGGTCATTATTGAAGATGGTGCCCTGGTCGATGTGTCGGCAGACGCGGGCCAGGACGCCGGCAGCATCACCCTGACCGCGCCGGAATACGGGGTGGCCATAAACGGCGAGATGCGCGGGACATCTGATACAGGCAAGGGCGGGGCTTTTGCGCTTTACACCGATCAATTGAGTGAAAACGAGCTTGGCAGCCTGGGGGCGGACCTGTCTGACAATGGCTTTACCAGCGACATTATTGTTCATACCCGGTTCGGCGATCTGAGCCTGGCCGCGAATGACGCGCTGGTGGCCCATCATATCAAGCTGGTGGCCGATGACCGCAATGAGGCGGGCAAGGGCAACATCACCATCCTCGGCCAACTGGATGCATCCGCGGAAAGCACGGGCCATGCGGACGGCGGGTCAGTGGAACTTTATGCCTGGAACGACCTGGCTGTGAGCGGCGCCATTGACGCAAGCAGTGAGGTCGGCGAAGGCGGTGATGTCTACCTGAGCGCCGGTCATGACAATACCGATGACGGGGCCGGTTCGCTGGTCTTTGACGGCGGGATTGATGTAAGCGGCGGGGCTCTTGGTGATGATGGGGAACCGGCGGACGGCAATGTTCATTTCCGGGTGTACCGGAACAGCGCGGATGAAGTGGACATGACTCTCACCGGCACGGTCACCGGCGCCGACCGGATCACCGCGGAAACCGCAGCCGTTTACACCAGCTTGAGCACGGCCCAAAACAATCTGGATGATGATCCGGCGGATGTGGCCTTTGATTTTGCCAATCAGGGTGACGACGGTTTTACAGCGGAAATGGTTGCCCGTGCCGGCATTGAAGTCCGTTCCACAGGGAATTTAAATGTATCCGGTGACTGGGACCTGACCGATATCACAAAAGCCCTGTATGCCGCCGGCCATGCACCCGGCATTTTGACAATACGGTCGGCCGGTGATCTGACCTTGAGCACTGATCTGTTGGATTATTATGATCCGAATAATACAACAGACGACCCTCTGAATGCTCAATATGGCCTTATGGGGGCAATCCCGAGGAATACAGGGGTTCCTGAGCACATTCTAAGCATGTATGCCTGGACGTTTAACGCACCCACCGGTCCATACGCTGGTTTACCCGTAGAAGCGTGGGACTGGCAATTTAATTTTGGTCGCATCGCTTCACCGAACTGGGATTATAACCTTGCGGCCGGGGCCGATCTTGCGAGCGCGGATATCATGGCCACGATTCATCAAAACGGCGATTTAAATATCGGGAATCGAATGGTGCATACCCAGAACGGGAATATTCGATTTGCCGCCGGCGGGGATGTGTTTATCGGCGACGGCGCGGGATCCTACATGATCCATGAAGACATGGTTTATAACATCGGCACCTTCAGCGGAAACATCAGCGGGGAGGCCGGCGGCAGTCTTATATTTGGAAAAACAGCGGCACAGGGAGAGTATTTTTCGGGCAATTGCGGCGCCATCCAGACGGCCCTGGGCGATATTGACCTGCATATCGGTGGAGATCTGTATCTGCATTCAGACAAGGGAAATGCCATTCGGACCACCGGCGTTTATCCTTTAATTGCCGGGGGCGTGGAGGTGATCGCGCGATACGGGGGGGACATCAGCCTGTCTGTCGGCGGGGACATTGACGGCGGCAGGACGATCGCCCTGGAGAAGGGTGCCAGGGCCACCGGGCTGACATACTGGGATGCGTTTTATGTAAAAACGATGACTATCAACGGTTCCTGGTGGTCCGCGGACTACGGGTATGACGGCACTGCCACGGCCGGGATCGCCACCATGGCAGGAGGCGATATATATGTTACCGCCGGCGGGGATGTAATGAACCAGGTCGGCACGTTCAGGGACGGGGACCTGACGGTTGTGGCCGGCGGCGACCTCGGGGGCCTGTTCCAGGTGGGAAGCGGTGAGGGTGATCTCTCGGCCCTGGGCAGTATGGATTCCCGGTTTGGCAGAGATCAGTTGCAGTTTGAAACCAGCCTGGCCCTGCTTGACGGATCAGCCCAAGTCGCGGTCCAGGGAAACATGAACCTGGGCACCGTATTCAACCCCACCCTGGCGCCGGGAAATATTGATGACGCGGATGATAACGATATCATCTCCCAGGCCCTGACCTATGATTATGAAACCCCGGGCAGTGTTTCCCTTTCCGCGGTCAACGGGGATATTCTGGTGCGGGGCGGCTATACCGCCGAAGGCGCGTCATATCAGGCCGTTGACTATACCTACCAGGTTCTGCCCCCGCGGGTGGCCATGACCGCGGGCGGTGATATCCGGTTCCAGAGAGACATGGCCCTGGCCCCGTCCGCAACCGGCGGCCTCAGCCTGTTTGCCGGCGGGGACATCACCACCTGGGTCACCAGCGCGGCGCGCGCATCCCGCACCGGCATCTATATATCGGACCTGGACCCGGCCGCGGTTTACGGGTATGAAGCCGGCCTTCAGGAATCGGGCGGCGGTACCTACAGCGCCCCCGAGGAGGTAAAGGACATGTTTGCCCCCCACTATCTTGCAGACGCCCATGCAAGGGGCCTGGTCCTTCATGTCAATGACCCTGATCCCGTGACCATTCATGCGGACGGCAGCATCACCGAGCTTTCGGTCCATTCTCCAAAAGCCGTGGACATGATGGCCGGCCTGAACATTGAAGGCCTCTTTCTCATGGCCCAGCACACCTCGGCCCATGGCGATCTCAGCTATATCCGGGCCGGCGGCGATATTGAGCTTGAATCGGATATTCAACCCATCACAACTTTTTATGGTGGCAGCGGCGTATTGGCCACCAATTACGCAAGCAGCGGGTTTCATTTTTCCGGGCCCGGTTCTTTTCTGGTCCAGGCCGGCAATGACATTGACCTGGGCGTGACCCAGGGCCTTATTTCCGTCGGTGACACATACAACGGCACGCTGGGCGACGTTCTGCCCGTGTCTGAAACAGCGGCAGGGGCCGGGGCCCTGGCCGTGGTGGCCGGCCTGTTTTCGGAGATGGACCTGTCCACCATTCAGACCTTTTTTCAGGACCTTCAGGAAGGGGGGGAGGCGTATTCCGCGCTTCAGGCAGCGGGCGATACCGCGGCGGCCCAGGCCATGGTGGACCGGATTAAGACCGGGACGATTCTCCCCTTCTTTGCAGGCGGCAAGACAGGCCAGGGCAATATCCACATGGCCGAGTCCCAGATTTCAGCCAAGGGCGAAACATCCGTTCTGACCCTGGAAACCGAGGCCGGCGGCCTGGAACCGTATGCCTGCTCCTCCAGCATCTACCTGGTGGCCCGGGGCAATATCAATGTGGGCCAGACGGCCATGGACGCCCCAGGGACCGGTGAAGCCCGGGATACCGGCATTTATACGGCCCTTGGCGGGGACATCAAGATTTTTGCCATGGGCGATATCAATGTAAACGAGTCCCGGGTCATGACCTTCCGGGGCGGGGACATCCTGGCCTGGAGCCAGGCAGGCGACATCAACGCCGGCCGGGGCGCCAGAACAGCGGTAAACGCCAGCCCGCCGGTCACTGTGCCGGAATATAAGAAAGATGGTACAGGCGACTATCTATACCGGTGCAAGGAATGCGCTGAAGGCGACGAGAAACTGGAGCTGCCCAAGGATGAGTGGGATGACAAGGGGTATGTCGCAGGGGATCTGGTCCTGGTGGTGGATTACTATAATGTGGTGTTTTCCCCACCGGCCGTGGGGTCGGGGATTCGTGCTCTGACCTATGATCCGGACGGCGTGGAAGGGCCTGATGTCGCGCCGGCCCTGGGGGATGCCTACCTGTTCGCGCCCTCCGGCATCATCGACGCGGGTGAGGCCGGTATCGCGGCCCGGAACGTGACCCTTGCCGCGGTGGAGGTGCTCAACATGCAGAACATCGAGGTTTCCGGCGTGAGCGTGGGCGTGCCCACCACCACGGCCGGGGCCGGCCTGGGGGCCCTGTCCGGCACCAGCGACGTGTCCGATGCCGGCGACATGGCGGCCCAGACCGCGGACCTGGCCGCGGAAAGCGCGGCAGACGCCAGGAAACGCATGCAGGAGCTGGAAAAGTCGCTGCAGGAGGCGTTTTTAGGATTGGATGTCAAGGTGATCTCCTTTGAGGACCTGAATGCGTGATTTTTGCCGAGCCATTCATGAGAATTTTTAAACGGAAGGCACGGGCAACCCGGCGGTTCGCCCGTGGAAAATGACCACGGAAGAACAGCACGGGCAAGCTTTGCTTAGCCCGTGGCACCCGATAAAGAGAGAGTGTGTCAAATTGATAATAACGAATACGGTACATAACCGATGGAAATGAACAAACAAAGGAATACGGGAATGACAGGAGCGAGATACATGATCAAACCGGGAAGGGTGGTGGCAATGGCGGTTTTCCTGATCGCAAGCCTTGTTGCCGGAAACGCCCATGCCTGGTGGAACGAGGACTGGGAATACCGGAAAAAGATCACCTTTGACACCACCGCCACCGGGGCGGACATCAGGGAAAACCTGAGCGACGTGCCGGTGCTGATTCGGCTTCATTCCGGAAACTTCAATTTCGTCAATGCCAGGGAGGACGGCACGGACATCCGGTTTGTGGGAAGCGACGACGCCACCCTGCTCAAGTATCACGTGGAGACCTACGACACCATTGATGAAATCGCGCTTCTATGGGTGAAGCTGCCCCATCTGGCCGGCGGGTCGGACCAGAATTATATCTGGATGTATTACGGCAATGAATCCGCCATGGGCGGCCAGGACCCGGCCTCCACTTATGACAGGCACCACGTGCTGGTGTACAACCTGAGTGAAGTGGACCAGATGCCGCGGGATGCCACGGCTTATGAAAACCACGCGGCCGCGTTTCAGGGCGGCCAGGGCCTGCCCACTCTCCTTGGCCGGGGGGTCATGTTGAACGGCGCCGGCGAGGGCATTGTCACTCAATCCACTCCGTCGCTGGAGGATTTTTCCTCCGGGTTTACCTGGTCGGCATGGGTGCGCATCGCCCAGCCCCAGACCGATGCCTGGCTTTTCTCCCGGCAGGACGAAGACGGGTCGCTGGTGATCGGCGTGGACGGGACAAAGGTATTCTGCCGCGTCGTTTATGCCGTTACAGGCGCGGAAAAGACCACGGAAAAGGTGGCGGACCTGGCCCTGGAAACCTGGCAGCGGGTGGCCGTGACAATGACGCCCGAAGGACGGGTGGGCGTGTATCTGAACGAGCTGGAAGTTACCTGGATGAATCTTGAAATTCCCTTTACCATGCCCGGCGGGCCGGTGGCCATGGGGTCCGCCGTGGACGGCACCCATTCCTTTGTGGGGGACCTGGACGAGGTGAGGCTCTCCACCATTGCACGGTCGGATGGGTGGATCCGCACGGAATTCAGTAACCAGTGGCCGGACATCGCGTTTGGCGACTTTGGCATGGAAGAGGTGTATGAGGGCGGCGGTCTGCCCACCTTTTACCTGGGAACCATTGTCAGGAACATCACCCTGGACGGCATGTTCATTATCTTCCTGCTGATTGCCTTTGCCGTGGCCACCTGTTTCATCTTTGTCGCCAGGGCCGTGATGCTGTTTACGAACCATCGGGACAACAGGGAATTCCAGTCGGCCTTTGAGGAGAAGGATCACATTTTCGGGCTGATGTCCCGTGAAGCGGATTTTCCCAACGCATCCCTTTACCGCATTTACCGCACCGGGTGCGAGGAACTGAAGTCCTGGATCGATAATACCGGGCATGGCGCGGAGGAAAGGAAGGCCACGTTGCCTGCCAAGGGCATGAACGCGGTCAAGACGGCCCTGGAAAGGTCCCTGCTCAGGGAGACCCAGGGCCTTAACGCATGGCTTGTGGTGCTGACCATGGCCATCACCGGCGGTCCGTTTCTCGGGCTCCTGGGTACGGTGTGGGGTGTTATGAACACCTTTGCCGCCATGGCCGAGGCGGGTGAGGCCAATATCATGGCCATTGCCCCGGGTGTGGCTTCGGCCCTGTCCACCACGGTGTTCGGCCTGATCGTGGCCATTCCCGCGCTGTTCGGCTACAACTACCTGACCAGCCGGATCAAGCGCATTGTGGTGGACCTGAACGTGTTTGTGGATGACTTCGCGCAGGACATCGACGAATCCTACGGAGGTAACTGATGCGGCGCAACCTGTTTGATGAAAAGCCCTATGACGAGATCAATGTCACCCCGCTGCTGGACCTGGCGTGGACGTTGCTGGTGGTGTTTATCATCGCCATTACCGCGGCGGTGCAGGGCATCCAGGTAAACCTGCCCAAGGCCAGCACCGCGCCCAGCCTTTCCAAGCCCAAGACCCGGGCCATTACCATCCGGGATTCGGGCCAGATCTACCTGGATGCCTATCCGGTAAGCATGGAAGAACTGGAGTCCCGGCTGCGGCAGTTCAAGGCGGTGGACCCCAACTTTCCGGTGGTGATAAAGGGCGATGCAAAGGTTTATTACCAGAAGGTCATTGATGTGCTGGACCTGATGCAGGAGCTCGAGATAACCCAGCTGGGGCTGGTGACCCAGCAACTCGTGAAATAGGAGGTGAGTCCATGGCGCCAAAAAAGCAGTCCATGAAATCCGTGTGGATCATTGCCGGCGTGGTGGCCGTGGTGATGATAGGCGGCGGAATGGTGGTGTTCAAAATGCTGCTCGCCGACAGCGGACAGCAGCGGGCGCGGCGCATACAGATGGTGACCCTTGCGCCGCCGCCGCCACCGCCCGAGATCAGGGAGAAGCCTCCGGAGCCGGAGGTAAAGGAAGAAGAGCTTATTGAACAGCCCCAGCCCGAGGAAACGCCCCAGGACACCCCGGACGAGGCCCGGGACGACACTCCGGCCGGTGACCAGCTGGGGCTGGACGCGGACGGCAGTGCCGGTTCCGACGGGTTCGGTCTGAAGGCCAACAGGGGCGGGCGGTCGATTCTGGGAGGTATGAGCTCCGGAGCCCTTATGCGCAAATACCGCTGGTATATCAACATTGTGCAGGAAGAGATCAAGCGGGAAGTCCGGTCGTGCCTGGAGCGAAACGGCGGCATTCCAAAGGACAAGGTGCAGGCTGAAATTCTGCTTGTCCTGGACCGGGACTCCTCCCTGGTGGAATACAGGATTGTAGGATCATCGGGCAACCATTCCATGGACGAGGCAGTGGAAGCCGCGCTTGCCAGGATCACCCGTTTCAGCGAACCGCTTCCCGGTGATATGCAAAGGGCCTCGTTGCGGATAAAAGTGAGTTCCACCGGGTAGTGTGACGGCTTTTTATAAACCATGGAAAGTGCCGAAACAAAAATATAACGAGACAGGACAAGGAGTTCTTGAATGGTTAAACGCATGATGATGGTTTGGATGATGATTGCGCTGGTATGGTTGTGTGGTGCCGGCCTGCCCGGGTTTTGCGAGGAGCCGACAACCGAACCATCCGATATTCTGCGGGCGGATGAGCAGGCACAAACAGGTCAACCGGCGGCACCGGAACCGCCCTCCTCACTGGAAACCCCCGCGCCTCCCGAATTCCCTGAATTCCTGGAATCGGCTGACACATCCGCACAGAGCCCGGCATCAGCGATTGAACCGGACAATGAACCCGGGGGTGAATCATGGGTCGAATCTGAGAGTGAACCAGAGGGTGAACCCGGGGTTGAATCACGGGTTGAATCAGACGAACCGGAAAATGAATCCGGGATTGAATCAGCGGCTGAACCGGCGGTCGAACCGGCTGAAAAACAAGGTGTGGCGGCGACCGGGGCTGAACAGGCAGGATCAGTTGAACAGGCCGGCCCCCGCTTTAACAGCACCGAGGCCCTGATAGATTTAATGAGGGAAAAGGGCCTTATCTCCGAACAGGAAGCGGATGCGTTTCTCAGGGAATACCAGCGGTCAAAGAAAGACGGCGCTGTGATCACCGTCATCCCCGGCCGGGAGAAGGGCGAGAGTCTGGAGGAAATCACGGAGAAGCTTTCAAAGGAGTTGCAAAAAGAAGTGGATGCGGTCAGGGAAAGCCTGGATGACACTTCCCAGGACCTGTTTCAGCGGTCCCGGGAGGCCAAGGCCCACCGGGACCGGCTGGAGTTTGAAATGCGGGAGGAGGTTGGCGGTCAGTTGCGCAAATCCGCGTGGGCCCAGCGGTTCAGTTGGGGCGGCGACCTTCGGCTGCGATACCAGTCCGACTATTTCGATGAAGAAAACGCCGTGTTTGGAGAGCCGGACAATCCTTCTGAACCGACGAACACCCAGAATGACCGGCACCGGGGCCGTATCCGGGCCCGGCTGAATGCCAGGGCCACGGTGTTCAAGCCCGAAGAGATCAACACCGGCACGATGCAGGCCGGCATTCGTCTTGCTACCGGCAGTGTCAACGATCCGGTTTCCACCAATGAAACCCTGGGCGATTATGACAACAAGGATTCCTTTGTGCTGGACCGGGCCTACCTGAAGTGGGCGTATCGCCCCAGAACCATGGTCTGGGGCCAGATTCCCGAACTCACCATTCAGGCCGGCCGGTTCGGCAACCCCTATGTGAGCACGGACCTGATCTGGGACAGTGACCTGGGGTTTGAGGGCGGGGCACTGAGCTTCAAGACCGACACGCAGGATGAGTTCAATCCCTGGGCCGGGTTTTTCACCATTGGCGCCTATTTTCTGCAGGAGGAGGCGTTTTTTCAGGAAGATAAATGGTTTTACGGCGCCCAGGCCGGTGTGGCATATGAACAGCCATTCGGCCTGAACGCCACCCTGGCCGTTGCCCTGTATGATTTTCAGCATACCACCGGCGTAAAAAACAGTCTCGCCCAGGTGGACGCGGACGGTAACGGGATTTATGACTGGACCGCTCCGCAGTTTCAGCAGAAAGGCAATACCCTGATCAATATCTCCCCGCTGCCCGGCGTGGAAAACTATAAGATGGCGCTGGCCGCGGATTATCAGGAGGTGGCGGTCACCTGCAAGCTGGATTACGGGTATTCCTATCCCAACCATGTGATCCTGACAGGGGAGTATGTAAAGAATATCGGTTTTGACGCAGCGGATGTTTCCCGGCGGACCGGCATTCCTCCCGCCGATTTAAAGGAGGAGACCGAAGGATACCGGATCGGGCTGAGCATCGGCAATCCCGAAGTGCGGTGGTTCGGGGAATGGCAGCTGTATTCCTATTACAAGTACCTGGAGGCGGACGCGGTGATCGACGCGTTTACCGATTCGGATTTTCACCTGGGCGGCACCGATGCCCAGGGCTGGCTGTTCGGTATCGACCTGGGCGTTCACAAAAATGTGTGGCTGACCGCCCGGTGGATCACCAGCGACGAGATCAGAAGCTTGCCGTTTGCGGTGGACACGCTGCAGGTGGATCTGAACGCAACGTTCTAACCCGAATATTTCATGAAACTGACGAAACAACATATCATCGCCGCTGTTCTTGTGCTGGCCGGCCTGTCCATTGGCCTGGTGTATGATCACATGCGGATCACCGGCACACGGGCGGCTTTCGAATCCGCCATCCATGCGGTGGAGCGTCGCAATGACCTGTACCAGGAAAAGCATGCGGAGCAAAAGGCCATTGTGGCGCAAATGCAAAGGACCGCCGACCGGATAAAAGAAGAGACAGCAGTCCTTGAGCAGGAGGCGAAAGCCGCGCGGGCGGACCTTGACGCGGCCGTTGACCATAAAGCCGCTCTCACGGCCCGGCTGGAAGCGGACAGGCGAATGGTGGCCGTCATAAATGAGACCATCCGGCAACTGCGGGATGATTACGGGGCACTGAAAACAGAGCAGAAAACACGGCAACAGGAATATGAGTCGCTGGTGGCAAAGCATGAAGCCGAAGAACGCAGGTTTGCCATGGAAAACAAGGAACTGGCCCGCCGGTTTGAGGGCACCCTGAAGGTGGTGGAAGGGTGCCTGACCAAAAACGCCGGCCTTTGCCTGGTCATTGACGGCATTCTTGACGCGTTCCATGACAAGGGGGTGGCCGCCAGCCTGCTGGCAAAAGAGCCCATTACCCAGTTGCGGCAGGTACACGTGGAAAACGTGGTTCAGCATTATGAGGAAAAGATCAGGGAGTTTCGGCAGGATGAGAAAGAGTGGGGCCGATATTTTTGATGTGACGGAATTATGAAACCTTTTTTAAAAAAAGCGGGATTTGTTGTTCTTTTTGCCTGCATCGGCATGGGCCTCGGCTTTGGTTACAGTTATATCCATTATGTTCGGGTGCGGGATGCCATGCAGGCAAAGCTGGATGCCGCCAATGACAGGCAGGAGTGGCTGAAGGAGGATTATAAGCGGCAGAAAGACCTTGCGGCCCAGGCCCGGCGTGAGGAGATGACCCTGGTGAGCAGGAAACGGGCGGTGGCACAGGAGAAGGCGCGACTGGAAGAAGAACGGGCCGCTGTGTTAAAGGAAAGCAACGGTCTTCAACAAAATATCGAGAAGGTGGAAAAGACCCTGTCAGGCCTGAAAGCCAGGCAGGATGAGCACGAGAAACAGGTGGCCGGTCTCCAGGCCGAGGTCCAGGCGCTGATGCGGCGGCTCGCGGACGCGGTGGCCGGCCACAAGGACAGAAAAGAGCAGTTGCAGGTCACCCGGGCGGCCCTGGAAAATCTTCTGGATGAGAACACCCGGACCTTTGACAAGGCCTATGCCGAAAACCGGTGGCTGTGCAAAACCGCTGAAACACTTCTGGGCAAGTATTATGAAAAAGGCGTGACGGATATTCTTCTGGTCCAGAAGCCACTGAGTGAAGCCGATAAGGCCGAATTTGCCGCCATCAAGAAGGATTATGATGAGCGGATACGTGAATTGCAGAAGAAACAAATGAGCAGCCGGGATGAGGCGGACAAAATTGTGTATGACTGATCACATAAAAGGAGTTGTTTTATGAAACGTTCTGGAATGAAGCTGGTGGGTGTGATGATTTTGCTGGTTGTGTTCAGCGTGCCGGTGTGTGCCGCCTCCAAAGTCAAGGTGGGTGTGATTGATACCAAACGGGTGATTCGCGATGCCCGGGCCGCCCGGGCCGCCAGAGCCGACATTTACGAAGAGATCAGGGAAAAACAGGCCATGTTCAGTGAAAAGCAGGCCGATGTCATGTCCCTCAGCGTGGAGTTGCGCAAGCAGCAGGCCGCCCTTGACCAGGAAACCTACCGGCAAAAGAGCGATGACCTTGAAAAACAGATGAAGGAACTTTCCCGTCTCAAGGAGGACCTGGAATCGGAGCTGAACGAAAAAAACGTGGAACTCACCCGAAAGATTCTCCAGGAGGTCTGGGAGATCGTCAACCAATACCGCCGGGATGAGGGTTATACGCTTATTTTCGAAGCCGACAAGGTGGTCTCCGCTGATGAAGAAACCGATATTACCGAAGCAATTATCCAAATATACGACGCCCGGTATGAAAAGGAAAAGCAGGAGTAAAGGGCAGGTGGTGAGTTGTGAGATGTGAGGGATGTGCCGGGGGATACTGCTTATTGACTGCGTCGCTGTTTAAAAAAGGGTGTTTTCAAAAGTAATGGACGGCAAGGAATGCGGCAATGGAGCCCGGAGAAAAAACAACGCAGAGCAGCCGGGGAAAACCCCAATTAAAAAGATCGGCGGCCGCATCTTCCCTTCCGGTACAGGCGGCTGAAACGGACAGCGGTCAAGTCCTTTTGCCCGGCAGCCGCCACCCTCTGATCGCCTTCACCGTTCTGGTTCTGCTGGGAGTGCTTCTCTATTCAAACGCCCTGAACGTGCCCTTTATTTTTGATGACAAGCCCAATATCACACAAAATCCCCATATCCGGATGACCCGTCTGAGCCCGGAACAGATTGTCCGCGTCAAAAACAGCATCAACTCCCAGCGGCTGTTTGCCCACTTTACCTTTGCCCTCAATTATTATTTCCACCGGTACCATGTCACCGGTTATCACCTTGTCAATATCGGCATCCATATCATCACTTCGTTTCTTGTTTTTCCTCACCCTGCCAGGCTGAACCTTGACCATGACATACCGGTTTCACATTCCCTGGTTGACCCGGTGACAACGATTCTCTCCATCCTTTTCCTGTGCGGTCTTTTTCTTGCCGCCCTGTTTACGGCAAAACCATACAAGCTTGTGTCATTTGCCATATTATGGTTTCTGGGCAATCTTGCCATTGAGTCCTCCTTCATCCCGCTGGAGCTGATTTTCGAGCACCGCACTTACCTGCCGTCAGTATTTGTGTTTATCGCGGTCACCTGGCTGCTTTGCCGGGCATTGAAAGACCAGCGTCTTGTGCCGGCAGTGGTGTGTCCCATTGTATGCCTTTCCGGCTTCTGGACATACCAGCGGAATGCGGTCTGGCGGACAGAACTGTCTCTCTGGCAGGACTGTGTAAACAAATCACCTCAAAAGGAACGTACACATTACAACATGGGGGTGGCCCTGTCGAGTACGGGCAGGATAAAAGAGGCTGCGTACAACCTTCAGCGGTTGCGCAGCGATTTGAGTAAGGGGGGGAATCAACAGAAGGGACCGTAAGGAACGCGCCACTGGAACAATTCCGGGAGACAGCTTGTTCGGTTTCCATCCATGCAAGATGGACAGGCGCTAAGTAAGCTATTTCCAGAACAAAAGATTTATTATTTATTTATATTGGCCTAACATTTTATCCGTATACTTTTTCCCCGCTGGTGAAATCAGGCTATCGGGCTAATGACCGCAACAAACTCAAGTGCCCGGGCTAACATTTTTTGCAGCTGAGGAGAAATGCATATGCGCCAGGTCAGATTCAGTTCGGATTATATGGATTTGGATGCCGGACCCGCGAATGACGATATCTTGACCTTTCTTGACATGATCAGGTCGGATCGGATCGTCTCCTATGCCCAGCCGATAATTGACCTCTACTCCGGTGAGATCAAAGGGTTTGAACTGCTGGCCAGAGGGGAGGGCTGTTTTTTTTCTCCTGATGTCATGTTCAGCAAGGCAAGGGAATATAATCTTGAATGGGAACTGGAATATGCGTGCAGGAAAGCGGCCCTTAAAAAAATCAGCGCTCTTAACCAGATGTTTTCCGGCTGTGATTATTTTATCAATGTAAGTCCCGACATTTTTTCATGCGCGGAGTTTCAGGCGGGTTTCACCTCAAGCACGTTAAAGCGCTACGGCATTGATCCACGGCGCATCGTTTTTGAAATCACCGAGAAAACAAGTGTCAGGGACTATCGCCATTATGAAAACATGATAAAACACTATGTCAGGCAGGGGGTTAGAATCGCGCTGGATGATTTCGGCTCCGGTTACAGCGGCTTGACCACGCTTGTTGCCACCACCCCGCACATAATAAAGATTGATCGATCGATTGTCAGTGACATTGATCGCAACGGCTATAAGCAGAACCTGGTGCGCTCCATCTGCGATTTTGCCGCCACCGTGGGCAGTTTTATTCTGTTTGAAGGTGTCGGTACGGAAGAGGAACTGAAAGTCGCATACAGGTTTGGCGTGCGGTATGCCCAGGGGTTTTTTTTCGCCAGGCCGGCACCGTATCCTGCCGATCTGGATGTCAATCAAAAATCGTTTTTAAGAAGACTTGTCAGGCAGTACTCGAAAAAAGTGTCACCCATTGAAATCACCATCTTCAAATTTATTGCAAGACCTCCGATTTTCATGGAAAACTCGCTTTTGTGCAGCGACCTTGACGAAATTTTCAGGTCGCACCAGGAAACGGAACATGTGGTCATTCTTGATGACGCCAACTATCCGACGGGTTTGATAACACGACAGCATTTTTATTCATCACTGTCAGGGCGGTTCGGCTATGCCGTGTTTCAGAACAGGCATGCGGACAGTGTCGCGAAAAAAAACATGCTTGTCGTCCGGGAAGACACCGATTTAAGAGAACTGGGCAAGTTCACCTTAAATCGTCCCAAGGATGACATCTATGATCCTGTCCTTGTCCTTGATTTGAACAACCGGTTTCTTGGCACGATTACCATGAGAACCATTATTTCCCGGGCCTTTGACACGGAAGTCAAATTCGCAACCAGCGCCAACCCGCTCACCGGGCTGCCCGGCAATGTTGTGATCAACCTCTGGCTGGAGGAGGTGTTAAGCCGGTCTGAATATGCCATTGTTTATGTCGATCTGGACAGGTTCAAGGATTTTAATGACAATTACGGGTTTGCCGCGGGAGACGAGATGCTGAAACTGGTCGCATCCATTCTGATGGAAACCATAGGCGCCGATTATCCGGATCTGAAGCTGGGCCATATCGGGGGAGACGATTTTATCGTGATTTCGGAATCGATGATTGACCCTGTTTTCTATCAAAAGGTCATTTCCCGTTTTGACGAGGAGAAGAAACGGTTTTTTCTTGAAGCGGATCTGAAGAACGGCACCTACGCGCGTGTCAACCGCAAAGGCGAAAAAGAAGATGTCCCTCTGGTGACAATGAGCATCGCCATTATCAGTTCCGATAATTTTAACTGCCCCGTTCACTCGGGAAAACTGTCGCAATGCATTTCCCTCTTAAAGGGCAGGATCAAAGCCGTTAATCATGCAGCCGGAAAAAGCGGGTTCATGCAGGAGCGACGTGTCTACGACCGGTTTTAATTGTAAATGTAAAAACAAAATCGACAGCGGTCTTCATGGGCCGCTTGCCCCCGCCCAATTTTAACAATAAATTAACACAGCCGAAATGCAATCTGAATGTTTCTGGTGATCATATATGGACCAGGGTTAACTTGGATTTCATATAATAGTTTTCGACATTCGTGAAATATTCGGAGTAAGTGTTGCCAATGGTATCGGGGGACAGACCGTGAAAATGATGCAGCGTGCCGTATCGGCCGTTTTAAACGCCACGCTGTCGCCGGCAATCGCAGCGATGGCGGTGTTTCTGTTTTTAGCCGGGCAGAGCCACGCAGCGGCGCTGCCTGCGGGAACCGTTAAATATAACGGGGGCCGTTTTTCTGTTCGCGGCGATAACATTTCTTTTTTGGGGCTGATTGAGGATATATCCGGCAAGGCCGACATTAAGATTTATATTGTGGACCGGACGCTTCCTTCGCATGTCTCTTTTGATTTTGCAGACAGAACGCTGGCAGATACGCTCCGCATGGTCCTTCGCGGGTGCAGCTACGCGGTGGTTTATGGTGCTGAAGCTGAAAGCCGTGAGCTTGCCGCGTTGCAGGAGAGGGTGGCCGGTGATCAGCAGTTCGTTTTGCTGGAAGGACGTGACGGCAACAGCGCCCGGCCCGAGGGGCCGGGCGGCCCGGGGCATCACTTCCCCACGGAAAGGGAAGCGACGGCGGGGCCGGACGGGAGGCCCCGGCCGGACGCCAATGCTGTCGCTTTTGCCGGGCAGGCATGGGGCGATGGGCCGGGCACGGTCCCAAAGACAGCCGGTCTTTCAGGTTCCGGTACATCCAGGCGTTCGAATGCCGGTGCAGTCAGTCTTCTGGGCGCCGGTGGAACGATGTACAGCCCCGGTGAAACGTCCGGCCAAACCGCCGCCGGTGGGTCGAATGCCACCGGAAACAGCGGCATCGGCAGTGGAACCGCCGGCACCGGCGGTGACAGTTATGCCGGCAGCAATGATGGTTCCGGTGAAAACCGGAGATGTAAAAATTACTGCGCGGAGAAGTATCAACTGGAGGCGCGCCTGGCGAGCGGCCAGTCAGACAGGGATTACGCAAAATGGGCGAGCATCCGCGGGGCAGAGTCTATCCAGCACGACAGGGATCGGCTTGAATACCTGAACCAGCAGATTCGGAGTTCGGGCTGTAACTGCTGATGGATCTGGGGTGGCATGATGGGCCCGTCAATGTGAACGCTTGCCGTTTAGCTTTTTCAGGGTTCGGGAATGTCGAGGAAGGTTTTCGCCTTACCACAAAAAAAGGAGTCAAGACAATGAAAAAACGGGTTAATTTGAAAGTGTTGGCAAGCCTGTTGATCGCACTGGCCATTGCTGTGACGCCCGCGCTGGCGGAACAACTGGTGATCAAGGGTTCCACCACGGTACTGCCGGTGGCCCAGAAATGGATCGAAGCGTACATGAAAGAGAATCCGGATGTTGCCATCTCCCTGTCCGGCGGCGGCTCCGGCAACGGCATCAAGGCGCTGATCGACGGCACCACCCATATCGCCACTGCATCCCGTTTTATCAAGGACTCGGAAGTTCAGTTTGCCTCGGCAAAAAACAAATACCCGGTTCCCTTTCGGGTTGCTCTTGACTGTATTGTTCCCGTGGTTCACCCCTCCAATCCGGTGACAAACCTGACCCTTTCCCAACTGCAGGGCATCTATACCGGTCAAGTAACCGACTGGAAAGATCTCGGCGGCAGCAGCGGCAAAATTGTGATTGTTTCCCGGGACAGCTCCTCCGGTACGTTTGAGGTCTGGGAAGACATCGTTCTCGAAGGGGGCCGGGTTACTCCGCGATCCCTGGTCGTTGCTTCCAACGGCGCGGTTGCTCAGACGGTCTCCAAAACAAAAGGCGCCATCGGGTATGTCGGCATGGGTTACCTGAATGAGGACCTGAAACCGGTTAAAGTGAACAACGTGATGGGCAGTGAAGCTACAACCCGGAGTGGTGAATATGCCATCAGCCGTCCGCTGTTTGTCTTCACGAACGGCTGGCCCGAGGGCACCACGCTGGACTTCATCAATTTTATCCTCTCAAAAACCGGCCAGGAACTGGTCAGGGAAGTGGGCAGCGTGCCGCTGTTTGATCCCGGCCGGTAGTAACGGGCGCAAAGAACGATACATTATCGATACCTGTCATTCCTGCAACGGGACATTCAGGGTGTTTGTCACCTGTTGCAGGGATGACAGTTTGTTCTCCCGGATAATTATCGCTATCGATCTCACAATGTTGTTTTCTTACTTTTACTCTTACTCTTACTCTTACTCTTGCTCTTACTCGTGATCGATCCCGATTCCGATCCCGGCCCAGATTTTGATTGAGGCGGCTGCTGTTTGTAAAACATTTGTAATCCCCTGCATTGCCATTGACACAACCGGCTGATTCTCATAGTTTCAGGCACTTGTCGCTGTAATCAGAATGCGATCGGTGTTTGATAACGGCCCTCACCATGCGGGCACTCTTCTGGACCACAAAAAGGATATCACAATGAAAGATTCAGCAACGGCCTCAACTTCGACCCTTTCCCAAAAACCCCGCATGCTGCTGGTGGGCATGCCCGGAGCCGACTCCAGTTTTTACGAAATGAACATCGCCCAGCTGCCCCAGGGCCCGCGGCTCCATTTTCTGGAGTGGCTGTTCGACGTCCTGGATATGTCTCCCACCAACCGGCGCCGCATTCGCCTGGCCCTGAAGCTGGAAAATATTTTCAACCCCTCACGCAAGACCCCGTACATGGGCATGCGCCTGATCGAGTACAACCTGCGCGACACGCTTGATATCTCTCTGATGGAGTATCCGAAAAGCAACCGGTGGATCGTAAAGCATCTGACAAAAAATTCAGACATTGCCATTGTGGGCATGGGCATCGGCTGCGAAAACCGGGTCTACCAGGCCAAAAAGCTCTGCGCGGAAATACGGAAGGCAAGGCCGGACATCAAGATCATCCTGGGCAGCTACGGGGCCTCGTCCGGCAAAAAGCTGGGCGTGCTGACACCGGCAGACGGCACTGTGCTGTGGGATTCAGAGGAAGAGCGGGAGGAAAAAAAGAAAAAGGGCCTTGATTTTTACAAAGGAGAGGGGGTTCATGACATTCGCCTCTGGCTGCGCGATGTGGCCGGCATTGACGCCGGTGACCCCAACACCCCCCTGGTTTCCGAGGCCATTGCCGATTCGGGCAGCACGTCATCGACCGGATGGAAACAGTGGGTCAAGGGCCGGCTGGGATTTGTGACCATGCCCAAGGACTCCCACAAGCTGGTCAGCGCCATCGGGTGTTCCAACAAGTGCGGGTTCTGCAACACCAGCAAGATGTTCAACCGGGAAAAGACCTACCTGTACAAGGACGCGGCAAAGATATTCATACCCATGGAGACCGTGTACGACAGAAACGCGGCCCGGCCCGACTATCCGCCGGAGGCCACTTTTTTTCTGATGGACGAAAATTTCATGAAGGATGAAAAGGTCATGTCCGCCTGCGGCATGATCAATTTTCTTGATACGGCCAAGGAGCTTTGCGGCTATATCGAGCAGTCGGGCAAGAACATTCACTTCGGCACCTTTTCCGATACCCGAAGCCTGGTCAATGTGCGGGAAAAGGACGGCGGCTTCAAGTCCCTGGTGCGAGGTGGGCTCACCTCGATCTGGATCGGCATTGAATCCCACGGCGACGTGTTTGACAAGCGGGGCGGCGCCACCCCGGAAACGGTCAAAAGCATTGTGGACGAGTTGCAGCGCCTGGGGGTGGTGGTGATCGGCTCGTTTATTCCGGGCCTGCCCTATCACACGGAAGGCCCCACCCAGGTGTTTGCCGACGAAGCGCTCGTAAAAGAGGAGATTCGAAAATCCGCGGACCTGACGCCCGAAGAGGTTGAATCGGTTTTTAGCGAACTGAAAAAAGAGCGCGAAAAAAGCGGCCGGTACGACCGGCTCAACATCTGGGAGGATTTTGAGTGGTGGAAAAGCCTGCGCACCGGGGCCCGGCAGGTGATGTCCCACAGCATCACCGGCATCGTGGGCCTGCACAAGCACATGTTCCGGTTCTCGGATTATCAGTTCGGCCACAAGTTTATTCCCGGCTACAATGAATCCCATATTGACGGCCGGCGGCTGGAAGAGATTGACGAGATGATGCGGGAAGG
>JAXHVI010000103.1:0-17785 GCA_034189195.1 Thermodesulfobacteriota bacterium | reverse complement strand
CTCTTCCTCGCACTCCGCCCTGATAATACCCCCGCCGATAACGGCGTCCCCGTCATAAAAGACCGCTCCCTGGCCCGGGGCCACGGCAAACTGGGGGGTGACAAATTCAACAACCGCATCCGTTTCGCCCAGGGGTGTCAGCCGGGCCGGCACTTCTGTCTGGTTGTACCGGATCTTTACAGACACGTTCATGGGCCCTTCCGGCCTGCCGGGAATCCAGTTTACCTGGGCCACCCGGCAGGCCGGGACAAACAGGTCCTGCCGGAACCCCACCTTCAGGCAGTTGCGGGCCGTGTCCAGGGCCGCAACGTAGAAAGGCTGTTCAGCCGGGCAGTTGATTCCCCGGCGCTGGCCCACGGTAAACCGGTGCAGCCCGGAATGGGTGCCGATCATTCGGCCCGCCATGTCCTCAATCGGGCCGGGTCCGGAAGTGGCCGGGACATGGGCCTCTATAAAATCGGCGCATTCCAGGCCTTCGATAAAACAGACATCCCGGCTTTCTTTGCGCTCAATGGGGACAAGACCGTGCCGGGCCGCATGGGCCCGCACCCGGGCCTTTGTCATCCCCTCCAGGGGAAACCGGGCACGGCCAAGCTGATCCCGGGACAGAAAGGCAAGAAAATAGCTCTGTTCCTTTGCCGGGTCCGCCCCTTTCCACAGCCGCGTACCGTCCGGATTTTTTGTTACCCGGCAGTAATGGCCCGTGGCAACGGCATCGGCACCCAGGGAACGGGCGTAGTCCAGGCAGGCCCCGAACTTGATGCGGCTGTTGCACGCCATGCAGGGATTGGGTGTTTCACCGCGAAGGTAGGCAGCGGTGAAGTAGTCCACCACATTGGATTGAAACACGGTCCGGCAGTCAAATACCGAAACCGGAATATCCATTCGGCCAAACAACTGTCGAAGCTTTCCTGCCCGGTCTTCCGGTTCATACCCGGTGAGAAAATGGATGGCCGTCACGTCGGCCCCGGACTGTTTCAGCAGGTGGGCCGCGACCAGAGAATCTATTCCGCCGCTGACAAGAACGGCGATCAAAGGGTTCGAGGGTTCAAGGGGCCAAGGGTTCAGGGGGTTCATCAAGGGCATCTCTAAAAATTGATTTTCTTCTCAACCCAAAACGCCATTTTCTGTTTTTGGCGGTTTATGTTTTACCTCGCAAAGGCGCAAAGTCCGCAAAGCCTTATGTTTTATGTGGGTCTGAACAACAGCGTCACTATTGCAGAAAAGCCGTTCAAGGGCAACGGTTTGTTTATTTGTTTTCGCAATTTGCTGCGGTCGCCGTCGCCCGGGGCCAGGCCGTTTGCGTTGCCTGCGTTTTGAGCCTTATCTGTGGGGGCATTCCAATTCAGCGGCACTATCACCATGGAGATTCGATTGCCCGGCATGCACGAAGCCGTTACCGGCATTGAGGATATGGAAGATCCGGACCAACCGTAAAACGAGTAGTGCCCACAACCGGCGCTATCTGCCCGGAACACAGGTGTCCGCGAAAAATTTCGGCGAACCCCGGGTTAGAGAAAATTCAATGGAGGGCGTCGGTTTGAATCAAAAAGGCATAGGCCATAAAGCGGCCGTCATGGCTCAGGCTGATATCGATGTCGGCTTTTTTCCTTTTGATGTAAACTTCGGGAAAAAGACGGCCTTTTTCATGATTGATTCTTGTAATGGCAATATCGTTTTCTGACAAGCACAGGGCTGAGGCGATCTTTCTTCCGGCTGAGGAGCGCACCATTCGTGACTGGACTTCTGAGCATCTGCAAAAATCCGGCTGCAAAGGCCTGTCGGTGGTTTCAACACCAAGAATAACGTTTTTGCCGGACAAAACCGTTTCTGTGCCAAAACAGTGAATGAAATCCGGATGTTGTTGGACAGCGACATGAACAGCACCTGGAGGTGTCCTGACTCGTCCCCGCAGGGCGCTTCCGTGTTCCGGCTTATGGAGGCGCACTTCGTATCGCTGTGGCGCGGAAGAGACGCCGGGGAAGCGTTTTACGGCTATTTTATAGGCGGTTTCCTTGGCCGCCCAGAACACCTGAAGCAGGTTGTCCGGGTCGTCACTGATTAAAAATATCCGGTGCTCGCCGGGCGTGAGCACCCGCTGAACAAACTTCCTGTCGCTGCTCTTTCCCGTTACATAAGGCGAGGCAAGATCAACAATGTCATTGCCCACGTGTATCAAAATAGGTCTTTTCCATTTCAGCCAGTTTCTCGATAATCTGCCGGGAGTGCGCCCGATGCGCCTTGAGCCCCGACAGCTTGCGGTCCACGTCACAGGTGGCCACGGCAAAAGTAAAGACGTCATTGGGCACGGGGATATCGCTGTAGGTCGTTTGACGGTCACCCCGCAGGTAAAGACACATTACCCGGCAGTCCGGATGGCTGTCGACCAGCCGGCCCGGGCCGTAGAAAAACGTTTCGGTGTCGATCCGGCCCGACCGGGAACGGGTACCTTCAGGAAAAATCATGATATTTTCACGTTGTTCGAGAAGATACCCGCATTTGGCAAAACAGGTTTTAATCGACTGCCGGTCTCCCCTGCGGACCACGGGAATGCACTTTAAGAGAAAGCACAGCAGGGTCATGACCGGGTTGCGCTGAAAATTCCGCTTTTCCGGAAGATTCCAGGCCAGCAGATGATAGTCGACCATGTACCGCCAGACCGGGAACATGACATAGCTCAGGATCGCCGAATCAATCAGGGTCAGATGATTGGCGCAGATGATCCAGGGGCCATGATGAGCATGAAAAAGAGCGGCAACATCCTTTCTGTGCTTTTTCAGGTCCCTGACCCGGTAACCGGCCATCTTTATCAACAGAACCAGAAACGGGGCGGTCACAAAGACGGCAATTCGTCCGGAAAGATATTGAAAACGCAGCAGGTAAAAGTCATGCCGATCGTTCATGCCCGGGCTCCGACAGGGGCTGTTTTCCGGAGAATCACCCCCACGGCGTCGCCGATGGTCTTTATGGAATCCGCGTCATCGTCGTCGATTTCAATGTTAAAACAGTCTTCCGCCTTGATAATGATATCCACCAGCCGGGCGGAATTGACCTTGAGGTCTTTGATAATGTCTGTTTCCATAGAGGCCTGTGCCAGCACCGTTTCGTCCGTTATAAATTCTCCGATAATACCGATCAGTTCATCGTAAATGGCTTGCTGGTTCATTTTTTGTCTCCTTTGTTGTTGGTTTGGTTGCAGGCTGTGCCGCCCTCCCATTTTTTCAGGATCAGGCAGCCGTTGACATCCCCGAATCCGAAACTGGCTTTGGCCAGCACCTTTATATCCGGGTAATCTTTTCGGGTTTGCACTATTTTGTCGGAAAATGGCATGATCTCCGGGTGAATGTCTTCACAATTGATCGATGGATGCAAAAACCCCTTGTGAAGCTGGATAACTGCCGCAACGGTTTCAATCGCACCGGCCGCCCCCAGGCAGTGGCCGATCAACGATTTGGTCGAGTTGATATAGGGAAAATCGGAAGGCCCCCGTTCCAGGGCGTTTGACCAGTTCTGGATTTCGTGGGGATCGGCAAACGTCGCGGAAAGGTGCCCGTTGATGGCATCGATTTCATCGGGTGAAATGCCGGCATCAGAGATGGCCTGCCGGATGCAGCGCAGGACGCCGTCGGCATTGGGTGCCGTCATGGAGCCGCCGCCTCTCTGTCCGCCGGAATTGACATAACCGCCCAGTATTTCTGCGTAAATGTCCGCACCACGCGCGAGAGCGGTTTCCAGTTCTTCTAAAACCAGGACACCGGCCCCTGCGCCCGGAACAAAACCGCAGGCGGAAGCGCTCATGGGCCGGGACCCCTTCTCCGGGGCGTCATTGAATTTTCTGGACAAAATCCGCATGGAGTCAAACCCGCCCCATGTATACGGTGACGGGGCTTCGGCGCCGCCCGCGATCATGCGCCTGGCCCGGCCGTCACGGATTCTGTACATGGCGTCGATAACAGCTTCGGATCCAGTGTTGCACGCGGACGAGTTGGATGTGACCTGGTTTCCCAGCCCGAGCAGTCCGCCCACCCTGGCGCTGACGCCGCTGCTCATGACCTGCTCGATCACCCGGCTGCCGATGCGGCGGACCCGTCCTTCGTTGACCAGCGGGACGATCCGTTCGGCAATGGTGTCCATATCGCCGATTCCGCACCCCATGACCGCGCCCGTGTCCCAGTCAGTTTCCTCGCGGTTCCTGTCCACGGAAAAACCGGCATTGGTCCAGGCCTCCAGGGCCGCCACCGAGGCGTACCCTATATTCTCACTGGTGTCTTTCAACTGTTTTTTGTTGATATGCTTTTCAAAAACCGTGTCGGTGTCCCTGGGAATGCCCGCGATCCGGCAGCCGAAATTCAGATCCGCCAGCCGCTGGACAAACCTGACCCCCGAACGGCCGTTTCGCAGGGCATCTTCGAATTCGGTCATGTTATTGCCGTTGGGGCAGACAACGCCCATGCCGGTGATGACGACTCTGCGCCTCATCAATGTTTCACCCCCGTTCCTGTCAGCACCCCATGACAGACGGTCAGGCCGCCTTCAAGCTGAATGCTGGTTTTTGATTTTATGTTTCCCCGGCGAAAATACAGCTTTTCCCCCCGGATCACCACCCGCTGACCCGGTTTTACCGGGTGGAGAAACTCAACCCGTTCGATAAACGCAAAAATCGGTGTCAAGCGGTTTATCGCTTTTTCTTCTGGCAGGTCTTTTAAAAGCTGGTAAATTCCCAGGGCTGTGACACCGGCCTGGGCCATAGTCTCGACCAGGATGACACCAGGCGTTATCGGGTTTCCCGGAAAATGGCCTCTGTAAAAAAAAGCATCGTCGGTAAACCGGTAGGACGAGGTAACCGATTGCTCATCGATGCCGAGGATGTCATCGATAAACCGGAACGGCGCCTGCTGGGGAATGGCTGCGAGTACACGGTCAATCATTTTGCGGTCAGCCGCCATACGAGCCTCCGTTGACATGGATGACCGTGCCGTTGATGTAACTTCCCTGTGATGCCAGAAAAACCACAACCTCGGCCACCTCTTCGGGAAGACCCATTCTTTGAAGCGGGATGTCCCGGATCATCCGGTTTTTGATTTCGTCGGGCAGGTCCCGGGTCATGTCCGTATCGATGAAGCCCGGGGCCACGGAATTGACCAGGATGTTCCGGCCGGCAAATTCTTTGGCCAGCGATTTGGTCATGGCGTCGAGCGCACCTTTTTCCATGGTATAGGGGATCTGTCCCGAGTTTCCCATATGGCCGGTGATGCTGGAGATATTGATGATCCTGCCCCCGGACTGGCGGAGCATGAACATCCTCAATATCTTTTTGGTCAGATACCAGGTGCCTCTCATGACGGACCGCTGGATGTCAAATTCATCGATGGTCATGGTCAGGATGGTGTTGTTGACGGTAATGCCGGCGTTGTTGACCAGCACATCCACCCGTCCGGTTTTCTGCTTGATCGCTTTGACCATGTGTTCCACGTCGTCGATGTCGGACATGTCGGCCGGAAGACCAAAACCGTTCATATCCGGTTCCGACAGCAGCGCCTGCGCTTTTTCGGCATCGCCCCGGTAATTAATGCCCACCAGGAAGCCCTTGGCGGCCAGAGCCCTGCAGCAGGCGGCCCCGATTCCCCTGGAACCGCCGGTGACGACGGCGACGGGTGTCCGGCCGGTGGTTTTTGCGCGGTCATGTTGTTTCATTCTTCTGAAGTCCTTATAAGCGTGTCAAACAAACCAATCCCGGCCGGTCAGCCGATTTTCTCTCCCCCGTCGACACGGACGATCGTGCCGTTGATCCAGGCAGATTCATCCGTGCAGAGCAGGAAAACGACATTGGCCACGTCTTCAGGCTCGGTCAGGCGGCCGAAGGGGTTTCTCAGGCGGGCCCTGGCCGAAATATGACGGCTGCCCGGGATCGCCCTCAGGGCGGCCGTGTCCGTCACGCCGGCCTGAATGACGTTGGAACGGATACCATAGGGCGCGAACTCGACCGCCATGGACCGGGAAACCGCCTCAAGAACGGCTTTGGCCGCGGAAACCGCCGCGTAGCCTCTCCAGGCGACACTGTTTCCTTCGCTGGTGAGGCTTAACACGCGGGCATCGTCGGCAAACATCTGCCGCCGGTGCATATCCTGGACCCACTCCACGATATTCGAGCCCATTGCATGTATCGTTCCGGCAAAGTCATCGATTCCCAGCAGCATCTGGTTGTTGTATTCGGGCGGGGCGGCCAGTGCGCAGAAGGCGTCCGAACCGTTGTCAAAAAGCGCCTGTACGGCATTGTGCACCCGCTCCCAGGGAACGGATATCTTTTCGGCCAGTTGCGCCGCCGCCGTTTTTGAATCCTTCGGCGCTTTGCAGGGGACCAGCAATTTCAGGTTTCCCAGGGCGATGGAATGCAGAACCAGCCGGACTTTACCGGTCCGTCCCAGTGTTTTTTCAAGACCGTCCAGCACGCCGGTTCTGCCCCGGTCGGAAATCGCGTCGGTATTGAAAGTGACGACATCCACGCCGAGTGAACGGATTTCCTCGAAAAAAGGAATGATGCGGGACATAGCCCCTTTTCTGTCTCTGTGAACAATGCACAGGTTCATGCCGTGCCTGGCCAGCTTCCGGGCGCTGGCCAGTCCGAAACCGCTGGAGCCGCCGATGATGACGGCCCAGTATCGCGGATTAAATATATGCATGGTGTTTCCGTTTCCTGGCGGCCGTGCGACACCGCCATTTTGGTTTTTGTTACTGATCGCCGAATGCGCGTTCCGCAGCTGCCAGGGTCGTGATGGATTTACATTCCACGTCAATGGACTTGAAAAACGATTTTAACGGCCGGTGGGGACCGATTTCATAAATGGTATCCGCTTTTTCACAAAGGCGGTCCATGTTCCGCCGCCATTGCACGGTGCCGCTGATCTGAAAGACCAGGTTGTCTATCACCGCATCGACATCATCCGGATGAAATCCGCCGGTAAAGTTTGATGTTACCTGTTGCGCACTGGCGGAATGAACGGTTTCCTTGGCCGATACCAGCACGGCCCTGAAATCTTCCTCGATGCCGGCCATAAACCGGCTGTGAAAAGGGGCGGACACGTTCAGAGGGACAAAACGGACGGATTGCGGATCCGTAACGGACCGGGCGATGATTTGCCGTGCCCGATCCAGCCCGTCGAAACGGCCGCTGATAACCACCTGGCCGGTTGAATTGATATTGGCCACATCGACGGTCAGGTGGGCGATTTCATCGCCGATACGTTCCGGCGACAGGTCATGGCCGATGATGGCCAGCATGCCGCCGGCGTTTTCAGGAAAAGAAGCCTGCATCAGCCGGCCTCTTTCCCGAACGGCTTTCAAGGCTTGGGAAAAAGGCATGGCGCCGGACGCGGCCAGGGCCGTGTATTCACCCACACTATGCCCTCCGAAAACTTCGGCCGTCAAACCGTAGGCCTCCTGGAGGCCTCGAAGCATGGCCATTTCCGTGGTAAAGATACAGGGCTGGGCGTATTCGGTCAGGTCAATCAGGTCGTTCTCATTAAAACACATATGGGCCACATCCCATCCCAGGATATCGGACGCTTCTTTATAAACATCACGGCTGGCAGGGATGGCGCAAAAGAAATCTTCACCCATTCCAGCTCTTTGTGTTCCCTGCCCAGGGAAAACCAGGGCCACTTTTTCGCCGGATGCCATCGTTTGCTCCTTTGGTCGGTTCATCGCATCGGGTATTGTTCTTGCTGTTATGGTTGCTTGTGGTTACAAAAGGCGTGCCAGATTTGAGTTGAATACAACCACCTTAAATCATGGGAGAAACACCGATGTTCCAGCCGCTTTGATTTTCTGCTGGAAAAACAATCGGCATTAAATGTACATTGGCTGTACACAGCATGCATTTAACCTGCCCCGAACACACCATGAGGACCCGCAATGCCACAGGAAGCCAGAGCCCTGACAGATGAAGAGCGGGCCTTCTTCTCTCTCATAAGAGAAGCGGCCATTACCAATCCCTTTAGTGACAGGCGGACTGAACTGGATCGGCAAATCTCCGGCACAGTCGCCGCCGGTGACGCTTCAAGGCACCTGGAAAAAGCGATTGACGCAGTCAAAGAGCGAATGCGAGCGCTGGATGAAGCCGATTGCGGCAACATCAACCTGTTTTCCGGGCAGGACCGGCAACTGGTCGAAAGCCTGTTTGCCTTTGATTTTTTTTACAGCTTCAGGAAACAGTTTGATCAGCTGATATTAGACCAGATCGATGCCGGCGACAGGGTCATAAAACTGGCTTTTGCCAATGCCGCCAAAGCCACCCTTCAGAACAGGGGGTTCGATGAGGCAAGCATCAAAAGCATCATTGAAGAATCCTATCAGTTCAGGCGGGCCTTCTTTTTTATCAATCGCAATCTTGTGGGTAAAAGCCGGATCATGCAGCAGCTTCGCCTGGACTTGTGGAACAATATATTCACCCATAATTTTGAACTGTATAAAACTTATCTGCGGGACCGAATGGAGGATTTTTCCACCATCATTCTGGGGGAAACGGGTGCGGGCAAAGGGGCTGTGGCCGCAGCCATCGGAAATTCCGGCTACATACCGTTCGATATGCGCAAAAATCGTTTTACCGAGAGCTTTACGCGTTTTTTCATCTCCATCAACCTGTCCCAGTTTCCCGAGTCCATAATCGAATCCGAGCTGTTCGGCCATAAAAAGGGGGCTTTTACCGGAGCCATCGATGATTACAGCGGTATCTTTTCCCAATGCGGTCTCCACGGCTCCATTCTTCTGGATGAAATCGGCGAAATCTCAATGCAATTGCAGATAAAACTGCTGCAGGTGCTTCAGGAAAGGTCTTTCTACCCGGTCGGCAGCCGCAAGAAAGAACGGTTTTACGGACGGGTAATAGCCGCCACCAACCGTTCCATTGACGAGCTTCGCCACGAGGGCGTTTTCAGGGATGACTTTTATTATCGGTTATGTTCGGATGTGATTTACGTGCCATCACTGCGAGAACGGCTGGAGCAGGATACGGATGAACTGGACAACCTTATCGCCGTTATTGTGAAGCGGACGGTGGGCCGGGACGCGCCTGAATTTGTCAGAATGGTTCAGGGAGTGATTGACCATCAGTTGGGCCGGGACTATCCATGGCCCGGCAATGTCCGAGAACTGGAGCAGTGTGTCCGCCGGGTTCTGCTGAAAAAAGACTACACGGGCGACAATAAGATTGCCTGTAACGACCTCAAAGCAGAACTGTCCGAAGGCCTGGAAAACGGAATGATTTCCGCCAACCGCCTTGTCGTGGGGTACTGCAAGCTGCTTTACGAGCGTTTCGGAACCTATGAAGAGGTGGCCAAACGGACAAAACTCGACCGACGAACGGTGACCAAGTACATCAGAGAATGGGACGCCGAAAAAGAGGATTAAACCGGTTGCCCGGAGAAAAGGAGGTTGCGCAAGCAACGATCAGGGTTGTCGAGCGCTTCCGGCAGCCAGGGGAAGAACGGCCGATGAAACGTACGTCTAATATCGATGTCGTGCTGAACGTACTCCAAGCCGCCGGCCGCCCCTTGCATGTCACCGAGATTATCGACATGTCCAGGCGGGAGCACGACACCGAACAGGGCCGAGACTCCATCGTCTCGGCCCTGTTGAAAAAAGTCCAGGACGGCCAAGGTGTTTTGTGCCTACGGCCGGTGTGCATCTGTCAAAGGCGGCAAAAGCGGACAGGCGGGATAAAACGGCAATGACCGGCGCCTAAGGTGCTTCGGGCAATAAAAAAAGGGTTGTCTTTTCAAACAAAATAGCGTATTGGTGATGCGCTTACCTGTTTTAACCCGGACATTTTCCATTTCACAAAGCATGGAAAGAACAGTTCGGGCGGTGTTTGCGGTTCTTAAAAGCCGCGGCAACACCGCCCATGAACAAAATCGCGCAGGTTAAAAACAGCCCGTCATGCGGCCATGACGGGTTTTGTTATTTCAATAAACAACAGAGACACAACGGCGGCTGTAAAAATGAAGAAGACAAACACCATTCCCATCAGGAACATCGCTATCATCGCCCATGTAGACCACGGCAAGACAACGCTGGTGGATGCCATGTTCCGGCAGAGCGGCCTGTTCCGTGAAGGGCAGGCAGTGGATGAACGGGTGATGGACAGCATGGACCTGGAGCGGGAGCGGGGCATTACCATTGCCGCCAAAAACTGCGCCATTCACTGGAAAAACACCAAGATCAATATCATCGATACGCCGGGCCACGCGGATTTCGGCGGAGAGGTGGAGCGGGCCCTCTCCATGGCCGACGGCGCCATTCTCCTGGTGGACGCCTCCGAAGGCCCCCTGCCCCAGACCCGTTTTGTTCTGGACAAGGCGCTGAAAAGCGGGCTGGCCATTATCGTGGTCATCAACAAGATCGACCGGGCCGATGCCCGTCCCGCGGAAGTGCTGGACGAGATATACGGCCTGCTCATCGACCTTGGCGCGACAGACCGGCAGATCGAGTGCCCCTGCCTCTATGCCGTTGGCCGGCAGGGAATTGCCATGAAATCGCCGAAAGACAGGGGAGAAAATCTGCACCTGCTGCTGGACATGATGATAGACGAAATTCCCGGGCCGTCGGCCGATCCGGAAGCCCCTTTTCAGATGCTGGTGTCGGACCTGGGATATTCGGATTACCTGGGCCGCCTGGCCGTGGGCCGGGTGGTCAACGGGTCGGTGGAATCCAGAAAGAATCTGGTCTGCCTTAAGGAAAACGGAGAGCAGACCCCTTTAAAGATTTCCAGGCTCCAGGTATACAGCGGCCCGGGCCTGCAAGAGGCCCACCGGGCCGATGCCGGCGATATTGTCGTGCTGTCCGGCATCGAAAATGTGCACATCGGCGACACCATCTGCACCGATGAAACGCCCATCGCCCTGCCCCGCATACGGGTGGATGAACCCACGGTCTTCATGCGGTTTGCCGGCAACACATCTCCCCTGGCCGGCATGGAGGGCAAGCTGGTGCAGGCCAGCCGGATTCATGCCCGGCTGGTCAAGGAGAGCCTCATGAATGTCTCTATTCGGGTGGAGGCCGGCGACGACAGGGAAAGCTTTATCGTCAAGGGCCGGGGTGAGTTCCAGATGGCCATCCTTATTGAAACCATGCGACGCGAAGGATTTGAGCTCTGCGTGGGCCGGCCCCAGGTGATTTACCGGTATGAAAACGGCCGGCGGCTGGAACCGGTGGAAGACCTGCTGATCAACTGTGAGGCCGCCTACAGCGGCATTGTGACGGAAAAACTCCTGCAGCGGAAAGGCACCCTGGTCCGCATGGAACGCCAGGACAACGACCGGACCCGGCTGGCCTTTTCAGTCCCCTCCCGGGCGTTGATCGGCTTTCGGGACGAGTTTCTCACCGATACCCGGGGCACCGGCATCATGAACAGCGCCCTTGCGGGCTACGAACCGTACCGGGGCGACTTTCCCGGACGGTTTACCGGCAGCCTGGTATCGGACCGCCAGGGAAAGGCCGTTGCCTTTGCCCTGTTCAACCTGGAGGCCCGGGGGAAGCTGTTTATCCGGCCCGGCGATGTGGTGTATGAGGGCATGATCATCGGGGAGCGCAACCGGGACACCGACCTGAATGTCAACCCCTGCAAGACCAAGCAGCTCAGCAACATGCGGGCCTCGGGCAAGGACGAGGCCGTCACCCTTACCCCGGTGACGCCCATGACCCTGGAAAGGGCCATTCAGTTTATCGGTGACGATGAAATGATTGAAGTGACCCCGAAAAGCATCCGGCTGAGAAAAGCCGTTCTCTCGGCCCACGGGCGCAAGGTCTTTGAGCGACGGGGCGCTGTTGATCTATCTTCCGCCTGCGCGTGAGGCCGAAAACCGGTCCCGCACCAACTCGACATGATGCCTGGCCGCGTCTGAATGGAGCGACACCGTTTTTCCGGCGGCGCGGCCCATGGCCGCCGCTTTTTCCGGAAAGCGAAACAGATCGCCCACCGCCTGGGCCAGTGATTCCCGGCCGGTCACGCACATCCCGCCCCCGGCCGCTTCCAGGGCATTCCGGGCCTCGATAAAATCATCCATGTGGGGCCCGTACAGCACCGGCACCTCCCATGCCGCCGGCTCCAGCGGGTTCTGCCCGCCCAGGGGCACCAGGCTGCCCCCGCAGAAGGCCACGGTGGCCACGCTGTATATATTCGGCAGCTCGCCCATGGTGTCGACCACCACCACCGGGCAGCGCCGAAAAGTCGCCGCCTTCTCCAGGTCGCGCTTTGTTTCAGCTTTCACGCCCCGCTCCCGCAGCAGCGAAAGAACGGCATCGACCCTTTCAATGTGCCGGGGGGCAAGAACCAACAGCATTTCCGGGAATTCGGCCCGCAGGGCCTGATAGGCATCAATGACGATGCCGGCCTCCTCTTTTCGCGTGCTGCCCGCCACCAGCACCGGCTGTCCCTCTTTCACGCAAAAGGCCTGCCGCATCCGGTCCCGCACCGCCGGCTTTCCCAGGTCCGCCAGGAACCGGAACTTGGCGTTGCCGCCGACACGCACCCGGTCTCCCGGTGCTCCCAGACAAAGGATGCGATCGCTATCCTCCCGGCTGATCATGCCAAACAGGTCCACGTGGCGCAGGGTTTCCGCGACCAGGGGGGCGATAAGCCGGTATCGATGGCAGGCCTGCCGGGAAATCCGGCCGTTGAGGATGGCGGTGACGGCCCCGAACCGCTTTGCCTCAACAATAAGGTGGGGCCATATCTCGGTTTCCAGGCACACGAAGATATCCGGCCGCACGGTTTTCATGGCCCGCCGGACGGTAAAGATAAAGTCAATGGGCACCAGAACGCAGGCGGCCTTGCCGGCCAGGGCCTTTTCGGCCACGTCATGACCGGAAGCTGTCATCACCGAGAGCAGAACGGCGCAGCCGGGCATGGCCAGGCGAAACTCGTCGATCACCGCCTCGGCCACCCGCACCTCGCCCACGGAGGCGGCATGAATCCAGATGCGGGGAGACCCCTTCGGTAAATCGGCGATTCCGGAATAGCGGCCCAGCCGCTGGTCCAGGCCATACCTGTGTTTTCCGGTCAGGCGGCTGTATAACAGAAACAGGGGAAACAGCAACAGAAACAGGGATGTGCCCGCCAGGGTATAAAGAAAATAGGCCGGATGCATCGGGTCAGAGATCTTTCTGTGAAGGGGCCGATGGCGGAATTTCCACAAATTGGCGCCCTTGTATTTGAAGCAGCGGCAGTCGCTTGTGGACCTCACCGGTTGCGTCAAAGGCGGTGACACCGGTCACACCGGGGAATCCCGTCAACCGGCCCAGCCTTTTTTTGATGGAGCTGCGATACCGAAGGCCGGAATCGGTGATGATGGGAAACAGCAGGCTGGCCGTATCATAGGCCACGGCCGCGATGAAATCGGGTTTTTCGCCAAACAGGCTTTCAAACCCCTCTGAAAACAGCCTTACCCCGGGGTTGCCGCCCGTTTCCAGAAATCCCGTGGGCAGAATCGCGCCGTTGACATATTTTTTTGCCATATTCACCAGCTCGGGGGAGTGCCACAGGTTGGTGCCCATGAACAGGACATCCACCACGTCGTGATAGACCAGCTGCGGAATGATCAGCCCGGCATTTGAGGGACCGTCGGGAATAAAAAGAGCATCAAAATCCACAATGGCCGTTTCCTCTTCTTCTTCCGGTTGTCCGCCTGTCGTATGGTCTGCTTCCGGCGCATCCATACCGGACTCCGGCTCCGCCCACAGTCCTCTTTCCCGGGCCCAGAACTCCCGCTGGGCGTCAACCGTTTCCTGAAGATCCTCAGGCACGTCATAATAAAGGCCCACCAGCTTTTTGATGGGGCCGGCAAAATCGGTCTCCTCTGGATCATAGGATTCAAACCCGACAATCTGTCCGCCGGATTCTTCCACATGGTCCCAGAAGGCATGGGCAAAGACCCTGCCGTACGGCTCGTCCGGATAGAGCACGGCAAACCTGTCAAGACACAGTACATTCCGTGCATGGGAGACAAGGGCGCGGGTCTGCATCTGCGGCGTCAGAAAATTGCGGAACACCCAGTCGCCCATGGCCGGCACATCCGGTTCCTGGGTCAGGGTGATAATGGGAATATGACGGTTCTGGGCCTCGGAAATGGCCTCCTCGAAAAAAACAAGGGGGCCGATGATGGCGGCCACCCGGTTTTCCGCAAGCTCCTTTACCGCGGCCAGGGCCAGTTGCGGGTCGGAACCGGTATCGCGGACAAGCAGACGGACAGGCGGCGCGTTTTGCGTGCCGTAAGCGGCCATGAAGGACTGAAACGCGAACTGCACCCCTTTGAGTGCCCGTTCCCCGAAACGGCGATATTTGCCGGTCAGGGGCAGCAGGCACCCGATGGTGTAACGCTCGTACGCCGACTCCTTTGCGATCCGGCCGGACAGGTTCCGGGCCTGTCCGGTATACGGATTATCCGGAAACTTTTCCATAAAACCGGAAAGCACGGACTCGGCCTGTTCATACTCATCAAGGGCCATGTATTTGCCGGCCAGCTGGCACGTCAGGTATCCCCGGTAATCGGGGTCCCGCACACCGGCCAGCAGGGAATTGACCCCTTCCGGGTCGATGGCGGCAACGATCTGGTCAAACAGCACCAGCATTCTTTTCCGGCTTGCCTCCCCCACTTTTTTCAATGCCGCGATCAGGACCTGGGCCGCGTCCATGGGTCTTTCCATGGACAGGTAGGCCTCCGCGACCAGTGTGTATTTACGGACAATAACGGACTCCGGCGCGGTACGGTCATCAAGTCTGTCCGCCTGCTCGATCACAGCGGCAAACACCTTCTGCCGCAGCCAGCTCTCCAGAATGCCGATAACGGCCATGGCTTCGTACCGGCTGCCCGGATAGCGGGATATCACCGCCTCATATCCCTCCCGTGACTCGGTAAACCGGTTTTGCAGGGACCGGATGTCGGCCTTTCGCAACAGGGCGGCCGGTTCGTGGGACCCGCCGGGAAACTCCGCAAGGTAGGCCTGATAAAGGGTGAGGGCCTCGTTATAGTCCTGCCGGGAAAAAGCCGCCTCGGCCCGGGCAAACAGCTGGTCCCCCGGCAAAGGGTCGAAAAGCCCGGACACCTTCGAAGGAGCGCACGCCGCGCAAAGGACCACGCAGGCCAGCACAATTAGAACAGGAAAGAACGACTGCTGCTGTTTCATCAATTATGGACCCTTTTCTTATTTACCATAACGCAGAAACCTCTTTACCAGAAAAGGCACTTTTTCTAAACCCTCTTTTTGGTCGACCCACACCATGTCCGGGTCGGCCTTAAACCAGGTTTCCTGCCGTTTGGCGTATCGCCGGGTGTCTTTTTTCATGGTCTCCACCGCTGCCTCGCGGGAGGTGTCGCCGGCCAGCCATGCGGTCATGTGGCGATACCCGATGGACTGCATGGCCTTCAAATCCGGCGCATATCCCCTGGCCAGCAGGCCGGCCACCTCGTTTTCAAACCCGTCGGCCAGCATGAGATCCACGCGGCGGTTGATGCGTTCATAAAGCGTCTTTCTGTCCAGGTACAGGCAGAGCTTCAGCGTGTCAAAGGGGTCTTCGGCAAACCCGTGGGCCTGCCGGTGGCCGGAGGCCGGCAGCCCGGTGGATTCAAACACCTCAAGCGCCCGGACAATGCGGAACCGATCGTTGAAGTGAATGCGTTCCGCGGCATCCGGATCACAGACGGCAAGCCGCTGATGCAGGACCGCCGCACCCTGATCGTTTGCCTCCCTTTCAAGCCTTTCCAGAACAGCGTTGTCCGCCGAATGCTTTCGAAACAGCCCGTGCAGGCAGGCCTTGATATAAAGGCCGGTGCCGCCGGCAAGTACAGGCAGTACGCCCTGTTCGTTCAAATCCATAAGAATGGGCCGGGCCATCCGCGCATACCGGCCCGCGCTGAAGGACTCGTCCGGATCCGCCACGTCAATCATGTGATGGGGCACCCGGGCCTGTTCGGCCGGGGTGGGCTTGGCCGTGCCGATGTCCATGTACCGGTAAACCTGCATGGAGTCCGCCCCCACGATCTGGCCGCCGAATTCCTCGGCAAGGGCGATAGCAAGGCGGGTCTTGCCCACACCGGTGGGGCCGCACAGAACGATCACCCTGGGTCGTGTCGGGCATCCGCCGGTCATGCCGGAATCTCCACCATATCAGCCTCCGGAGCCGGCATGGCCGTGCTGAAAAGGGGCCACGCCTTCAGGCAGGTTGCGCAGGTATTCACCATCAAAAGACACGCATCGGCCCAGACGGTAAACCGGCATGACATCCCCGATGCGCCGGGCCGTTTCCGGCGGGCAGGCAAACAGCAGCTCATAGTCCTCACCCCCGGAAAAGATCATCTCCCCGGGCCGGATGCCGGTTTTCTCGCAGAACCGCCGAAGGTCATCGGCGCAGACGGCGGCATCCATGTCGAAACAGATGGTAATACGCGATGCCCTGGCAATATGGCGGGCATCCCCGGCCAGACCGTCGCTGATATCCATGACGCAGCGCACCTTGTGATCCGCCAGCACGACAGCCGCGTCAAACCGGGCGCGGGGAAACTTGAATGCCCCGGCCAGAGAATCATATCCTTCCAGGCCGGCCTGTAATGCCAGCAGCCCGGCCCTGGCCCGGCCCAGGGGGCCGGTGCAGTAGAGCCCGTCACCGGGCCGGGCATTGGCGCGGGCCGGATAAAAAGATACCCCTGCCGCTCCCACGGCAAAAAGATTCAGGGAGACTTCCCGGCCGCCGGACAGGTTGCCGCCGGCCAGCGCACAATCATAGGCGGCGAGCCCTTCCTTCAGCCCGGTATAAAGTTCCAGGGCAAGGGATTCCGGCCTGTCGGCCGGCAGGGTCAGGTTGACAAACAGGGCCACCGGACGGGCATAGGCGGCGGCCAGATCACTTAACACCACGGCAACGGCCTTTTGCCCCACCTCCCGGGGCCGCTGCCATAAAAAGGAAAAATGGACATTTTCCACCTGGGCGTCGGTGGTGATCACCGGCGTTTTCAGGGCATGCAGCACGGCCGCGTCATCCCCCGGCCCCACCTTCAATATTCCGTTTTCTGCCACACCGGTGTCCTGCTCCCCGGCCAGAAGCCGGTCAATCAGGCCGAACTCGTCATTCCATGGAGATTCCAGTTTTTCCGGAAAACCCTCAATACCACAGGCTTCTGCCAGCAGACGGGCGCTCTTCGCCGGGGTGTCGGACCGGGACACGCAGGTAATAACGGCCACGCCGGCGGCCCCTGCGGACAGGCAGAGACCGGCGTTCGCGGCATTGATGCCGCCGATGGCCACCACCGGCTTTTTCGACCGGTCGATGACCGCCCTGAGCCCCGCCACCCCGATCACCGGGCTGGCGTCCGGCTTGGTGCTCGTGGCAAACACCGGCCCGGTGCCGATATAATCACAGAACGCAACCGGGGTCCGGGCAAGTTCCCCAAGGGTGGAGACCGACACCCCCACCAGCGCGTTTTTACCCACGATGCGTCGTGCCGTCTCCAGGCTGCCGTCGGCCTGCCCCACATGAACGCCGTCAGCCCCCACTGCCCGGGCCAGGACCGGGTCGTCATTGACAATAAAGGGAATCCGGTTGGCCCGGCACAGACGCAAAACAGCCGAGGCCTCTTCAAAAAACCGGCCGTCAAAGGCCTTGTTGCGGTACTGAACCATGGTGGCGCCGCCGAGAATGGCCGCTTTGACCTGCTCAAGCGGCGCCGGGCCGCCGCTGTCATCGGTGATAAAATAAAACCGCAGGTGCTTTTTCAGATCTTCAGGAAGCACGGGATAC
>JAXHVI010000102.1:0-10135 GCA_034189195.1 Thermodesulfobacteriota bacterium | reverse complement strand
TCAAGGAAAAAATACGATAAAAACCCTGCCGGAGATAAAAGCAATCAAACGAGGTCGGTTTAATCCGGAACTTTTTGAAAATGGTCAGAATAGCGAAGAAATCCCGGTCAGAATAATGCGGGAGCCAACATCACGAAGAAAAATTTCTCATGTCCCCTTCCTGTTCGTAGTGACGGGTAAGGCGTTTGAAACCGTCCATTTCCAATGCCCTTACGGGCACACTACAAGCAGGGCAACCGGCCTCCCTGTCATTTGAATTTTGCGTTATGGCGCATGACAATGCCATGTTTTTCAATTGACACGTCAAGAGAATAGACTTTAGGGTTCAGGAAAAAAGTAGGGGTGGTTTTTCAGTGTAAAATTAATATCGAACTCGAAATAGAATATTCTGGTGACAGGTGACAAATGAAACTTCAATACCCTGATCTGGTTCCTCTGGGCTGGAATGAGTGGTTTGAAGAGAGGGCCGCTGAATGCGGGCCCGGGAATACCATTGCCCGGGTTGTGGCGGTGGACCGTGACCTGCTGCTGGTCATGGACCCGGCCGGCACCTTTCGGGCAAAGACGGCGGGCAGTTATCTGTTTCGCCACCATCTGGTCCAGGAACTGCCCTCCGTGGGGGACTGGGTGTGCGTTGAAAAAGACCCGGCCGGGGACCTGGGCCGGGTGTGCGCGGTCCTGGAGCGAAAAAGCACGCTGCGCCGCAGGGCCGCCGGGGATGTCGTGGACTACCAGATGATCGCGGCAAACGTGGACTGCGTGATTGTTGTCCAGTCCTGCCATTTTGATTTCAACGTAAACCGGCTGGAGCGGTATCTTGTCATGGTAAAAGACGGCGGTGCCGAGCCCGGCTGCGCCGTGCTTGAGGCGGTAAATTCAGGCGCAATCAGTCGGGCCCACTATGACAATTACATCAAGCTGCGGCAGGAGTCGGCGTTCTACCAGATGTCCTATGTCGAGAAGAGAAAAAAAGACCGCAACTTTGGAAAATATGTTAAATCCGTCAAGAAACAGCTTAAAAAATAGCCGGCCGGGGCTGTTTCACCTTGAAAAGCGGGCTTGACAAGACCGATACGCCTGCATACAATGTAATACATAAATTACAGGAGGTGCGCCATGCGTACGGCAATTTCAGTACGGCTCCCCGAGACCCTTGCCAATCAGCTCGACAGCATCGCCAGGGAGACGGAAAGACCCCGGTCTTTCATTATTCAGAAGGCCCTGGAGTCCTATATCGAGGATTTTGCCGACCTTCAGATTGCCCTGGACAGGCTTCACGACAAAGCAGACGAGGTCGTCTCGGCCAAAGAGATGAGGAAGTCTCTTGGCTTATAATGTCGTCTATAAAAAGTCGGTTCACCGGGATCTCAAGAAGCTCTCAAAACCCGAGGCGAAGCGAATTCTTGACCTTATTGAGACGGAACTGGTCAAAAAGCCAAAATCCAATTCCGTACTCAAGGGCCGGTTTGCCGGCCTCCGAAAGTACCGCACCGGTGACTACAGGGTGATCTATGCTCTGTTGGGGCAGGATGTCCTCATCCTTCGCATCGGTCATCGGAAGGATGTGTACAAGAGCGAAATCTGACCCATACACTATTCATTGACATCGGTGTCGGGATCGGGATCGAAATCGATCAGAACGCGGGCCATTGCTTCGTCGCTTGTGTTTCTCGCATTGGCGTTTTTAGCGGACACTTGATTAAATCAGGGTTCGAGCACGAGCACGAGCAAGAACGGGGGGCGAACCTTTTTGTCCATCAACAGGGGCGGCACACGGTGCTGCCCCTGTTTTTTACGTGGTCCAGTATCCAGCCGGATACCATTTCCAGGACCGGTTCCCGTTTTTCCGGGGTTTCGTTCATGGTTTCGTGGCGCAGGCCGGAAAAGATTTTCAGGGTTTTGTCGGTGCTGCCCGCCTTTTCATAAAAGGCTGTGCTGCCGTCGGGCGACACAATGGCGTCGTTGCCGCCGTGAAACACCAGCAGGGGGCACGGTGCCCCGGCCCCGCAGCGCCTGAATCAGGTGGCTGTACCGGCCGGAGTGCTCGCCCAGGCCATGGCAGAGAAAGACCAGACCGACCGGCTCATCAACGGTCCAGCTGCGATAGAAGATACGGATGTTGTTCCTGTTGAGCAACACCCCCATGCTGTGCTGGTAACTCTGCACGGCGAACTCTTTCCTTATTGTTGAAATCGGTATCGGTATTGAGCTTCCGGTGTGACTGCCCGATTATTCGGGCGAGCCTTCTGCCATTTCAAATTGTCCGGCTGCCTGTCATGTGGCGGTCATGCGCTCTGCCATGGCCGGGTCCAGGTAACCCTCCCATCTGTATTCACCGGTCCATCCCGGCGGGGGACACAGGCCCCGGCCTTTTTTGCGCAGGGGATACCGGCCGGTGACCTGCTAGGCAATGCCTTTTTCATCGACCATCACCAGGTTCAACGGAATAATGGAGTGGCCTTTCCGGGTATGGGCCAGCACCTCGTCCACGGATTCGGACCGTCTCCTTTTCGACGTGTTCCCCTTGGTTGTGTACGTCAGGTGAAATTGTAAAAAATGTTTGATCGTTTGGCCAATATATAGTCAGGTACGGAAAAAGGTCAAGACAAAACTAAAGGGTAAGGGTTCAAGGATTCAAGTGTCATATCAGCAGGTGCCGGACCTTGTCCGGAGGAACGGCCATCATGGTGACGGTCTGCTGCTGTTTTCCGGCGGCCACGGTTACGGCCGCAGGCTTGTCATCCGGGGCCTTGCTGTATCCCAGGCAGATGCCGGCCCCCAGCAGGAGTGCCCCTTCGCCGGGTTCTCCGATCAGCAGTCCCGTGGGGCCGGGAAACTGTCTGATCTTGAGGACCGTGGCGTTGAGGCCGGTGCTGTGGTCCAGAATGTCCTGGTTGTCCTGCCGGGTCCTTCCCACCACCAGCTTGGCCGTGGGCGAAAGCCGGAAGTGGCGGCCGTACTTGAGCAGGAGAAAATCATTTTCCGTGCAGGTCTCCTGGTGGGCAAACAGGTCGCGCAGCCGCTGGGAAAACCCCTTGTCCGTGAGCAGGCATCCGCCCGCCGGGGAGGGGTAGTCGGTGACGCCAAACCGCCGGGCCAGCTCCATCTGTGGCTTGCGGGACCGGCCGGAAAGCCCCAGCAGGCGGCTTCGGTCCACAAGGCCGGCCTTTTCCGGCTCGGTCTCGGGCAGCAGCAGGGCGCTCAGGGGCCGGAGAATGTATCCGTCAAACCCGGAATGTTTTTCCACGTACCGCAGGGAGGGCTTGGTCTGGCTCATGGGCCGCTGGCCCACGACCTCGCCGCTGAACAGGAAATCATACCCCCTCTCCTTCATGACACCCCCGGCGATGTTGAACATCAGGGCATGGCAGTCCATGCAGGGGTTCATGTGCTGGCCATACCCGCAGGGCGGGTTCTTGAGCATGGGAACATACCGGCCGGTGATGTTTTTCACGGTAAGGGGGATATTCAGGGCTTCGGCCGCCCGCACCGCCTTTGCCGCATTGAAAAAGGGGGTCTCAAAGCAGACCCAGTGGACTTCAATGCCCTGGTCCCGAAGCACCAGGGCCGCCAGCATGCTGTCCAGCCCGCCGGAACACAGGCCCAGGGCACGGACTTTCTGTTTGTCGTCGACCATAATCCTGTTTACAAAAATAGAGTTTAAGAACGCGGTCGTGCGGGCCGCAATAACCATTTTGGGGTAATCTAAAGGCATCGTCATGCTTTTTCAACAGGAAAGTGGCAATCGTCCGGATGTGCCACCGATTTTTTGCCGGATAAATCATTAAAAAAATAAATCATTTTTTATGTTTTTTTCTTGACTCTGGGTTCAGGGCGTGTAAATTGAAGGGGAGCAAAGTGGAGCAAAGTGGAGTAACTATGTTTCGAGGCACCTCCTACCACAGAATTGACCCAAAGGGCAGAATCGTCATCCCCTCCCGTTTTCGGGATCTTATAGGGGCTGACGGCACCGCCATGATCACCTTTTTTGAAGGCGGGCTCTACGCCTACACCCTGGAGGAGTGGTCGAAAATAGAGGCCAAGCTGGTGATGCTGGAGAAGAAGGGCAACCAGATGCGCCGGTTCCGACGGTTTTTCATCGGCCGTGCGTCCGAATGCCGGCCGGACAAACAGTGGCGCCTTCTGATTCCGCCGGAGCTTCGCCAGGATGCCGGGCTTGAAGAGGAGATCGTGCTTATCGGCATATCGGATCATTTCGAGATCTGGTCGCGGGCAAGGTGGGAAGAACAGAAAAATCTGCATGAAGACGATATGAACGATGAGGATTTTCAGAATGAAATAGAAAAGCTGGGACTGTAACATGTCGTTTCGCCACACATCGGTCATGCCCGACCAAGCGGTCGCCCTTCTCAACTGCGAAAAGGGAAAGGTCGTTGCGGACTGCACCCTGGGGGGCGGGGGACATGCGGTCCGCATCGCTGAAAAAATTCTTCCGGAAGGGCTGCTGATCGGCATTGACAAAGACCCCGCGGCCCTGTCTCACGCGAAACAGGCGCTTTCCGTTTTCGGAGAGCGCGTTTTATATGTACGGGGCAATTTCGCCGATTTTTCGGAGATCCTCTCCAGCCTGGATATACCGGCGGTTGATGGTGTGTTGCTGGACCTGGGGCTCTCCTTTTACCAGATCGACGGCAGCGGCCGGGGCTTTTCCTTTCGAAAGGACGAGCCCCTGGACATGCGCATGGACCCGGATCAGAGCCTGACGGCGGCAGACCTTGTCAATCAGTCTGGTGAGGCCGACCTGGTACGGATTTTCAGGGAGTTCGGAGAAGAGCGGTATGCCTCCCGCATCGCCCGCCGCATTGTTGAGGCCAGAAAATCGGCGCCCGTCACCACCAGCGGGCACCTAGCCCGCATCGTGACTGATGCGTATCCCGCAAAAGAGCGGCACACGGCAAAGATCGATCCGGCCACCCGCGTGTTCATGGCCCTTCGCATCGCGGTCAACACCGAGCTTGAGAACCTGGAGCGGTTTCTGGATGCGGTGATCGACCGCATAAAGCCGGGGGGCCGAATCTGTGTCCTGTCGTTTCATTCGCTGGAAGACAGGATGGTCAAGCACCGGATGAAGCTGTGGGAGAAAGCGTGTGTCTGTCCTCCCGGCCTGCCGGTCTGTTCGTGCAACAAACAGCGGGAGTGCCGGATCGTTACCCGCAAGGCCCTGGTGCCGACAGCGGAAGAGGTCCGGGCAAACCCCATGTCCCGAAGCGTGCGGTTGCGGGCCGCGGAAAAAGTATAACCACCGGAGGCAGGTGATGGCCGAAAAGAAAAAGCAGCGCAAGGCAGGCGACCGAACCATCCTGCTCTGGCTGGCCGTGCTCCTGCTGCTGACCGGAGAGCTTTTCTGCTTTGCCTGGTGCCGCGTGCAAAGCGTGGACCTGCGGTACGACATCACCCGGAACACGGACCTGGCGGCGGATCTGGCGGCCCGGCAGAAGGACCTGAAAATCGAGCTGGCCCGGCTGCGCTCGCCGACCCGCATCATGGACATTGCAAGAACACGGCTGGACATGGTCATGCCGAACACGGACCAGGTGGAGTTTATTCCATGAGATACAGCCGCAAGACAGACGAGACAAAAGGCATTCGCATCCGCATCCTGCTGGTGGGGCTGATTTTCAGCGCCCTTTACCTGGTGGTGGGGGCGCGGGTGATCTATCTTCAGGCCTTCTGCGGCGACATGCTGGCCGGTGAAGCCTCCAGGGAGTATCAGAAGGTGCGGGTCACCACCGGCAAGCGGGGCGCCATTTATGACCGGAACAACATGGAGATGGCCGTGACCATTGACACGGTTTCCATCGGCATGCATCCCGGCGTCATGACCGGTGCAGAAGACAAGGTAAATGCCCTTGCAGCGGCCCTGGGCGTCAAGGCCGGGGAGATCAGAAAGCAGATCGCATCCGGTAAATCTTTTGTGTGGCTCAAGCGCAACGTGATGCCCGCCGAGGCGGACGCGGTCCGCCGGATCGGACTGGACAGGGGCGCCATCGCGTTTGTGCCGGAACGGCAGCGGGTCTATCCCAACAAGACCCTGGCCGCCCAGGTGATCGGTTTTTCAGGTATTGACGAGAAAGGGCTGGAGGGGCTGGAGTATGCCTATGATGCCTCTCTGCGGGGCCGCCGGGTTGAGCGCACCATCATCAAGGACGCCATCGGCCGCGATCTTTATACCGAGGACGGGGATGCCGGCGGCAGCGGCAGCAGCCTGGTGCTGACCATTGACGGCACTATCCAGTGCATCGTGGAAACGGTACTGGAGGAGACGGCCCGCACCTACGACGCGGCATCGGGCATGGCCGTGGTAATGGACCCGCGCACCGGCGAGGTGCTGGCCATGGCCAACTATCCTTTTTTCAACCCCAACGCCTTTTCCCGGTACGACCGGCGCTGGTGGCGGAACCGGACGGTGACCGACGCCTTTGAGCCGGGTTCCACCATGAAGATATTCCTGGCCGCCGCCGCCCTGGAGGCCGGCGTCTGCACGCCGGACAGCGTCTTTTTCTGCGAGGAGGGCAAGTACCGGGTTTACAAGAACCTGGTGCATGACACAAAGGCCCACGGCTGGCTCTCTTTAGGCCAGATCGTTCAGTACTCCAGCAACATCGGTGCGGTGAAGATCAGTGAAATGATCGGCCGTCAGGTTTTGTGGGAAAGCCTTCACCGGTTCGGCTTTGGCCAGGAGACCGGCATCAACTGTTCCGGAGAGACTCAGGGACGGCTGGCCGACTATGCCCGGTGGACCCCCATCGACACCGGCGCCATTGCCTTTGGCCAGGGCATATCGGTGTCGGCCATTCAACTGGTCACAGCCCTTTCAGCGGTGGCCAACGGCGGCGTGCTGATGAAACCTTATGTGGTGAAGGCCGTTGTGGATGAGAACGGCAGCGTGGTCCGGCAGTACGGCGTCACCCGGGGACGGCGGATCATCTCCCGGGAGACGGCCCGGACCGTCACCGATATCATGGAGACCGTGACGTCGGAAGACGGCACCGGCACCATGGCCGCCATCAAGGGGTACACGGTCTGCGGAAAAACCGGCACGGCCCAGAAGTATAACGCCGAAGGCGGTTATGCGGAAGACGAGTTTGTCGCCTCTTTTATGGGGTTTGTGCCCAAGGTGGACCCCCGTATCGCCGTTCTTGTGGTGCTGGACGCGCCGCAAAAGCATCACTATGGCGGCGTGGTGGCGGCTCCGGCCTTTCGGCGGATCGCTTATGAAGTATTGAGTTACCTGGGGGTGCCCCCCGAGTTTGAGACGGACCGGGGAAAAATGATGGTCGCCATACCCGGGGAGGTGAACGGATGAGACTCTCCGAACTGCTGCTGCCGGTCTGCCCGGAAAGCGTCCGTTCAACGGCGGCGGCCCGGGGCGTGATGCCGGACCCGGAGATCGCCTCGATTCATTACCGGTCCGACGAGGTCCGGCCCGGCGGCCTGTTCGTGGCCATTCGGGGCAGTGCCAGGGACGGCCATGATTTTATCGGCCAGGCCCTGGCCAGGGGCGCAGTGGCCGTGGTGGCGGAAAAAGAGGTGGATGCCCGCGACGCCGTGACGGTGCGGGTGGCTGACGCCCGGAACGCCCTGGCGCTGCTGTCCGCTGTTTTCTACGGCGCACCTTCGGCAAGGCTGGTGATGATCGGTGTCACCGGCACCAACGGCAAGACCACCACTGCGGCCCTGGTGGAGAACATACTGGCAAAGGCGGGAAAACAGGTGGGGGTGATCGGCACCGGCAATTTCCGTTACGTGGGCCGGCGCTTCAGAAATCCCCTGACCACGCCGGAGTCGGCCGACCTGCAATGCATTCTGCGTGACATGGCAACCGCCGGCGTCACCCATGTGGTCATGGAGGTCTCCTCCCACGCCCTGGCCCAGCAGCGGGTGGCCGGGTGCGCTTTTGACGTGGCCATCTTTACCAACCTGACCCAGGACCACCTGGATTTTCACGGGGACATGGAGACCTACTGGGAGTGCAAAAAACGACTGTTTACCGGAACCCGGTCCGTGGGGGCCCGGGAAAAGCACATGGTTTCGGTGATCAACTGTAATGATGCCCGTGGACGGGGCCTGTTTGATACGCTGCCCGCGGCCGGTCGCATGGGCGCGGGGTTCGCCGATGCGTGCGATATTTGTCCAAAGGGGGTGACCAGCTCTCCGGACGGCCTTGCCGGCACAATTGTGACGCCGGCCGGACCGATCCCATTCTGCTCACCGCTGGCCGGCACCTATAACCTTGAGAATATTCTCTGCGCGGCCGGCGCCGGTGTTGCCCTGGGCGTGGAAGGAGCGGCGATTCAGGACGGCATCAAGACCTTTGCCGGTGTGCCCGGCCGTCTGGAAAAGGTGGCCGACCGGATGGGACGCTTTGTTTTTGTGGATTATGCCCACACACCGGATGCCCTTGAAAATGTGCTGTCGGCCCTTCGAAATATCTCTGCCGGCCGGCTTTTCTGCGTGTTCGGCTGCGGCGGCGACCGGGACAGGGCCAAGCGGCCGAAAATGGGCGGGATTGCCGCCACCATTGCCGACCGGGTGGTGGTGACGTCGGACAATCCGAGAAGCGAGGACCCGGAAGCCATTATCGCGGATATTGTAAAGGGAATGACCGGCCTGTCCGAGCGGGTGGCCGATGTGGCCGGCCTGGCCGGCGAAAGCAGTAACGGCCGGTACCTGGTGGAGCCGGACCGCCGCCTGGCCATACGTGCCGCGGTGTCGGCGGCGGCGCCAGGCGACACCATTCTGATCGCCGGCAAGGGAGAGGAGAACTACCAGATATTCAGGGACAGGACCATTGATTTTGATGACAGGCAGGAGGCCGCGGCCGCACTGCAGGCCCGGGGGAATACCGGGAACGACCAGATGCCCGCCCTGTCGGCGGGGCAGTGCGGATAGGCGATCATGGCAGGCGGCCTGGTGTGGCATATGTCAGATGTGATAACGGCAACCGGCGGCGAGCTGGTGCAGGGAAAGGGAAACGAGGTGTTTGGAAACATCTCCATCGATTCGCGGACCCTTGGCAAGGGAGATCTGTTTGTGGCGATTCAGGGGCAGCAGCATGACGGTCATGCGTTTATCGATCAGGTGCTGGCCAAGGGAGCCGGCGGCGTGATGATCGATCAGGTCCATGCGTCCCGGATCGGTACGTCCCATGCAACCGGCCGGGGGGCGCGGGTGGTGGTAAAAGACACCGTTGTCGCCCTGGGGAACCTGGCCCGTCATCGCCGAAGGAGCCTGAATCCACGGGTGGCGGCCATCACCGGCACCAACGGCAAGACCAGCACCAAGGAGATGGCGGCAATGGTTTGCGGCCGCCGGTACAGGGTGCTGGCCACCGCGGGAAATTTCAACAACGAGATCGGCCTGCCCCTGACCCTGCTGCGGCTGGAAAAAGGCCACCAGGTGGCGATCCTTGAGATGGGCATGAACGCGCCCGGCGAGATCGGGCGACTGGCAAAGATCTGCGAGCCGGACATGGGCGTGGTCCTCAATGTGGGGGCCGGGCACCTGGAGGGCGTGGAAAATGTCGACGGCGTGGCCCGGGCCAAGGCCGAACTTTTTGAAGCCCTGACCGAAAGGGACACGGCCATCGTGAATGCCGATGATCCGCGGGTCATGAAGATGGCGCAAAAGGTCAGGGGCCGGGTGGTGACCTACGGCATGGGGCAGAAGGCCGATATCACCGCCACTTCGGTCAGAAGGCGGGACGGCCGGGTCTGTTTCGACCTGTGTCTGTCCGCCACGGACGAGCAGGTGGACGTGGCCCTTCCGGTATCCGGCACCTTCATGGTGTCCAACGCCCTGGCCGCCGCCGCCATCGGGGCGGAGCTGGGACTGTCCGCGGCGGAGATCAAGGCCGGGCTGGAGGTCTTTTCCCCGGTGCCGGGCCGAATGACCATTGCACGGACCAGGGCCGGGTTTACCCTGGTGGATGACACGTATAACGCCAATCCGGAATCGATGAAGGCGGCCCTGGCCGGATTGCGGGAGCTGAAGGGGGCCGGGCGCGGTATCCTGATCATGGGAGACATGTTTGAACTGGGGGATCACGCGCCGGTAATGCACGGCAAAACAGGCGTCATGGCGGCCGAAAGCGGTGTGGACAGGCTCTATGTGA
>JAXHVI010000101.1:0-2280 GCA_034189195.1 Thermodesulfobacteriota bacterium | reverse complement strand
AGGGTATAACGGGTCAGCTCCGTGCCCCCTTGCGCCACATAGTTGAAAGGCGGAGGATAGTTGCTGAAATAGTCGATATCGGCCCGGGTCACCCGCCAGTGGGTGGTCAGGTGGCTGTCGCCTTCCAACTATGTGGCGCAAGGGGGCACGGAGCTGACCCGTTATACCCTGGACGGGTACGATTTTGTTGAAGGCATGGCCTACCAGTGGATCGTGGGATACCAGGACAGCGGCAGCCGACAATACACCTGGTCTGAAAAACCGGGAGAAGAGGGTGTTCCGGCCAACGTGTTCGTGGTGGGCACCGTTGAAACCACGTCCCTGCCGCCCATGGAGCCGGGCACCGAGATTGAGGACTACCGGATGGTTTCCTTCACCCATATTCCGAGCAACCCTTCGGCCACGGCGGTTTTTGGGGACGACCTGCCCGGCGGATACAGCACCACCCATTACCGCATCGGCGTTTATGACTGTGAGATGGGGGCCGGGGGCTACCGGGAGTATCCCGACTTCATGGTTTATCCGGGAGAGGCCGTCTGGGTTCTGGCCCGGGAGGGGTTGGAGAGCGACATCTCCGGCGTGCCCGTGACCATTGAGGCGGATGTGGAAACCGCCCTGCGGTATAACGATGCCAACGGCAACGGCTGGAACATGGTGGGCCCGCCCAACAACCTGGACTACGTGTGGAGCGAGATCGGCGTGGTGGTGTATGACCCGGAGACCGGCCAGGAGCTTTTTGCCGGCCTGATCGGTAATCTGCCGGCGGACAACGAATATATTGACACCCGCCTGTGGGCATGGGCCGATGGGGAGTACGACGCCACTACCACCATGATGGAGGCTGGTTGTGGGTACTGGGTGCGGGCAAGGCAACACCACGTGAACCTGCGGTTTCCCGGGCCGTTTCACGGTGACATCATTGTGGGGCAGGAGGAGAAGTCATCCGGCCTGACAACATGGCTGGCCCGAAGCCTGGATTACGTGAAGCAGGCGTCGGAAAAGTTCTTTGCACCGGCTTCGGCCATTGCCGGGGATGACGAGCCGGCGCCGCCCATGGCCAGCCTGAACTATACATCAGGCGACTCTTCCGTGGATATGTCCTGTTTTGTGTCTATTTTGCTGGAGGAGTAAGGCATGAAAGAACTTTAGACAAATTAGATAAAAAAGCCCCGGCAGGCCGCCTGCCGGGGCTTTTTTGTTTTCCGCCCAACCCCGATTGTGTCTCCACCTTCCTTCAGGCGTCACGCCACCGGATTTTTCCCCATGCCATGAGATTGCTTCGTCGCTTTGCTCCTCGATGCTTACCCATGACCCGCCTTCACGCCGGCAACAACCCCCCGGCCCCCTGATTTGACAAGGGGCAGAAATTTTGATACTACTGGGACACATCAAAAAAATATATCACAATTTAAATTAGTTATGGTTCATCTGTAAAAGTCCCTGTGTTTTTTCAATGGTGTGCCCGCTGTAAAGACTATTCAAAACAGAAACCAGGCCGGTTGTTTTTTTGTGCCCTTCCCAGTTTTATTTAAATATTTCAAATAGTTGGCTTATGGCTCGTTTTTTTACAACTTCCGGTCTTTTGTTACGGGGGGCGGCGCCAGGGCAGGGACGATCCTGCTTGCTGCATACTCATCTGTATATAAAAAACATTCTGATTAAAGAGAAAAGGGGCGCCAATGACGGAAAAAATTGTAATTGAAAATCTTTACAAGATTTTCGGGCCCAACCCGGAGGCGGCCATGGAGTTGCTTGCCCAGGGCATGGGCAAGGACGAGATCATGGAAAAGACCCGGCACGGGGTGGGGGTGGCCGATGCTTCTTTTACCGTGAAAGAGGGGGAGATCCTGGTGGTCATGGGGCTGTCCGGCAGCGGCAAGTCGACCCTGGTGCGGTGCATCAACCGGCTGATCGACCCCACTGCCGGAAAGGTGATCGTCGACGGCCAGGAGGTGACAAAGCTGGACAAAGAGCAGCTGCGGCGTTTCCGGTTGCAGCATTTCGGCATGGTGTTTCAGAACTTTGCCCTGTTTCCCCACCGCACGGTCTTAGACAATGTGGCCTACGGCCTTGAGATTCAGAAGCTGGAGCTGGTGGCCCGGAAAAAGCGGTCCCTGGATGCCCTGGCCCAGGTGGGGCTGGAGGGGTGGGCCGACTCTTATCCCGGCCAGCTCAGCGGCGGCATGCAGCAGCGGGTGGGCCTGGCCCGGGCCCTGGCCCTGGACGCGGACGTCATGCTGATGGACGAGGCGTTCAGCGCCCTGGACCCGCTGATCCGCG
>JAXHVI010000100.1:0-8862 GCA_034189195.1 Thermodesulfobacteriota bacterium | reverse complement strand
AGGTTCTTGACCAGGCGGATGGGCAGGTCCAGGCGGGCCGCGATCTGGCCGGCGGTGAGGGGGGGCTCCCCCCCTTTAAATGTTTTCACCAGCAGGTGGGCCACGTACAGGCCGTAGATCCGCTTGAGAAAATCACTGATGTTGCGGCTGTCCGGCTCCAGTTCGTAGTTGTCCACGTTTTGATGGGCGTAGGCAAGCTCGGCGCCGAACAGCACCACCAGCCAGCTCAGCTGCATCCAGATCAGAAACAGGGGCAGGGCCGCAAAACTCCCGTAGATGGCGTTGTACCGGGAGACCCCCACCTGAAAAAACAGATAGGCCAACTGCAAAAGTTTGAAGGCCGTGCCCGCGAGAACCCCGCCGAACAGGCAGGAGGCAACCGGCACCCGGGTGTTGGGCATAAACCCGTAAATAAAGGAAAACAGGACCCAGACCAGCAGGTAGGGCAATAATTGGAGCCCGGTCATGATGATCGGCGACAACCAGCCCAGAAAAAATATTTTGTTGGCGATGGCGGTCACCTGGGTGGCCACCAGAACCGTGGCGCTGCCCGACAGGACCAGCAGCAGGGGCCCCACCAGCATGATGGACAGGTAGTCGCTGAACTTTTTCCCCATGGAGCGGGGTGTGGTGTTGGCCCAGATGGCGTTAAACGACTTTTCGATGTTGTTTAACACCTTGATGACGGACCAGATCAGGACCGCCACGCCCACGCCGGCCAGAAGCCCCCCTTTTGTCTGGTCCAGCAGGGCACGGGCGTATTCGATCACCTGGAGAATCACCGCTTCCTGGCCGGCAAACTGGGACAGCAGCTCTTTTTCAAGGGTCTGCTGAAGGCCGAACCCCTTGGCCACGGCAAAGGCCAGGGCCATGACCGGCACAATGGAAAGAACGGTATAAAAGGTCAGGGCCGACGCCCGCAACGGCCCGCCGTCGGTGATAAATTCACGGCCCGCGATCATGAAAATGCGGGCGTAGCGGACAATCACGCGCTCTTTCGTGTCCAGATCCCTTAACCGGACCCGCCAGATGCCGGTGCGCAGGAAATCAAGGGCACCGGATGTCCTGGCGGCCAGCCGCTTTTTTTTGGATGTGTTCATGGCGGGTTTTCCTGGCTGTGACGGTTGGCGGGTTTTTCCCGGCCGAATGTCTGCAACCTACTGTTTATCCGGCCTGAAAGTCAATGGAAAACAGAAGGCCCCGGCCCGGGCCATACCCAAAATGTTCTTGACTATTTCTGTTTCCTATTACAGCATGCACAGGAATGTGTAACCCAAAAGCCCGTGAAGGGCGGATCGGCAAAAAATGGCGTTTGAACCTGTCATCGGCCTGGAAGTCCATGCCCAGCTGAAAACCGGAACCAAGATATTCTGCGGCTGCTCCACGGGTTTCGGGGCCCCGCCCAACACCCACACCTGCCCGGTGTGCACCGGCATGCCCGGTACGCTGCCGGTGCTCAACCGCACCGTGGTGGATTACGCGTTGAAAATGGCGCTGGCGGTCAACTGCCGCATCCGGTCCGTGAGCCGGTTTGCCCGGAAAAACTATTTTTATCCGGATCTTCCCAAGGGCTACCAGATATCCCAGTACGAGCTGCCCATTGCCGAACACGGCGCGGTTTTCATCGACACCGGCAACGGAGAGCAAAAGCGCGTCGGCATCACCCGGATTCACATGGAAGAGGACGCGGGCAAGCTGATTCACGATCCTTCCCGGCCGGTCTCCTACGTGGACTACAACCGCACCGGCGTGCCCTTAATCGAGATCGTCAGCGAGCCGGACATGGCCTCCCCCCGGGAGGCCGGGGCCTACCTGCGGGAGCTGCGGTCCCTTCTCCGCTGGCTGGACATCTCCGACGGCAACATGGAAGAGGGCTCCTTCCGGTGCGACGCCAACGTGTCGATCCGGCCCGAGGGCGGCACCGCGCTGGGCACCCGCACCGAGATCAAGAACTTGAACTCCTTTCGCCACGTGGAGCAGGCCCTTGCTTACGAAATCCGGCGCCATGCCGACCTGGTCTCCGAAGGCGGGGCCGTGGAGCAGGAGACCCGGCTCTGGAACCCGGAAAAGATGGTGACCGTCTCCATGCGGGGAAAGGAGGACGCTCACGACTACCGCTATTTTCCCGACCCCGATCTTTTGCCCCTGGTGATCGACGATGCCTGGAAAGACAGAATTCAGGCCACGCTTCCCGAGCTGCCCGCGCCCCGGAAAAAGCGGTTTGTCGCCGGTTACGGCCTGTCCGAAGAGGACGCCGGCGTGCTGACCGGGTCCAGAGCCCTGGCCGACTATTTTGAGGCGTGCGCGGCCGAGGCCAAAACCCCCAAGCCCTGCGCCAACTGGATCATGGGAGACCTGCTGGGCCTGCTTAACGCCACGGCCACGCCCATTGAGGCGTCGCCGGTTTCGCCGGTTCACCTGGGCCGGCTGGTGGGCCTGATCAACGACAACGTGATTTCCGGCAAGATCGCCAAAACCGTTTTTGAAGAGATGGCCCGTACCGGCCGGGATCCAAAGGCCATTGTCGAGGCCAAAAACCTGGTCCAGGTCACCGACACCGGCGCCATCGGCGCGGCCATTGACCAGGTGATTGCCGAGTGCCCCGACGAGGTGGAAAAGTATAAAAGCGGCAAAACCAGGGTCATGGGATTTCTGGTGGGCCAGGTCATGAAAAAAACAAAAGGCAAGGCCAACCCCCAGGCGGTCAATGATCTTTTAGCCGAAAAACTCAGGTGATTTCTGAAGGCTTTTTGTTTGTGCACCGCAAAGACGCAAAGCGCGCAAAGCGTTTTTACACAAAGGAATCCATGTTTTTCTGTGCGTTCTCCGCGGCTTTGCGGTGAATTCAATTTTTCAAGGTTCTTTAAACAGTCAGGAGTTATGATGATGCGTATTTCCTATTGCAGAATTTTTTTTCTGGCCGTGTTCCTGCTGCCGGGCCTGTCTGGCGGCGCGGCCCATGCCCGGGTGGCGACCCTTGCCATCACCCCCTTTACCATCAACGCCGAAACCGATCTTTCCTATCTTTCCAGGGGCGCGGCCGAGATGCTGGCCTCGCGTATCGCGGCCCGGTCCGGCGTGTCGGTGATGGACATGGCCCTGGTGGCCGATGCCGCGGCACGTGCCCCGCAGCCCCTGACCCGGGCCGGGGCCGTGGCCCTGGGACGACAGCTGAATGCCGACTACGTGCTGTTCGGCAGCATCACCGTGCTGGGAGGGCCTGTGAGCATGGATGTGAACGTGATTCCCGTGGCCGAGGGCGCCGGTCCGCCGGCCGCCTTTTACAGGCCGGCCGATTCCATTGCCGGCGTGATTCCGGCGGTGGGGGCCCTGGCTGAAGAGATTCGCACAACCGTGTTTGCCGCCGCGCCGTTGGGTGACGGCGCTGTCGCGGCTCCGGCCGCGGCCGGACCCACGGAAACCGTTCAGCCGGCCCCGGCTCCTGTGGCCGTTTCCGCCGGTGCCCCGGCAGGGGCTGTGATGGCCGCTTCCGCACCGGCGCCTGCCGGAGACAAAACAACGGATGCCGGGTCCTCCGCCTTTGTGATGTCAAGTCAGCCCGGCCAGGAACAGGACTTCTGGAAGAGCCAGGATTTTGAGGCCGAGATTCGGGGCCTGGCCCTGGCCGATGTCTCCGGCGACGGCAAGACCGAAGCCGTGCTGCTCACCGACAGGCTGCTCACGGTGCGGCGCCTGGAGCAGGGCCGGTTCTTCAAGCTGGCCGAGCACCGGCTGGCCGCCTACGAAACCCCCCTGGCCGTGGACGCCGTGGATACGGACAACAACGGCCAGGCCGAGATCTTTGTCACCTGCATCAACAAGACCACCGGGGCCCTGGCCTCCTTTGTGCTGGAACTTTCCGACCGGACCCTGACAACGGTGGCCGAAAAACAGGCCTGGTATTTCCGTTCCATGGGGGACGGCGCCATTTACGGCCAGAAAAAGGGGCTTGGCATGGCCGACATCTTTCTGCCCGGCATTTTCCGCCTGGCCCGGCAGGGCGGCCAGTACACGGCCCAGGCCCCGCTGGAGACGCCCGCAGGCGAACGGTTTCCCCTGTTCAACCTGGCCGTGGGCGACCTGACAAACACCGGCACGCCCCAGGTGATCGCCTATGACGACAACGATCACCTGCGGATTTATGATAAAGACGGGCAACTGGTCTGGAAAAGTGAAAACCCCTTTGGCGGCAGCGAAACCTATATCACCACCAAAGAGGACAGTGACAACGAGATCGGCCAGCGGTTTTACCTGGCCCAGCGGATCTGGGTGGGGGACATCGACGGCGACGGCCGCACCGAGGTGATCACCGTGGCCAACAACGCCGTGTCCGGCCGATTGTTTGACCGGTTCCGTCATTACAGCGGGGCCCGGTTTGTCTGCCTGGGATGGGACGGCCTGGGCCTGGCCGAGAAGTGGCACACCCGCCAGGTCTCCGGTTATGCCAGCGATTTCGGGATGGCCGATTTTGATAACGACGGCAAGCCGGAGCTCGTGTCTGCCATTGTCGCATCCAGGGGCGCGGTGGTGACCAAACCCAGATCATCGGTGATCAGCTATGACCTGGAAGGGGCGCAATAGTTTTCACTCACAAAACCGCCAAACCCTTGCCCCAGAAGATTTTGAGCGGTAAATTTCGATAAAACCCTTGACAACAGATGGATTCGCGATTATTATTATCGATAATTTATTTGAATTCTAATGAAAACAACGCCGGCAAACCCGTAAGTGCCCGGCGGGCAGGGGTTTGGGCGTATATCATAAATTGAAAAATGCGTTTAAATCCACATGAAGGGGGGGATGCCTGTCACGCGCACGGGTCCGACAGCCCGATCATCTTCGCAAGCACAAGGAACACCAGAACCGTTTTTATAGCAATATTTTCTTTTGGGAGGAAAACCTGATGAAAAAAATTACCGTATTAGCGCTGGCCGCATGCATGGCGTTTGCCGTTGCCGTGCCTGCCATGGCTGTGGAAGTGGACTTTTCCGGCAGCTACCGGGTCCGCGGATTCATGAACTCCAACATCAGCCTGGACGACCGGGCCGAGGAGTCGGAATCCTATTATGACAACCGGTTCCGGCTGCAGACCGTTTTCAAGGCCACCGACGCGGTGTCCGTCACCACCCGGTTTGACGCGATGGTGGAAGATGATGTCTGGGGCGACACCAATAACCTTAAGGATGACGAAAACGAGGCAAACATCAACTGGGACCGGGTCTACATGACCATCATGAGCGATGTGGGCATGTTCATGATCGGCCATCAGCAGGCCGGCGTGTGGGGCTGCGACTTCTTTGATGACGACTACAACGACGACCGGATCAAGTACGTTGGAAAGACCGGCGATTTCTACTTCGGCGCCATCATTCAGAAGACAGAAGAGACCGATTCTGTGGATGCATTTGATCCTGACGGCGAGTCGGACGCCGACACCGATGTTTACTACCTGTTCGGCGGTATAAAGCAGGAGGGCCTGGAAGCCGGTCTGCTGGGTACTTATGCAAGAAGTGCCGTAGATACTGACATGACTGTTACCCTACAGGCACTGGAGCCCTATGGTAAGTTCACTGCCGGCCCTGTGAGCGTCCGGGGTGAGATCTATTACGAGTTCGGCGAGATGGATTTTGACGGCTCAACAGCTGACGTGGACATTGATGCGCTGTCCTACGCTCTGGAAGGTTCCTTCAGCCTGGACATGGCCAGACTCTACCTGGGCTGGGTTTCCGTGTCCGGTCAGGAGAGCGGTGATGACATGACCATGGGTAACACGACATACGGCGGCCTTGGCGACGATTTCAACCCCCTTGCTCTTCTTACCGATGACCTGGGCGGCAAGATGCTGAACAGCAAAGCCGACCTTGCCAACATTATGTCTGGAGGGCCCTTTTCTTCAGCCGATGTTGTTGCCCTGTGCGGCGTTGACCTGCTTTATGCCGGTGCTGACGTGACCGTTAACGACAAGCTCTCCGTGGCCGGCATCATCGGCTATGCCATGGCCAACGAGGACGATATTCTGACCGGCACGGCTATAGACGACGTGTACGGAACGGAAATCGACGTGACCGTCAAGTATCAGATCATGGACAACCTGGAATACCGGGCCACCCTGGCCTACCTGATGACCGAGGACCTGCTGGCCGCCACCAAGGGTGTGGGACCGAACAACGCGGATGACAACTTCGGCATCATGCATCAGATTGAAGTCAGCTTCTAGTATGGCTGATCATTTAAAAAAGAGCTAAAGTGTTTTTCGCTCTTTTTGCGGTAAATTAAAAAAAGCCTCCGGGACTAGTCCCGGAGGCTTTTTTTGTTGGAACGGCTGCGTGGAAAGCTCAATTTCTGCGTTGTCCACCCTCCGTGTTAAAAAGCGGCCGGTCCTGCCGTGAGAGCCCGGGTGTTTTCACACGAAGGGCGCAAAGAAACGAAGCGCACGAAGAACCGGGCCTGCCTTTTTTATCATAGGCCTGTTTGTAGTGACGCCGTAAGGCGTTAGAAGCCGTCCGTATCGGATGCCCTTACGGGCGCCCTGCGAACCGGACTCCTGTTTTACGTTTTATCAGCCCCCTTTTCTAAAAACCGGTTGACTTTATTGCCGGGTTTGGATATGTAAGGCGGATGTTTTTATCCTTGCTCCGGGGAAAGGCCCGGGGCTTTATTATCCAAAAGGAGGTGTTATGAGACGGTACGAGACCATTTTTATCGCAGATCCCGATCTGTCCCCCGAAAACCAGGCCCAGCTTTTTGAAAAAGCCGCCACCCTGATTGATGCCAACAGCGGCGTGCTGGTGGCGTTTGACGAGTGGGGCACCCGCCGGCTGGCCTACGAGATTCGCAAGAAACCCCGGGGCCACTATGTGCGGCTGGACTACTGCGGCGACGGCGCAACGGTCCAGGGGCTTGAAAACGCGTTCCGCATCGACGAACGGGTCCTCAAGTTCATGACGGTTTTTCTTTCTGAAAACGCGGACCCCGAGGCCCTTCGCCGGGCCATTGCCGAGGAAAAGGAAAAGAAGGCCGAAGGCCAGGCCGCCGAGGACGCGGCCCCGGCCGATGGTGACGACGAGGCCCCGAAGCAGCCGGAGACGGAAGCCGGTCCTGACGAAACCGATGCCGCGGCGGCTGACAAGAGCGACGACAACGCATAGGCGCAAACGATAATTCGTGACACAGCGGGTGTGTTCACAAAACAAGGTGATCCGATGAATCCAAGCCCAAGAGGAAAAAAACGTGTGTTTCACAGGCGCAAGTACTGCCGGTTCTGCGCAGACACCAGCCTTCCCATAGATTACAAGAACCCCAAGTCCTTGAAGAGCTTCATAACGGAACGCGGCAAGATCATTCCGCGCCGGATATCCGGCACGTGCGCCAGGCATCAGCGGGCCATCACCCGTGAGATCAAGCGGGCACGGACCATTGCCCTGCTGCCGTATGTGGGCAAGCCGGACAACTAGCCCGGATATTTCACGGGTTTGATTTGGCCCCAGAACAAGGGTGGACAGGTGCTGCACCAGGCAGAAAAAACCGGGCCGAAAAACATGCTGACCGGCGCGGGCATTACCAGCCTGATCTTTCTTGCGGCGGGCCTGTCGCCGGTGCTGGGGATGGCGGCGTTTTTCATGCTTCCGCCGGTCATGTTCTACTACCGGTTCCTGCTGGGCCGGACCCCCGGCATGACGGTGCTGGCCGTGGCCGGGGCCGTGGCCCTGGTGCGGTGGGGCGGCATGACACCGGATGTGGGGGTCGGCCTGACCCTGCTGGCCCTGGGATTTTTTCTGGCCGAGTTTGCCGAAAAGGGCATGGCCATTGAGCCGACCATCCTGTTTGCCTGCGGCGCTGTTCTGGCCGGGGGCCTGGTGGTCCTGGCCCTCTACAGCAACCTCTCCGGCGTTGGCCTGGGTGTCATGGTGTCCGACTATGTGGGGAAAAACCTGGAGCTGACCCTGCGGCTGTATGAAGACGCGGGCATGACCGACGACCCGGGCGTGGCGGCCCTTGCTGAATCCATGGACGCGTTAAAAACCCTGCTGGTCCGCATCCTGCCGGCCCTGGCGGCGGCCCTGGCGCTGCTGGCGGCCTGGGCCACGATACTGACGGCAAGGGTCGTGATGAAACGAAGGGGCCATGCGTTTCCCGATTTCGGGCGGTTGAACCGGTGGGCCGCGCCGGACTTTCTGGTATGGGCCGCCATTGTCAGCGGCGGGTTGCTGCTGCTGCCCGCGACGTCGGCAAAGGTGGCGGGAATAAACGGCCTGATCGTGCTGGCGGTGGTCTATTTTTTTCAGGGCATCGCCATTGTGTCGTTTTATTTTGAAACCAGAAACGCGCCCGCGGCCCTGCGCGTGCTGGTTTACGGCATGATGGCGGTCTGGCAGATGACGGCCCTGCTGGTGGCGTGCCTGGGGTTTGTTGACACCTGGGCCGATTTTCGCCGGCTTCGGCAGGTGGCCGGAACCGACTCAGACGATGATGAAACCGTGTTATGATAATTTATTTGCGGTGAGTTTTAATCGTGAAAGGTTTTTGTGATAGCGTTTTAAAAAATCAATAGCAAGGCGGCTTTTTACGAAGCCGCCGATTCTCAGGAGGTAGGACATGCAGGTCATATTGATGGAAACCGTGGAGGCCCTGGGCCTTGCCGGCACCGAGGTGAAGGTGGCCCCCGGTTATGCGCGCAATTTTCTTTTTCCCCGGCAGAAGGCCATGGCTGCCACACCGGCCAACCGCCGGCGCATGGAGCAGATGCGGGCCAAGATCGAACTTCAGATCGCCAAGGAGCGGGGGGCGGCCCAGGAGGCGGCCAAGCAGCTGGAGGGCGTGGTGTGCCGGATCGCGGCCAAGGTCAGCAACGAGGGCCGGCTG
>JAXHVI010000010.1:0-12042 GCA_034189195.1 Thermodesulfobacteriota bacterium | reverse complement strand
TTGTTGACACCTGGGCCGATTTTCGCCGGCTTCGGCGGGCGGGCGAAACCGATGCAGACGATGATGAAACCGGGTTATGATAATTTCTTTGCACCGCAGAGGCGCAAAGAACGCAAAGGGTTGTGTTTTGCTTTGCGCCCTTTGCGTCTCTGCGGTGCGTTTTAATCGTGAACGGTTTTTGTGATAGCGTTTTAAAAAATCAATAGCAAGGCGGCTTTTTACGAAGCCGCCGATTCTCAGGAGGTAGGACATGCAGGTCATATTGATGGAAACCGTAGAGGCCCTGGGCCTTGCCGGCACCGAGGTGAAGGTGGCCCCCGGCTATGCGCGCAATTTTCTTTTTCCCCGGCAGAAGGCCATGGCCGCCACGCCGGCCAACCGCCGGCGCATGGAACAGATGCGGGCCAGGATCGAACTTCAGATCGCCAGGGAGCGGGAGGCGGCCCAGGAGGCGGCCAAAAAGCTGGAGGGCGTGACCTGCCGGATATCCGCCAAGGTCAGCAACGAGGGCCGGCTGTACGGTTCGGTGACCGTGGGCGACATCGTGGACGCCCTGGCGGCCCAGGACATTACCGTGTCCAAGAAAATGGTGCTGCTGCGGGAGAACATCAAGGAGGTCGGCACCTACCCGGTGGGCATCTACCTGTACAAGGGCGTGGTGCCGGAGATCCCGGTGGAGGTCGTGGCCGACGAAAAAGCAGAATAGCCCGAACATTTCATGAAATTTTGTTTTTGGCGGTCTGTCACTAATTGGGAAACGAACCGGAAGCAAAAAAATGGAAAAGGCAGCCCCCAAAAAAAAAGGTCGTCCCAGGGCCGGGACTGCGGGCGCCGTACCGTCGGACCCTCTTCTGCACAGGCTGCCGCCCCAGAACATAGAGGCCGAGGAGTCCATCTTAAGCACCATCCTGATCGACCCGGACCCCTCCACCCTGTTTGATGTGCTGGAGGTGCTGGCCCCCGAGGATTTCTATAAATCGGCCCACCAGAAGATATTTGCCGCCATTGTCCGGCTGGTGGAAAAAAACGAGCCGGTGGACCTGGTGACGGTGAAAAACATGCTGGCCGATAGCGACGAGCTGGAGCCCATCGGCGGCGCCGCCTATCTGGCCGGTCTGGTGGACTCGGCCCCCTATGCCGTCAATGCCCGTCACTACGCCGACATCATAAAGAACAAGGCCTCGTTGCGCCGAATGATCGAAAACGCCAACGAGATTTCCCGGCGCTGTTTTGAGAATCCTTTCGACGTGGAAGGGGTCATCGACTTTGCCGAGCGCGCCATTCTGGAGGTGGCCGAGCAGAAGGCGGGCCGCTCTTTTTACAAGCTCAGCCAGCTCCTGGTCGCCAACATAGAGACCATCGAGGCCAACCAGGGCAAGTGGATAACCGGCATTCCCAGCGGGTTTGACCGGCTGGACAACCTGACCGCCGGCTTTCAGAAGTCGGACCTGATCATTCTGGCGGCCCGGCCCAGCATGGGGAAAACCGCCCTTGCCCTTAATATCGCCCGCAACGTGGCCGTGGACGCCAATATACCGGTGGCGATCTTCTCCCTTGAAATGTCCAAGGAGCAGCTCTCCATGCGGCTGCTCACCGCCGAGGCCCGCATCGGCCACAACCGGCTGCGGGGCGGCCGTGCCAGCCGGCAGGACCTGGCTCAGATCACGGACGCGGCCTCGGTGCTGGAACAGGCCCCGCTGTTTATCGACGATTCGCCGGGGCTTACCGCCATGGAGATTCGGGCCAAGGCCCGGCGCCTGAAGCGGGAAAAGGGTATCGGGATGATCGTGGTGGACTATCTTCAGCTCATGCGGGCCACCCGCCAGGGCGAACGCCGGGACCTGGAGGTGTCGGAGATGTCCCGCTCCTTAAAGGGGCTTGCCAAGGAGCTGGACCTGCCCATCCTTGTCCTGTCCCAGCTTAACCGTTCCCCTGAACAGAGCCAGGACAAGCGGCCCATGCTCTCCCACCTGCGGGAGTCCGGCTCCCTGGAACAGGACGCCGACGTGGTGATGTTTATCTACCGGGACGAGATGTACAACAAGGAACCGGAAAACCCCAACCGGGGAACCGCGGAGATCATCATCGGCAAGCAGCGCAACGGCCCGGTGGGCAAGATCAAGCTTCAGTTTAGCGCCGACATCACCCGGTTTCATAATCTTGAAACCGAGCACGCCGACATGGAAGCATAGGTCGAATGTTTTCAAAAGCGCGTTTCGGCAAAGGCGGTGGTTTCGCCTGAATGAAAAAAAGACCCCACGGCAACACCGGCGGCCTCAAGGCCGACCACCTGCGGCGTCTGTCCAACCTGTACCGGCGGCGGGTTCCCCCTTCGTTTCTCGTGACACCGGAGCTGGCCCGTGAGCTGTGCCTGCTCTCCCGGGAGATCCGGCGGCAGGTCGGCCTGCTGATCGACCGCCAGGGCGTGGTGGCCCACGTGATCGTGGGCTCGGACAGCGCCATCGTGATTCCCGACATCAGCGAATACCGCACCGCCGCCGGCCGGCTGAGGGGGCTCAAGTGCGTTCACACCCACCTGGGCCCTGACCCCCTGACCCCTGACGACATCACCGACCTCTCCCTGCTGCGCTTAGACATCATGGCCGCCGTGGCCGACACCGGCGGACCGGAAGAAAACCCCCGGTACCGGGTGTACGGGGCTCACCTGCTGCCCGGCAACGGCGAAGGCGGCACCTCCGGGCCGTCGTGCAAGGTGCTCGACCCCCTGGGCCACGCGGGCCTGGAGATCGGCTGTGACGGCCTGATCGCCTCCCTGGAGGATGAACTGGCCGCCGCCGGTGCCCTGCGGGAGGCCGGACAAAAGGCCGACCGGGCCATTCTGGTGTCCGTGACCGGGGCCTCCCGGGCCGCGGCCGCCGAGTCTCTTGTCGAGCTTTCCGCCCTGGCGACATCGGCGGGCATCGCGGTGGCGGACACGGTGTTGCAGTTTCGAAAAAAGGCGGATTCCCGGTTTCTGCTGGGCCGCGGCAAGCTGGGGGATCTGGCCGTGCTGGCCCTGCAGACCGGCGCCAGCCTGCTGATCTTCGACCAGGAGCTCAACCCCTCCCAGATCCGGTCCATCACCGACCAGGTGGACATCAGGGTGATCGACCGCACCCAGCTGATTTTAGACATCTTTGCCCAGCGGGCCCAGTCCATGGAGGGCAAGCTCCAGGTGGCCCATGCCCAGCTCAAGTACCTTCTGCCCCGGCTGGTGACCAAGAACACGGCCATGTCCCGGCTCACCGGCGGCATCGGGGGCCGGGGCCCTGGCGAAACCAAGCTGGAGATCAACCGGCGCCGGGTGAGACAGCAGCTGGCCCGGCTGGAAAAGCAGCTGGAGTCGATCAAAAAGCAGCGGCGCCAGCAGAAGGCCCGGCGGGACAAGCGAGCCCTGCCCGTGATCTCCATTCTCGGCTATACCAATGCCGGCAAATCCACCCTGCTCAACACCCTGACAAAAAGCGGCGTGGCCGCGGCGGACCGGCTGTTCATGACCCTGGATCCGGCCAGCCGGCGCATTCGGTTTCCCCGGGAGATGGACGTGATTCTCACCGATACCGTGGGGTTTATTCGGGACCTGCCCAAAGAGCTGATGGTGGCCTTTCGCGCCACCTTAGAAGAGCTGGAGCGGGCCGACCTGTTCGTCCACGTGGTGGATGCCGCCAACCCGGCGGCCGAAGCCCAGATCCGGTCCGTGGAGCGGATCGTGACGGAACTGGGCCTCTCGCTTACGCCCATGGTCTATGCCGTCAACAAGGCGGACCGGGCCACGCCCGAACAGGTCGAGGCCCTGGTCCGGGCCACCGGCGGCGTGCCGGTGTCGGCCGACAATGCCGCCACCCTGGGGCCCCTGATCGAGCGGCTGGCCGGCCGGGTGGAGCAGATCGTAAATCATAACAAGTAGTTCTGCGCGAGAAAACCGGTTCAGCCCTTTGGCTCTCTTTTTTGGGATTTCTTCCATATTGGTAGGTGCACAGGGTTCAAGGATTCTTGACCCCTGGACGCCTTTCAAAACCAACGGCCCAGCCGCAAACTACCCAATTTGTCTGCTGCCAACCGGGAGACGGTTCTCTTTTTATCGGTTGACACGCTGCGGCTTTGGCGGTACAAAAGAGAGGATATGAGCGTTGATCTGGCGTATGTGAGACAGGTGGGCATCGGCGCGGCGTTCAAGGGCGCCCGGGCGTTGCGCGCCTTTTTTCGTGGCCGTTTTTCCGTGGACAAAAAAGGGGTCCGGGACCTGGTGACCGAGGCGGACCGGGCCTCGGAAAAGGCCATTGTCGATGAAATTCACTGGCGGTTTCCCGACCACTCCGTTCTGGCTGAAGAGTCCGGCCTTACCGGAACCCGGTCCGACTGCCGATGGATTGTTGACCCGCTGGACGGCACCACCAACTTTGCCCACGGCCTGGGGCTGTTTTGCGTTTCCATCGCCTTTGCCGAAAACGATGAGGTCACAGCCGGCGTGGTGTTAAACCCGGAAACCGGGGAGCTGTTCACCGCCACCGTTGACCATGGGGCCGAGCTGAACGGCGCGCCCATCACCGTGTCCGAAACTCCGGCCCTTTCCGACAGCCTGCTGGCCACCGGGTTTCCCTATGACGTGGACCAGCGGCTTGACCCGGTGATGGCCCGCCTTTCCCGTTGCATGGCCGCTTCCCGGGGCATTCGGCGACTGGGGTCTGCGGCCCTGGACCTGTGCTATGTTGCCTGCGGCCGGTTTGACGGGTTCTGGGAAGAGGGGCTTTACCCCTGGGACACGGCCGCCGGCATGCTGATTGCCCGCCGGGCCGGCGCCACGGTCACCGATTTTTCCGGAAAGGACTTTGTGCCGGAACAAAAGACGATTCTGGCCACCAATGGTTTGATTCATAATGAGATACTCAAGGAAATGCGAGAATGAGGGACTTTATCGGCATGGATGATATATGGGACCGGCTGTTCAGGCAGGACCAGATGGGATGCCTGGGTGATTTTGATCCGAACAGCCGCCTGTGCACGCGCAAGTGCGCCCTGGCCGTGCGCTGCATCATCGTGTACAACCACAGGATTGACACCATGGAGACAGATGGCCTGTTCGGCTTTCAGGACAGTGACATCGCGCCCATTCAGTGAAACCTGAAGCGCACGTTTCAACTTTTTACACGGTAAAGATTTTTCCGGGATTTAAAATCCCGTTGGGGTCAAACACCTTTTTTATTCGCCGCATCAGCGTCAGCTCCGCTTCGCCCACCTCTTTTTTCAGGTAGGGGGCCTTGGTGATGCCGATGCCGTGTTCGCCGGAAATCGTGCCGCCCAGGCGCAATGTCTCTTCAAAAAGCCGGTCTGTCGCCTCTTTTGCCTTTTCCGCCTGCACCGGGTCTTTTTTGTCCAGCATGATGTTCACGTGAATGTTGCCGTCACCGGCATGGCCGAAGCAGGCGATGGTCAGGCCGGCCTCCCGGCCCAGGGTCTCCAGTGCCGCCACCATGTCGGGAATCCGGCTGCGGGGCACCACGATATCTTCATTGATCTTGTCCGGGGCCAGGTTGAAAAGGGCGGGGGAGATGGCCTTGCGGGCCCGCCACAGGTCTTCGGCGGCCTGTTTCGTGCCGGCCACCGTCACCTGGGCGGCGCCCTGGCTTGTGCAGATGGCGGCGATTGTTTCAAGGGCCGCGGTATTGGCCACGGGTGTGCCGTCCACCTCGATCAGCAGCATGGCCGCCGCTGTTACCGGCAGCCCCAGGTTCAGGCTCTTTTCAACACAGCCCAGGGAGGCGTTGTCGATAAACTCCAGGGTGCGCGGCACGATTCGTTGCCGAACGATTTCAGACACGGCGTGCGCCGCCTGCCGGATATCGTCAAACAGGGCCGTCATGGTGCCCACTGCCTCGGGCAGGGGCAGCAGCCGCAGGGTCATTTCAGTAATCACGGCCAGGGTGCCTTCGGAGCCGGCGATCAGCCGTGTCAGGTCGTAGCCGGCCACGCCCTTGGCCGTGCGAACGCCGGTGGTAATCATATCGCCGGTGGGCAGCACGGCTGACAACCCCAGAACATAATCCCGCGTCACGCCATATTTGACGGCCCGGGGGCCGCCGGCGCACTCGGCCACGTTGCCGCCCAGGGTGGAAAAGGCGGCGCTGGAGGGATCGGGCGGATAAAAAAGGCCCAATGCCTCCACGGCTCTGTGAAAGTCGCCGGTGATCACCCCTGGCTCCACCCGGGCCACCAGGTTGTCCGTGTCGATCTCCAGAATCCGGTTGAGCCGGTTTAACACCATGACCACGCCCCCGGCCACCGGCACCGACCCGCCGGTCATGCCGGACCCCGACCCCCGGGGCGTGACACAAAACCCTTTCCTGTGGGCCAGGGACAGCACCCGGGCCACCTGGTCCCGGTCCGCGGGAAACACCACGGCATCGGGCAGGCAGTCGGCGGCGGATGCGTCGTAGGCATAGCAGACCCGGTCTTCAGGGGCCGTGGTGCAGTGATCGCTTCCCACGATGCCCTGAATTTCTTCGATTGTCTTTTTCGTCAGGGGGACCATGGCTGCCTGTCTTGGCGGTGTCCGGTGTGGCGGTTTTTTGTTGTTTTGCCGCAAAGGCGCAAAGCGCGCAAAGGGTTATGTTTTCTTTCGCAAAGGGGAGGCCGTTGTTTGACGCGCGCCATCCTTTTTTCTCTGCGGCGTTTGCGCCTTTGCGGTGAAATTTAATTGTCGGGCGGCCTTTAAATCTTGCCGGACTCTATTTTCTGAATAATGTAGTCCACTTCCTGAAATACCGAGCGGTTTGCCTTCATGGCCTGTTCCACGGTGTTGATGGAGTGCAGCACTGTGGCGTGGTACCGGTTGTAGCTGCGGCCGATGGCTTTCAGGGAGTGGTCAGTATAGCGCCGGGAGAGGTAGATGGCTACCTGCCGGGGCCAGGCGACCCGGTGCTTGCGGGACCGGGAGTCGATCTCTTTGGCGGCAAGTCCGTAGGCCTTGCACACCACCTTTTTAATGGCGTCCAGGGTGATCGCGCCGTTTCGCACCGCCATGTTTTTGATAATGCTTTCGGCCAGATCCCTGTCCATGGGCACGCCCAGCAGGCCGGACTTGGTTGCCAGGTTGACCAGGCCGCTTTCCAGTTGCCGCACATCCTCGGTCAGCACGTCGGCCAGGTATTCGAGAATATCCTGGGGCACGGCATACCCGTAAAATCTTGCCTTTTTTTGAAGAATGCGGACCCGGGTGGTAAAGTCAGGGGTTTCCATGGTGGTGATCAGGCCGCAGGAGAGGCGGCTCTTGAGCTGGTCGTTCATTTTGGGAATTTCACCGGGCAGGCAGCATCCGGCAAACAGCACCTTTCGGTCGGCCTCCAGCATGTAGTCCACCACCATGGCCAGCTCCTCCTGGGTGCGATCCTTGCCGGCCAGAGCGTGAATGTCATCGATCAGCAGCATGTCAAACCCGGTGCGGTACTTCTTTTTAAAGGCGCCGCTGGACTTGGTGGTGTAGGCGTACACCATCTCGTTGGAAAAATCCTCCACCGTGGTGTAGTAAACCCGGCATCCGGGCCGGGCTTTTATGGTCTGGTGGCCCAGGGCCTGGGCCAGATGGCTTTTGCCCATGCCCGGCCGGGAAGAGAGAAACAGGGACCGGCCCCCGGACTGTTGCCGGGCTCCCAGGGAGAGGACCGCGGTATAGGCAAAATCGTTGTGGTTGCCCACCACGAAGTTGTCAAAGGTGTAATCGGCTTTGAGTACCCGGCCCGTGGCGGGTTTAACCTGGACGGAGGGCAGCGTCAGCTGGGCGTCGGACCGGGTCGGTGTACCGGAGGGAATGGCGGTTGAATCCGGTGCCGGCGACTGCTTTTTTGCGCCGGTGCCCGGGGGGGCCACCTCCAGGCGAAGATGGACCTGTTTTCCGCAGAGCCCGCAAACCTTCTCGACAATCAGTTTTTCGTAGTTGCCGGCCACCCATTTTTTGGAAAAGGAGTTGGGGCAGTTCAGCACAAGGGTGTCGGGCTGTGCGGATTCGAACTCCAGGGGCTCGATCCACATCATGTAGTTGTTTAACGGCACATGCGTTTTTAAGTCGGCTTTTACTTTTTTCCAGACAGAGTCCATGTAACCACGCTGCACAAAGATAAAGGGGTATAGTAAAATAAAAGCATTATCACCACGTTGTCGTTCTACGTACCCGCCCCAAAAAAACAAACGCCAGGATCTCGGCGTTAAAAACAGCATGTACGGAGCCGGGTCTTGCAGTCCCCGGCGCTCACAGCAAAAAGGCGGAACATATAATCATTTTCCGCTGTTGTTTTAAAACCCCCAAAAAAATAGGCAAGAAAATGCCAAAAAATCAGCCTGTTTATTGATTATGGCCGGTATGGAGAGATCGGCGCCACAGTCATGCCTGAAGATAATCTGGTTCATGATTGAGGTCAAGCCGGATTATCTCAGGACGGCGCTTATGTAAACAGCGCCCGCGCAATAAAAACAACATATTGTTTTTTTTAGGGATTATACCCAATGTTTTTGACAACTGCGCCAAACCCCAACAAAATTTTCAAAAAGTAATTTTGCATACGTTAAAGGCAGTTACCCAACGGCTTTCAAAGCCCCGCTTTTTGCGTTTCTTTGAAAATCAGGCAAAAACGAATTTTTTCTCCTATTTTTTAAAAAAACAAAATTTTGGGACACACCAAAAAAATTGCTATACCGCTGCTTTTTTATTGACATGCCTGCCTGCCTTCTTTATCATTCATAAATTTTAGGGCCGTTAACTCAGCCGGTAGAGTATCTGCCTTTTAAGCAGAGAGTCGTTGGTTCGAGTCCAACACGGCCCACCAGTTTGCGGCGTTAACTTGCGTCCCCATCGTCTAGCCCGGCCCAGGACACCGGCCTTTCACGCCGGCGACAGGGGTTCGAATCCCCTTGGGGACGCCACAAACTTTTAAAGCACTCCAAGGGGTTTCCCCTTGAGTGCTTTTTGTTTTTAAGGGCCGGCAACCCGGTTTTTATCCGGAGGGCGCGCCCTTTTTTATTGATTATTGTCAATCGCCAATCATCAATAATCAATTTCTATCCTCCCAGCACGGCCTTTACCTTTTTTGCCAGGTCTCTCTTGTTAAACGGTTTCTGAATGAAATGAACCCCCTTGTCCAGAATGCCGCGATGGGCGATGACATTGGCTGTATACCCGGACATGTACAGCACCCGAAGGCCGGGGTGCATGGATTCCAGTTTTTCCGCCAGATCCCGGCCGCTCATTTCCGGCATCACCACATCGGTGATTAAAAGGTCGATTCCGCCGGTGTGCCGTTTTGCCTGTTCCAGGGCCGCGGCCGGGCCCTGGGCCGTCATGACGGTGTAACCCAGACCGGCCAGCATCTTGTCGGCGAGTTTTAAAACGGACGGCTCGTCTTCCACCACCAGAACGGATTCACCGGTGCCATGAAGCGTTTCCGTGCCGGTGAAAAGCGGTTCGGAGACGGCGTCTCCCGCGTGGCGGGGCAGGTAGATTTTGAAGGTGGCGCCCTGGCCCGGCTCGCTGTACACATTGATAAACCCGTTGTTCTGCCGCACAATGCCGTAGACTGTGGCCAGGCCCAGGCCCGTGCCTTTCCCCACCTCTTTGGTGGTGAAAAACGGCTCAAACAGGTGGTCCATTGTTTTTCTGTCCATGCCGCAGCCGTCGTCACTGACAGCCAGCAGGACAAATTCGCGGGGAACAAAGCCGGGCCGGTCGGCGCAGTAACTTTCATCCAGCCGCGCATTTTCGGTTTCAATAGTGATCTTGCCCACCCCGCTGATGGCATCCCTGGCATTGACCAGCAGGTTGGCCAGTACCTGGTCCACCTGGGCCGGATCCATGTTCACCGGCCACAGGCCCGTGCCCGGTTTCCAGGCCAGATCGATGTCTTCGCCGATGAGGCGGCGCAGCATCTTGAGCATGCCCTCCACGGTGTCGTTCAGGTCGATGGTCCGGGGCGCGATGGTCTGGCGCCGGGCAAAGGCCAGAAGCTGGCCCGTGATATCGGCAGAGCGCCGGGCCGCGGACAGGATTTCGGTCAGATCGTCGTAAAGGGGATCGTCTTTGTTCATTTTCTGCAGGGCCAGTTCGGTGTACCCGAGAATCACATTGAGCATGTTGTTAAAATCATGGGCCACGCCCCCGGCCAGCCGGCCCACGGACTCCATTTTCTGGGCCTGGATCAGCTGCTCCTGGAGCCGGTCCCGTTCAGCCGCGTTTTTCCTTCTGGCCTCGTTTTCCGCCTTCAGGTCTTCTAAAATGTTCAGGGTGGCGGCCTGGCTCTGCCGCAGTTTCCGGTTGGCCGCTTCCAGGGCCTCCCGGCCTTGTTTGCGTTCCGAGATATCCTCGGATATGCCCAGCAGGTATCGGGGGGTTTTGTACCGGTCAAAAATGGGAATTTTTCGGGTGTATAAAATTCGCTCCCCCAGGTGCCGGGTCTGAATGGTCTCTTCGGTGATTTCAACAAGCCGGCCTTCAGCCAGGGCCTGGCGGTCCGTCTGGGCTAAACGATCGGCCACGGCGTTGGGGAAAAAGTCATAATCGTTTTTGCCGGTCATCTCCTGCCTTGAAAGCCCCAGCAGTTTTTCACCGGCCCGGTTGAGTTTTACATAGCGGAGGGTGGCGGCGTCTTTTACAAAGACCATGGCCGGAATGTTGTCAATGACGCTTTCAAGAAACACCTCGCTTTGGTGAAGCGCTTCGGTTCGCTCCGCCACCCGCTGTTCCAGCGATTCATTGATCTGCCGGTTTTCGATGAATTTGTTTTTCAGGGAATCGGACATGACCTTGAGGTTGGTGATCAGAAAATCGGCCTCCACCACCGGATGACGCGGCCACTGGACCGGTTCCCCGGCCTCGACCCTGGCAGGCACGGTCCGGGTGGCTTCCACGATCCGGTCAATGGGCCGGACCACGCGGCGGCTGATCAGTTCGGCGAAAACCAGGGCCGCTACCAGAAGGGTAAAAGCCAGAAGAAAAGCATTCATGTAACGGCGGTAAAGGATTTTTTGAAACGGCGCAACCGGCTGTTCGAGTATCAGCTGCCATTGGGCGGTGCGGCCCAGGGCGGACCGGGCCACGTAGAATGACTTTCCCCACAGGTCGATGGTGGAGGTATTGGGCGGCAGGTCCGGTATCCATTGACGCAGACCGTTGTCAAGGGCCGAAAGCCGGCCCCCGGGCCGGGAAAATGGCGCGAGGGAAGGCAGGTCCGGCCGGTTGCTGAGAATCACGCGCCCCTTTTTATCCACCAGGGTATAGCGGACATCGGGTCCGGTGGCATGAAGCTCCAGCAGGGTTCGAATGCGGTCGAATTTTATCAGGCCGGTTACCAGGCCGTTGTACTCCCCGCCGGCTGCTACCGGCGCCGCCACAATGACAATGGGGTCTTCGGGCCTGAATTTTGACAGCAGAACATCCGAGAAGATCGGTTTCAGGGTTTTTCTGATTTCTGCGATATAGGGGCGGTCGGCATAGTTCATGCCGAGAACGCTTCGGCCGTCTTCTATCCGTGGAGCGGCGGCCGTTACAGTGGAATACCGGTTCATCAGGGCGATGCGCAGAAAACCGGTGTCCGACTGCCAGGCCTGGTCCAGACGGGCCTGGATCGCTTCTGTGTCCAGGGTTTGGGCCAGAGTGGCCAGGGTGGCCACCACTCGTTCTCTTTGGTGGAGCCATGTCTCAAGGCCGTCGGTCAACTGGCGGCTGTCCCAGGTCAGGGTGTCGCGGATTCGGCGGTCGGTTTCCGCCATGTCGGCCCGGCCGGCCAGGGCCAGAAAAACCAGAAACGGACCCAGCACGAAAACAAGCATCAGGTTGGATAAGAGTTCGCGAAAGGCGATGCGTCCGTTTGTGCGCCGGATGACGATCCAGCCGGTGATCACCAGCCGGGCGATCAATGCATTGGCAATGCCGTTGATCGTCTGCTTGGCGAGCAGAAACAGGGCGTTGCCCATCGGAAGACCGGAGATGAACCGGAAGCAGACAAACCCCAGGGGAAGGCCCACGCAGAGCCAGTAAACAGTGTCGGCCGTGACCAGGGA
>JAXHVI010000001.1:0-2429 GCA_034189195.1 Thermodesulfobacteriota bacterium | reverse complement strand
CGTTTTTGAAGAGGTTGCGCGCAAAAAGGGCAATACAGTTTTTCTTTCATAAAAAGCTCGAAAATTTTTTATAAATTAAGGGGACGCGTGAAAAATTAAAATTCACCGCAAAGACGCAAAGGACGCAAAGAAAAGAATGGATGGTTCCGCGTAAAAACAGCAACTGCCTTTCCGCGAAGCGAACCATAACCCTTTGCGAACTTTGCGTCTTTGCCGGTGCAAAAGCAACTGGCCTCAGTCGTCGAAATTGCCGGCCGGCCCCTTGTTTGATGTCAGGCCGGCGGCTTTCTGCTTGATTTTTTCCGGGGTCCAGTCGTCGGGGGCTTCAATCCTTTGGGCCAGCGGGCCCGGGTCGTGGGAACCGGCGGCAAGGATCGCGTCAATCACCAGCGGGGCCGTGTCAGCGGCATTTAAAACCGCGGTCAGCATGTTGAATACAAAATCTTCAACCCCCCTGGCCATGCGCTCTTTTATCTCCGCGGGCTGGGCATGCAGCAGGTTTTCAAAGGGCAGGTTGAGCTTTTTGTAGTCGCCGGCCTTCAGTCCTTTTTCGTCCGCGTATGCCTTCATTTTCGCCCACATCTCGTCGGTGACCCCGGCATCGGGTTTTTTGACGAAGTTGCCGGCAGCATCCAGAAACGCGTTGCCGTAATCGTTGACTTCAAGCCCCCATGAAATCATCTGCAGGGCCGTGGCCACATTGGCCTTGGTGGTCCGGGTCTCGGCGGCAATGCGCCGCAGCCGGTCCGAGCTGTTTCCCGATGTGCCGTGCTGCGCTCCATATACATGGTAAGGCGCGATGGCCTTGTGAATCTCAGCGGTAAGCTCCACCTGGATGCCCTGGTCGCTGGCCTCTATGCCGTGAGTGGTGCCGTTGTTCAAGGCGATCCAGTCCGGAAAGATGCCGTGGGCGTTGAGCCCCTGGATCAGGAAAAGGGCCTCCGCTTTGGTGGAAAGCCCGGCCTTTCCCTTGATCTCGCCCACTTCGGTCTCCAGGCCCGCCCATTTGGGAACAAAGGGGTTGAGTTCAATGTTGGCCAGCAGGTTCTGGTCGTCGGGCATGTGGGAGGCGTCAATGGCGATGGAGGTGATGCCCGCCTCAAAAAGGGAGGGTATCTCCACCCTGGCATCGGCGATATCCTTTTCATTTTTGATGCCGTAATGGTCTGCGTGAACGGCCACCGGAACGGTGATCCCCATTTCGTTGCAGAAGGCGTCCACCTGGCGGGCCATGTTCCAGTAGTTGACCGCGCAGTAGGCGTTTCGTCCACCCTCGGATTTGGCAATTTCAATGATAATCGCGGCATTGGCCCGCTGCGCCGCCCGAAGCGCCCCTCGAATGACAAAGCTGTTCCTGCCGTTGGCCGCCATGGTTACGGCCTTGCCTTTGGCTGCCAGGGCCTGGTTGATGTATCGCCCGCTGACGATCAGCGCCCTGGAATTGGGGAACAGCCGGACGATGTTGGGGGGCCTTCCCACTTTGACCGCGTTCAGGTAATCACTGGAATAGATGCTGTTCGGCATGTTTACTCCTCCGTTTACCGGCGTTGCGTCAAGCGCCGGTTGTTTTTATTTCTGTTTTTCCCCGGCTTCAAGCGTTTTAAGGGTTTGCTCAATATTTTGACGAACCTTTTCGTTGTACTCCCGGGCCTCTTTTTCAAAGGCTTTCCGCCTTTCATGAAAGGCATCAGAGCGTTCCAGGAACCGTTCCATTTTCCGATGGTAATTTTCTATCTTGTCCGGTGTGTCAGCGGCCTCCTTCAGACGAATCAGTTCATTCTGTTCCGCCTTAAGGGCTTCAAACTCTTTCTGGATGGACTGTTCTCGGGCTTTGAGGGCCGCTGCTTCGGACTGGCCGAAATCGTTGGCGCCGGTACTGCCGTCCAATGCGGCAGGGGCCGCCGCCGGTGGTGCGCCGGTCGGCTGTTGTGAAGGGGGTTCCAGTTCCTCTTTGATTTCAACCTGCCGGCGGTACTGGGGGGGGACGGACTCAAGACTGTTGGCGTAATGGATTCGGCCCTGGTCGTCTATGTACTTATAGATATCCGCGGACGCCATCTGCCCGGTGAGCAAGAGAGCGGCAAAAGCAGGGAGAAAAAAAGAAAAAACCGGATGCTTCATCAAACGCCTCCATGGTATGAAGAAAGAAAGGGCAAGGCCTGACCTGTTCGTGGGCCATTTTACCCCGCCTGTTTGACGAAAGTCAAGGAGGTGTCAAGCCGCCCGCCAGCCACTGTGTCCACCGGGCCCCTGCATGCGCATGCCTCAGCCAGTCTAGCCGATCATGAAGCTCCACAGAATCCCGGCGGCGCAGGCCGAGCCGATGACGCCCGAGGCGTTGCACGCCATGGCATGCATGAGCAGGTAATTACTTTTGTCTTCGTGCTGTCCCATCATGTGGACCTCTCGGGCCGATCCGGGAACGGCCG